>CP128857.1:4303270-4610646 GCA_030388725.1 Prodigiosinella aquatilis
TCCTGGCGGTCCTACCAAAGTTCCGAAATGGAACAAAACCGCAACTGCCAGTGGTGGCGCAGTCTGCAACGCCACCATTAGGTCGCAGAATCTGTCGAACTATTCATGGACCGTTGAATTCACGATGAAGTAATTGGCAAAGTGCGGCCCAAGCCAACAGCGTGGCCGCACTTCTTCTGTAGATATGGAAATTGCGGAATCCCAGTATGAACGGTATCAATCAGTTTGGCACCTCTACGGTGCAACAAACACAGGTTAGTGCACAAGGCACTATCAACAAGACCAGCGCTACAACATCTGAGAAAACTAACGGTACAATCGACGCACAGGCCAGCGCCAAAACGCAGGTTTCGTCGCTTTCCCACCTGCTTAGTAATGCTGCGAACCGTGCGACCGCGCGCGATGCCAACACCAGCCGCGACGGGTTGGCCGCTATTGCACAGTCTACCGTCAATAAGCTGCTGGGAGACAGCTATCGGAACAACAAGGCTGTTTATGATGCGGAAGTGCCAGCCTCTGACGACCCACAACGTCTTGCCCAAGCCCGGCAAGCAACCGATTTTACCAATGGCAAGGGAGTAAACCCCTTCAAAGGGATGTCACGCGATCAACTAGCATTGATTACTTACGATGACAGTGGCGCATTTACCATCAATGAACGCCGGACCGCATGGCTGGAAGCCTACGATCAACACGAGGCATGGAGCCGAGCCATTTCTCAAAAAATAATGGACGAATACAACCGAAGTGCCGAGGTTTCCTCGAAAACCTATCAAGAAATATTGGACTACTATCAGTCGCTCCCAGCCATCGAGGAAGCCCAACTGCCAAAGGGTTACGACACTCAATTGCAGACCAGGATACAACCGGCAAATAGCGCTGAATCATCCCAGCACAAAAACGAACTGGAATCTTTGCTGGAGCTACTGGCCCAACGAGTGGGCGGTAACAAGCAAGCATAAGGCGCGTAGTTAAAAGCAGTCGGCGGCAACAACACTGTCAAGAGGACGACAAATATTCTGGAGAAAGGATGCAGAGGGTTCACGATACCGATTTGATTCGCCTGGAAAATATTACGCACGCTTACGCTACGGGCGCGTCCAATCAGACCGTTCTGCATAATGTGTCGTTTTCCGTCCCTACGGGCCAAAGCTGCGCCATTGTCGGAGCATCTGGATCTGGCAAAAGCACGCTGCTCAACCTCATCGGGTTACTGGACGAACCCACTTTGGGCCGTGTGCTGCTCGCAGGTGAAGACATGACCAGCGCCGATGCTGAATCACGCGCTATAGCGCGTAACCGGATTATTGGCTTCGTATTCCAGAGTTTCAACCTGCTACCACGGCTCAATGCGCTGGACAACGTAGCACTACCTCTGCTGTATCGCGGCATACCCCAGCCACAAGCCCGACAAGCCGCTCTGATGCAACTGGAGCGAGTTGGCCTGACCAATCACCGTCACCATCGCCCAGCCGATATGTCAGGCGGGCAACGCCAGCGCGTTGCAATAGCCCGCGCCCTTGTCGGCGAACCGTCGCTACTGCTGGCCGATGAGCCTACTGGCAATCTCGATAGCCAGACCGCGCAGGACATCATCGAACTGCTGCTGTCCCTGAACCGCGAATGTGGCACGACATTGGTAGTGGTGACTCACGACACCGGGATTGCTGATCGCATGGCGCGCTGTATTCAAGTCCACGATGGCCGGGTAGAGGAAGCTGGACATGCCTAGACAACCCGGTCATACCGCAAGCGCTTCAGACTTATCGCATGGCTACGGTCCCTCATGGCTACAACAGTTGCGCGAACCGGTAGAGAATCTGCGCCAACTTGGCCGCCGAGCCGTCTTGGCCCTCTTGGGGATCGCAGTGGGCTGCATGGCTGTGGTAGCTCTACTGAACATCGGGCACAACGCCGAACGAGAAACCATGAGCGTTTTCAAAGGGATGGGCAGTGACCTGCTCGTGGCGAACGTGCAAATTCCCACCGGCGGCCGCAGCGAGGCGCTCCCCAACATTGCCACACTGGATACCGCCGCGCTTCGTAAAGCCGTCCCCGACATTGCAGCGGCAGCCCCCCTGATCCTTACGAGTACGGATGCCCGACTTAAAGGCCACTTGCTGAGTACAACCACGCTGGGTAGTAATGCAGACCTCCCTAAAGTGCTGGATCTCCGACTGGCACAAGGGCGCTTCTTGAGCAGGTTCGATGCACACAGCACCCATGCGGTGTTAGGTGCAAATATAGCGGCCGAATGGAAAAACGCAGGTATCCATGCCCTGCCCGGCGACCATGTACAAATTGGTGGCTACCTGTTTCAGATCATCGGCATCCTACAGCCCAAAGGCCAGAACCCTCTGCTTCCCGTCTCCTTGGATGACGCTATTCTGCTGCCTCTGGAGGGTATGCGGCGTATCATCCCTAGCCCACAGATAACCAGCGTACTGGCCCGCAACCCTAACGGCACTACGCTGGCATGGACTTCTCCCCGTTTGCAGCAGTGGCTGGGAGATAAAATGCCTGGGTATGAGGTCAACGTGCAAATTCCCCGGCTGCTGCTTGAGGGTATGGCCCAGCAATCACGCCTGTTCTCCTGGCTGCTGGCTGGATTGGGTGGTATCGCCCTACTGGTCGGTGGCATCGGCGTCATGAACGTCATGGTGATGAATGTCGCTGAGCGACGCCGCGAGATCGGTGTGCGAATGGCGCTCGGCGCCCGGCCCCAAGACATTGCCAGGCTCTTTCTGCTGGAAGCGATCATGCTGGCCGCTACGGGCGCGCTGGCCGGCGCAGTAGTCGGCCTGGCCATGGCTTGGGCTTTCGTTTACTACTCTGGCTGGTCGCCCTTTTCACTATCGTCGGCAGCGTTGCCGCTCGGTATCGGCAGCGCCATTGCAACCGGCCTGTTTTTTGGCTTGTCGCCAGCCATGGCGGCGGCACGGCTGACTCCTGAACAGGCGTTGCGCGATGTGTAATGTGCCTATCCTCATCGCACTCACGCTGATGGCCCCTATTGCTGTCCAAGCGGGAACTGATGAGCCATTGCGCCCGGCCCAGGCAACCCGCCAGGGCCAGCCGCCACCCTCTGCTGTCAGTATTTCACTCAATGCCCAGACCATCGGGCTGACACTGAGCGATGCGATCTATCTAGGGCTGCGCGACAACCGTTCTATCCGCAGCGCCTATCTGGATCGCATAGCCCAGAAGTTCGATCTGCGCGTGGCCGAAGACCGCTTCACGCCGAAGCTGATGCTCAGTGGCAGCTACCTTTCCAATCGGAATCAGGATGACCGTTATCGACAGAGCTCCGTAACACCTGCAACCACCTTGCTGACGCCGTATGGCACCCGCGTGAGCCTGGGATGGACGTATCGTCATACACAGGCCGATCAGGCCGGACTATCACTCAATGACGGTGCCAATATATCGCTGATCCAGCCGTTGCTACGCGGTGCGGGCAAGGAAATTGCGACAGCGCCGGTGCGCCTTGCGCGGCTAACCGAGCAGACCAACCGACTCAACCTGAAATCCACTGTCTCGCAGACCATCACACAGGTGATCGAGTCCTATCGCACGCTATTGCAGGTACAGGAGCAATTGAAGATCTCTCGGGACTCGCTGGAGCGCGCCCGTCAACTGATCGAGGTCAACCGAGCCATGATCGCAACCGGGCGCATGGCCGAGTTCGAGATTGTGCAGACAGAAGCCGAAGTCGCCTCGCAAGAGCTGGCCTACGAAGAGGCCCGCAATCAGGTGGACACGGCACGGCTTGCCCTGTTGCAGCTACTAGCCTTGAATCTGAACACACCTATTGTTGCAACCGAGGCGCTACAGGCCCGACGTGTGGATGTCGATGCAGCCCAGGCACTACACCAAGCCGAAGCATCACAGCCAGCCTGGCTCTCTCAGGTTATCTATAGCGAGCAGGAGGCCATCAATCTCGCGGTGGCGCGTAACGACCGTCTCTGGGATGTTTCGATTGTGGGCGGTGCCAGCCAGATACGTGACCGCAATACTCTGAGCGGCTCCGCACGCACCTGGGAAAACTATGTCGGGATACAGGTCGAAATTCCCATTGGCGACCTCAGCACACGCCAGGCAGAAGTACAGGCCCGGGTCAATGTGCGCAACCAGGAGATTAAGTTGGCGGAAGCCCACCAGCAACTGGAGCGCGATGTCACGAATGCAGTACGCGATATTGGCACCCGCTGGCGGCAGTACGAAATCGCCCAGCGCGCGCGCAACCTCACCCGCCGCAAGCTGGAAATTGAACGGGAAAAACTTACAGTGGGTCGATCCAGCAACTTCCAGGTGCTGAGTTTCGAGAACGATTTGCGTAATGCCGAGAATGCGCGCCTCAACGCATTGATCAGCTACCTGAACGCACAAGCCGAACTGGATCAGACGCTGGGCACCACATTGAAAAGCTGGGATATAGCGCTTAATGACTAGATACCGCCTGACGAACCAACTGATCACGCTTATCCGTCGCCGCCCGATCTTATCGGTGCTATTGGCGTTTCTGATGGTAGTGACTGCCGCCGTTTTCTGGAAACCCTGGGAACCCGACGACGCCAGCCCGGCGCAGGACACGCAAGTACAGTGGTTGCAGGTGCAACCCCAGTTGATCGAACAGCAGTTAGGCCTGATGGGCCGCATTCAGGCTACCCGGCAAGAAACCCTGTCAGCGCCGTTCGAGGGCATTATCCGTGAAGTGTTGGTACAGGAAGGACAGACTGTTAAAGCGGGTCAGACGCTGCTGCGACTTGACCCAGGGCAAATCGAAATCCAGCTACGCCAGGCGCAGGCAGAACTGCTCAAAGCTCAGCGTGAAGTCCATCAACTACGTAACTGGGACAGTAGCCCCGAGGTTTCCCGTGCCCGACGCGCCGTGCAGACAGCCCGCTCAACCCTGGAAGTTACGCAAACAAACCTGCGCGATACACGGGCTCTGTTTGAGCGCGGTATCGTCGCCCGCATGGAAGTCGATACGCTTGTGCAACAAGTGCGCACGCAGCAGCAAGACTTACTCTCCGCGCAGGATGAACTGCTCGCCGTCAAAGCACGCGGCCAGGGTGAAGAGCGCAAGATTGCTGAAATGGAACTAGTCAACGCGCAAGCGCGTCATCAGGCCGTAACAGCACAAAGCGAACGTCAGGTTCTCAAAGCGCCGTTTTCAGGCGTGGTTTTACGTCCGTCGATGCCTGAGGGCGGCAAAGCCATCATCGCTCAAGCAGGGGTACAGGTCATGCAAGGAGCGCCTCTTCTGATCGTAATAGGGCTGGAACGCATTCAGGTACTCACCCGAGTGGAAGAAGCTGATCTGCACCAACTGCGCGAAGGTATGCCGGTACAAATCACTGGGGATGGTTTTACCGGACAAACACTGACCGGCCGGATTGCCACCATCGCGGTACAAGGCAACGCAGCAGACGCGCCTGGTGCAGCCGCCCATTACGACGTAGTGATTTCAGTCGATAGACCTCATGCCGAGGCCGCGCAGCAGGTCAGGCTGGGCATGAGTGCCCGACTGGCCATCACCACCTACCGCAACGAGCAGGGTATTGTGGTGCCACCCCAGGCACTGGGCACGGACGATGACGGCTCTACCTATGTACGGTATCGCGCTACGCTTGACGCAGCGCCGTCAAAAATACGGGTCACGCCGGGCCAGGCTATCGCCCAAGGCATTGAGGTGCAAGGGCTGCAAGCCGGCTATATTCAGGTACCGGCCAACTGATCAACTTGCGAACGAAAAATGCAGAAAAAACAGCGAAGGAAAGGCTAAAACATCCTCTACCCGGATTGCATATACCGTTCGGGCATGGTTAACAGTGGCATGGCAGTTTTTGCCAGACATTCTCCAGGGATAGAACCCTTTTGAATCAAGAAACTATAGACCTTGAGGAATGTCTATAGATGAAGAATTGGAGCGGGAAACGAGACTCGAACTCGCGACCCCGACCTTGGCAAGGTCGTGCTCTACCAACTGAGCTATTCCCGCACGGATATGCCTGATCACCTTCCATCCTGTGACAAAATCACACATTGGCTCGGATGACCCTCAAAAGAAGACAAGAAATAACATACTGAAATATTTGGTTATTTTCTATGAAATCTCAAGAGGGCGAAATTATGAACCAATCACATAATGTTGGCAAGCACTTTTAATCAACGGACAACGGATGAATCCTCGGGTTCTTCTTAATAAACGCTAGAAAAATCGACTTCTCCCACCAACGGTAACCCATGCATAAATCGGGGTAAATTCTCCAAAAACAGATGCCCTAACCGTTGCGGGACCAATGGCCCGGCGATATGTGCGGTTACTGTAAGATTAGGCACCCGCCAGAATGGATGACCTTGTGGCAGAGGTTCTTGCCTGAACACATCCAGCACCGCTCCCGCAATGTGCTGATGTGCCAGTGCCGCCAGCAAATCGTCATCCACCACAGCGCTACCCCGCCCTACGTTGATAAACAGTGAAGAATGTTTCATCGCAGCAAACAGCGCCGCATTGTAGATACCTGTTGTTGCCGGGGTATCAGGCAGAATATTGATAACATAATCAGCGTGCTGTACCGCCTGAGGCAATTCCGTTATGCCAGCCACCCGTTCAAATCCCGGCAAAGGACGTGGCACGTTAACAATACCGTGTAAAGTGACACCGAATGGCTGTAAAAAGGCCGCGACTTCCCGGCCAATATCGCCAGCGCCCACAATCAATACCTGACGACCATACAATGAACCCGGTAGTGACTTATCCCACTCACATCGTTGCTGACTTTGTTGACGCATACTCATTCGCAACTCATGCTGCAACAGATAGGCGATGATGTATTCGGCGATCGGCTGACCAAACACCCCTACTGCACGACTCAGACGATAATCCTGCGGTAATCTGGCCTCCAACAACGGTTTGTATCCTGCCCAGGTCGATTGCAACCACTGAGGCTTCACTCCCAGCCCCAGCATATGAGCAGCTTTGTCCGGTTCTCCCACCCAGATAGGGCATTGCGCGGCTTGCTGCGGATCGCCAGTACTTTCCACCAGTGCCAGATGAGGATCAACAGCATGCAGTACAGAACAAATTTCATCAGCACGGGAATCAAGCAGGAGAATTGCAGTCATATCAGCTACCAATCAGTCAAAAACGAAACGATGATAATAATGGAAATAGCGGACAGGTAAAATAAGATCCGACACAAGAAGAGCAACTTGCTGACCACCGCCACAGAGGTGGTATTCAAATATGAGTAAAAATATACAGTTCTATTATTTTTAATAAATTAAGATAGTCACCCGATAACATCAGACACTAATTATCATTAACATGAAATTATTCAAAATAAAATAATTTAAAAACAAATAGAAATTAACTTTTCATTTAGTAAAAAATAAAGCCTAATTTATCATCAGCTAAAAACTGGAATGCCAGCATTCTGATATCATCTGAGACATCAGCGATTGCAGAATGCACGGATAATGCTATCTTGAATAAAACAGTGAATTCATTCGAACGTAGAATATGAATGACACCCAAAAATAAAATCATAACAACTAACTGTGTAATTGATTCAGCCCCACAAAAACCACCTCGGATTAATTAAACCCATAAGACATTCTCAGTAGATAAGTTGCTGAAGTCAGGGTTACCTGTCTATACCCAAAATAATTCGAGTTGCAGGAAGGCGGCAAGTGAGCGAATCCCGATGAGCTTACTCAGGTAAGTGATTCAGGTGAACGAACGCAGCCAACACACCTGCAACTTGAAGTATGACGGGTATATACCCGCCATACTTCAATAATGTATCCACAATGTGTAACAAGAAAAAGGCGGTAATTAATTGCCACCGATAGATTTCAGGACGCAGGAAGGCAGCGAGAAAATGGATTCCGATGAACCTACATCAGTAAATGATTCAGGTGAGTGAACGATGCTAACGCGACTGCGACTTGAGAGGCGGCAGGTATAAAGCTCGATGATAGCATGCAAAATCCTTATTCGGGTAGATAGCCTGGATAGCGTTTTTTTCCCTCAGTCATAGAGGAGATTTCTATGAGTTTTCTATCTCGGATAGTGGTGCACACAGTCGTCATTGGCATACTAGCACTCGGTAATGCAGTCGCTTTTGCCGGACAGTTAATACTAAAAAATATGTCCTCAAACCCTATTACTTGCACTGTTGACGGCTGGACTATCTCATCAGGTAGCAGCTTCGATTGGTATATTAAAGTACAACCAGGCCAGTCCTTTTACGTAGGTCAGAATACCAGCCGACCCAATTCCCCTATTATCAACTGGGCAAACTGCAATAACCTGCAAACACGCTCAATGACTGTGACGCCATCGGGTCCTAATCAGACACTGGTGCTTAACGGACAGCAAACACGGGTTCTCAATGTATCGCTTTACCCCTACTTGCCAACCTTGCCGACCGATGATTTTGAAAATCTGGTCGCCTATATTGTACAAACGTACCAGGCACAGCATCCACAAGTCTTACTCAATGCCGTACTCAACCAGGCGGTGGACATCTATAGCTTTGACGCACTGCCTACATTGCTGGGTCACGAGGGTTTTGATGTTATAGAACTTGATGTTTTGTACCTTGGGTTTCTGGCTGACAACCATCTGATTAACCCCGTACAGATTACCGGTGATGCACCATGGCCAGTTGCTCTCGCCGGTTCAACCTATAAAGATCAGTTGTGGGGGATACCAAGCTGGTTATGCATGGATTTCATCTACGATTACAATCAAGAGATCACAACACAGAAAAGCCTGACACAGTTGATAACTTATCTGGGCACTCGTTCACCGGACATTCCAGAACTTGTGGGCAGCTATAATGGCAGTTGGAGTATTCCCTCAGACTACATTAACGCCTATGTGCAAACCTATGGCCTCGAGGCGCTACAGCAATCGATGCAAATGCCCCCAGATGAGGCCGTTGTAAAGCAATTAGTCACCCTGTCTGATACCTGTGAACATAACGGTATCAACAAATGCACGAATAATACTTATCACCATGCCCCAAATGGGACTACCGAGCAGGTTTTCGCTACCGGGCAAGCCAGTACCGATATGGGATTTTCAGAACAGTCCTTCTTTATACGGCTCTATCAGTCAACGCATGATCCGCTTTATGTTACCCCCACGCCTTGGGGAGAAAAGCCTCAGCCGCTCCTGTTTCAAGACAGTTTCGTTTCCAGTGCAGCAACTTGCTCACCAGGCAGCAATTGCGCTGCCGATGCTCAGGCATTTACCACACTGATGACCAGCGTAGCGATGAAGAATTACATTGTACAATCCAAAGATCTGCCGGCTGGTAGCCCGTGGCGCACACTATTGGTTGCCAATCAACAATTCTGGCAACAACCTCTGATTGCCGATAATGCTTATTACCAGCAGCTTCAACCCATATTTGCAACTGCACAGGCATTTCCCAACAACTTTACAGAGCAGGTACAAACTGAAATGGCCACTCAAATCTGCACTGCTTTAAAACAACAACAACCTATGTTCGTCTGTGACAGCGGCACCAATACCACCTTGTTGGCACCATCACATTCAAGGCTATCATCACCCCAAAAACCAGCTCAGAGCAGGAGAGGATTATGAGTGTCGGACCCGTTTCAGGAAATGGAATACCCATCACCTTACCAGTAGGGAAAACCGTATTCTGGACAGCGGATGTTCAGGCCTCTTATTCGCAATTTATCCAGGTGCGGGATTCCACAAACACGGTGGTGATACAGTCGAGCGGCGCTTCTACCGGAGGGCATTCACCCACACAGATCGGTCAAGGTTCATTTGTTACAGCGGGGACTGGCGTTTATACCATTTTCCTCGGCTATAACAACGGGCAATCCTGGTCACAAGTTATGTGGGATGAAATGACGCTAATTATAGGTAGCCAAATATTTTCTAGTTGCTTTAACTTCATTACCGAAGACGGCGCAGATCAGGATTTTAATGACTCTTGTCTAACGTTAACGTGGTTTAACAGCATCGGTTGAGGAACAGATAATGACGATAGGGCCTGTAAGTGGCAATGGTATTGCCATCAGTATCCCAGCCAACAAAATAGTGTTCTGGTCTGCGTTGGTACAAAGTTCAGCTAACCAGTTCATTCAATTAAAGGACAGCAACGCGAACATCGTCTTTACGGTTCAGGGTGCGAGTTCAAGCGGCGGTATACCAACACAAATTGGTTCAGGTTTTTTTCAGGCGGATACATCGGGGAGTTATTCGATTTGGATCGGGACGAACGGAGGAAAGTCCTATTCTCAGATCTTGTGGTCGCAGGATGTGATTACCAGCGGTTCCTCGGTCTACTTTGGCAAATATATCTTCGCCAGCGAGGACGCCACGGATTATGACTACAATGATTCATTCATCCAGCTACAGTGGTTCCAAAATGTAGGATAAGTTTCCCCGTTAGAACGGTTTCACACTTGTCGGTAGTCGGTAAAGGTGTCGCCGGCCGACCAGAGATTCCGCGATAACGCAGACCCTACAGTATCAAGTTGGTAGTCCGCTGGATTTGCTCTTGGGCCTTGCCGTTTTGACCAGGTTGTTGGTGATGTTTTCATCACCGGCAACACTAACGTGCCGATACCAAGTGTTCGAAAAACGTTGGGGATTGACGGGCTTAAAAGTCGTGCTCGATGGTCGATGACGGTTTTCAACAGAATTGATGGATGATGCTCAACAAATCCATAACGCTGTTGAATCAACGAATTATAGAAACTATTAGGCATATATAAAAGAAGATTTGGAGCGGGAAACGAGACTCGAACTCGCGACCCCGACCTTGGCAAGGTCGTGCTCTACCAACTGAGCTATTCCCGCATGACTAACTGTATTCTCAAACGACTTACAAGCATTTAACTCTTTGATTAAAAAGGCTTTAACACTTTAAGGCGTTTGGAATGGGCGCAATTATGGACTGATTTAATATATATGGCAAGCCATTTTTTACCATCGCCCGGCAAAACCTACGATTGTTCAAAAGAAGAGCACTTATTAAAGTAATAATGCTTTATCTGGCATATTTCCACGTACCGCATAAAGACATAGGCTGTCGTGGTCGTTATATTTATGGGTATATCAGGAGAGGTCGTTTCCCGGAGAAAAGACAAGGAGAACGTGACATGGATGCTCTGCCCGTGTACCCACACATCGTCATGGCGAATATCAACCAACATGGCTTTGGTGAACATCTTCAATGCGTACTCACTAATATTTCACCAACACTTCATCACGACGAACATTGCACCCTGGCAGGAACACCGGACGCAGATAAAAGTACCTTGTTCAATATCTTCGGCTTACTCGATGAACCTTCATCCGGCATGTTCAACATCCGGCATGTTCAATTTTCATGGCATCAATGTTATTGGCCACGCTATCCCGCTGAATATAAAAATCGATTTAATGGGATACCCATCATATTAATTTTCATGCTTAGTATTACCAAGCAACATAATCACTTTTGCTTATACTTGCTCTAGCTCAAAAAAAATTGTAACAAACACAATAATTTCGTTAATAAGGATTAAATAACTGGTATACTTCGCCGTTATAGAGTCCCGGGAGCATTTTTTATTTACTATTCGTGACTCATGATAATTATATTAATTTTATGGTGAAATTAATGAAAGACCCTGAAAGCAAGAATAATCATACATAAAATATGTTATAAGCCACTGTCATCCCTGAGGCTATTCCATTTAAATCGCCCGGTTTATTTATTCATCTGTCTTATTATTTTCTATAAATGTTATCTGTATATTGGAAAAATAAAAGTTAACCAAATTTATACCCAATAGATCTCGAGCTGTAGAGAAGCGGCAATTGAGCGCCGTCCAGGAGCTTACTTTAGTAAGCGGCCTAAGGAATTGAAGGTAGACAACATACTTGCAACTTGAAAGATGACGGGTATATAAGGGCCATTATGTTCAGTACAAAAAATATCAATCTACCTATCATAGACGCAGCCCCTATCAATGAAATAAAAAATGTAGGTCAGACACTTTCGATATCGACTACCGAACCATCAATATCTTCTGGGACGAGTATCTCTATTAATGGACTTCATCTCTCACCCATATTAGCCCATCAGTTAAATGAGGCATCAATGAGAGCGGATGCCAGAGATGCCGGTCTGAGCCACAAAGCATTGAAGCAAAAAGCCAATGAATCGCTCAATCAGATAACCGGTATGTTGTACTACTACAATCAGAAAAAATATGATGCGGAAACACCCAATACGACAGACCCGGACTTACTGAGCCGCGCTAAACAGGCGACTGATTTCATTAACGGGAAAGACAGTAATCCGTTTAAAGGACTCTCTTACACCCAACTTTCTTTAATCACTTACGATGACAGTGGCACCTTTACCATGAATGAACGTCGTGCCGCCTGGAGTGAAGCTTATGACCAAGAGCAGGCATGGCGGGAAACGATAGTAACTCAAGCTCGTCAGGAATATAGCAACACCGGCAAACAGACCCATTTTTTGCAAGCCCTACTTGATAACTACCATTCACTTCCGACCATTGAACAGGTGCAATATCCGGTAGGTTATGAAGCGGAGCTACAAACCAGAATTAACCAGGACTCCTCTGACTTCTCCAGAGAAAGCCTGTTTAATTTCCCCAGCCTACTTGAAATGATGATTGCAACCATGGAAGGCAAACTCGCCAACGACGTTGACCTTGTTGAGTAAGAAATACCTTTTATCACCCAGTCGATAACCGGACAGGGATCAGACGAATGCTACCAGCATATAGCGGGTAATAATGTCATTTACCCGCACTGGTACACATCACATTAAATGATACTAAGAGTCACATCGATGTTGCCACGGGTCGCGTTGGAGTACGGGCAGACAATATGTGCCTTCTGCACCAGATCTTCCGCTACAGCCCGATCCAACCCCGGCAGTGAAATCTTCAGTTCTACTTCAATACCGAACCCGGTGGGAATAGCACCAATACCGACATTCCCACTAATAGCCGTTTCCGCTGGCAACACGATTTTTTCACGAGCGAACACAAACTTCAATGCCCCCAGGAAGCAAGCGGAATAACCTGCTGCAAACAGCTGTTCAGGGTTTGTCCCTTCACCGCCAGCTCCGCCCAGCTCACGCGGTGTGGTCAGCTTCATATCAAGCTGGTTATCAGAAGAAACTGCGCGACCATCACGACCACCAGTCACCTGGGCATGAGCAACGTACAATACTTTTTCAATAGACATAATAGACTCCAGATATTTAGGTTAAACAACGCGCTGCTTTTTAAATAGTGAAATATTAAATCGTGTGCTATTTAACTAGCTAAAAAAACCTTCTTGCCCTCCTGTCAGATATGCTTGATCAGGTTGGTGCGTAACACTTCCAAATCTTTTTTGATGGACTGTAACTGCTCGATATCACACTCTGCGGCACAAAATACCCCTTCAGGCACAGCGTAGGCTTTTTGTTGTAATTCCCGGCCCGCCACTGTCAGGTTAATCAGCACCTGGCGCTCATCCTCAGTACCACGATTACGAACCACTAGCCCGGCGCTTTGCAGGCGTTTAAGTAGCGGCGTCAGTGTGGCTGAATCCAAATACAGACGTTCACCCAGCTCAGAGACCGTTATACCATCACGCTCCCATAGCACTAGCATCACCAGATATTGTGGATAGGTTAAATTCAGCGCGGACAACAGACGACGATAGATTTTGTTCATCGCCAAGTTAGCTGAATACAACGCAAAACACAGTTGACCATCCAGTTGGTAAGTACTGTCATTCATGGGGTGTTGTAAGGTATCGGTGTCTTTTCTGTTCATGCCGCAAATTTACATAGCTTAAAATTAAATAGCAAACGATTTAATATGATTTTTTTTATTCCGACATACCATAGCGGGAGCACGAGGTCCCCGCCATCAGAAAAAGGTAGCGCAACTTATTGCAAATGCGGATAAATACCCGGACCAATCGGTAGTCCCAGCAGATACCACACCACCAACAGTAACAGCCAGACCAGGAAAAATACAATCGGAAAGGGGAGTATCAATGCATAGTAGGTCCCCAGTTTGGCATCCTTGTTGTAACGTTGCAAGAAACCCAAAAATAGTGGCACAAACGGTGATACCGGTGCTAACGGAATGACTGAAGAATCGGCGACACGGAACACAATCTGGGCAAATGCCGGGTGGAAACCTAGCAACATAAACATTGGCACGAATATCGGTGCCAGAATCGACCAGATAGCCGAACCGCTGGCGATAAACATACACAATAGTGCCGATAGGAAAATCAGGCCGACAAACGCCGGTATTCCGGTCATCCCCAATGCTTCCAGCAAATCCGTCAGGCCAATCGCCATAAATTTGCCCATATTGCTCCAGTTGAAGAAGGCGACAAACTGTGACAGCGGGAACACCATCACAATAAATCCAGCCATGCCTTTCATTGGATCAATCATTAGTTGCGGCAAGTCATTCTGAGATTTGATCTGCCCGGTAACAACACCATACGGAATGGAAACCGCAAAGAAGAACAGAATAATCAGCGGCACAATACCTTTGATAAAAGGGGATGGCATCACCGTATGGTGCACCGGATCACGCAACGGCCCCCATTGCGGCACCACCAACAAGGCGACAATAATCAGAAACGTCAGTGCGGCAATACCACTGGTTTTTAATCCCCGGTGCTGTTCTGGCGTCAGTTGGTGCAGACTTTCGTTACGTTCTCCCTGATACGGCGGCAAACGGGGCTCGACAAACTTATCCGTTATCAATGCCCCCACCACGGTCAGCACCACAACCGAAGCAGCCATAAAAAACCAGTTATCGATAACACTGACATGGACTGCTGGATTAATGGCTTTAGCCGCCTCGGTACTGAGCCCGGAGAGCAGGACATCGGTTGTCACAATCAGCAGATTGGCTGTAAAGCCGGAACCGACGCCAGCAATGGCTGCCAGTAATCCGGCAATCGGATTTCGTCCCACTGCCAGGAAAATCAACGCACCTAACGGTGGCATGACCACTAACGCCGCATCAGAGGATATATGGCTGAAAAAAGCGATAAACAACACCATATAGCTGGCATAGCGGGCACTCACTCGTGATGCCATTTTATACATCAGCGCTTGCAGCAGACCGACTCGCTCTGCCAGCCCCGCCCCTAATACCAATGCCAGAATCGCACCCAGTGGGGTAAAACCACTGAAGTTTTTAATAACGTTCGGTAAAATCCATTGCAGTCCTTCCACACTAAGCAAATTTTTTACCTGGACGGTTTCCCCATTGGCCGGATTGGTAGCGGTAATTCCCAGCCAGGAAAAAATGGCGCTGGCAAACATTAAAATCACGATTAAATAAACAAACAACAGGAACGGATTAGGAATTTTATTTCCCACCCGCTCAACCCAATGAAGAAATCCCACTGGCTGAGACTGATGATTTTCTGCTTCAATACTCATTCAGTATTTACCTCTACATGCTATAAGTTATATTTATGGAATAAAGTGTCTTGTTAGTGTCGGCACCTATTTTTATTATCTTTTCCCTGAGAGAAATAAACGCGAGAACGAACGTAATGCTTGTCAATTAATAAACCGAGCTACACGAGAAACCACCACGTTCGACGTTCTTCCTGGAACCAACCGTGGTGGTACTCCTCTGAAAACAGGCTTAAGTGAACAGCATTAGAGAGCGAACTCGCTTATATCCGATAGATTTCGACGTGCGGGAAAGCGGCAACCGGGTAAATCCTCTGGCGCTCACGCCCATAAATGGCTGGGGTGAGCGGGGGCAGCCAACGTACCTGCAACATGAAAAATAGCGGATATATTTCTTATTCTTTAATCCTTACCAATAAATAATATTTTCAGTCTTTTAACGCAGACGGCGTTATTTCTGCCGGGATAGGACAACGATAAGGAATATCCTGCCGCTGTTGCTGCAATTCCTGCTGGCATTGCCGTAATAACCCACTGTCGGTAAATAATGTCAGCGCAGTGGCGGACATTACTTTGGCGGCCAGAAACATGCCTTTATGGGCAATAGAGGTCCGCCCTTGTGACACTGCCTGCCAGGTATGCAGCGGTGTTCCCACCACAAAACAGGGGCTGAAACATTGCGCCGTCGGCACCAACCAGCTAACGTCGCCCACATCGGTAGAACCGGAAAGCAGTTCACGGCTGGGCGTATAAGGCGCTACGCAGTCGGTCAACACTTTTCCGGACAGTGATCGACAGAATGCTGTGCCTGCTTCTCCGCCGGTACGTGCCATATTCGCCATATTGCTGGCGATATCTTCACGACTGAACGTGCGATACATTTCCTGTGCGAAAATACGCTCCTGAGCGTCATATTCCGGCACACCAAACGCCTGCACAAAACCGTACATCGTCTGCTCCAGCGTGCGATTAGGCACATAGTTGGAACAGGCTTTGTCGAAACGGACCGTCAATGTGGTTTCCGTCATCAGCGCCGCGCCCTGAGCAATTTTCACCACCCGTTCGTAAATGGCTTGCGCTTCATCCACCTGTGGAGCGCGAATCAGATACAGCACCTCGGCATCGGCCTGCACCACATTGGGCGATGAGCCCCCCGAGTTGGTCACCGCATAATGCAAACGGGCTTCTGGAATAATGTGTTCGCGCAGAAAATTGGCACCGGTATTCATCAGCGTTACCGCATCCAGTGCACTACGTCCCAGATGTGGCGCGCTGGCGGCATGGGCGGCAATACCTTTGAAACTGAATGAGACCTGAATATTGGCCAGCGTCTGATTGCAGAACATGCCGCTGAACGTTTCGGGATGCCAGGTCAGCGCCGCATCCACATCATCAAAAACACCATCACGGGCCATGAAGGTCTTACCTGAACCGCCTTCCTCTCCGGGACAGCCGTAAAAGCGTATCGTGCCAGATTGCGGATGCTGTTCCAGCCAGGCTTTTATCGCCAACACACCGCCTAACGCCGCGGTTCCCAGCAGATTGTGGCCGCAGCCATGACCATTGGCGCCGTCTTCCACCGCCGACTGGAACGTGCAACCCGCCTGCTGGCTTAACCCCGCCAGTGCGTCAAACTCCCCCAGCAAGGCCACTACCGGTTTTCCATTGCCAACGCTGGCGACAAATGCCGTGTCAATCCCTGCAATACCGCGTTCGACCTGAAAACCTTCAGCTTCGAGCACCCCCGCCAACAACCCCGCTGAATAATTCTCCACAAATCGGGCCTCAGGGTGATCCCAAATATCATCGGCGATAGCGACCAACTGTGATTGTCGCAGACCTACCGTGTCATTGATAAAATCAACCAGTGTTTGTTTCATGCTATGCCTTGAACGTTTTGATATTCAGCGCTAATGCTGCCAGGGTTTTCACCGCGACCGGAATAACGCTTTCGTCAAAATCGAATTTTTCATTGTGATGACCCGCACTCAGTTCGGTGCCGAAAATAGCATAGGACGCCAAACCGCCGTGCGCCTTCACCCGCTCCATCAGATACGTGGCATCCTCGGAACCGGCAGCACCCTCCTGGCGATCGACAATATGTGTAAGTTCCGCAATCCCCTCGGCCTGACGGTGGATATAGGTCACCCATTCCTGACTGGGTTTACTGGATTGTGCCGCCCCCATCAGTGCCACATCGACTTCCACGCCATGCATGGCAGCCGCGCCATGAATAACCTGCAACGCCTGCTGATAGATAAATTCATTCACCTGATTGGTGGCACCGCGGGTTTCCACTTTCATCATGGCGTGGGAAGCGATGACATTACGCCCGGTTCCCGCCTGCAACACCCCAACGTTAACGCGGGAGATACCGCCACTGTGACGGGGAATAGCGTGTAGTCCCAAGGTGGCCTGCGCCGCCGCCAGCAAGGCATTACGCCCCTCTTCAGGCTTACCGCCAGCATGAGAGGCCACACCACGATAGGTAACATCCATTTTGGTGGTAGCCATGAAGGTGTCATTGCCACACACAAGGTGTCCGACAGGTACGCCGATACCGATATGGATAGCCGTAAAATAGTCGACATCATCCACAATGCCCGACTCGGCCATTGATTTGCCGCCGCGAGTCCCCTCTTCCGCTGGCTGAAATAACAGTTTGATGGTGCCACACAGTTGGTCACGCATGGCCATCAACACCTGTGCCAGCCCCAACCCGATGGTGGTATGTCCATCATGACCACAGGCGTGCATCATACCGGCGTTGCAGGAAGCGAACCCCTCACGGAACGGACGGTGCTCGCCATCCAGTTGCTCATTCAAATCCAGCGCATCCATATCTACGCGGAACCCCATCACCGGCCCTGGCCGACCGGTTTCCAACACGGCCATGATGCCGGTGAAGCCACCGGAGAAATGCGCTATCCATTGTGGTAGGGCGCCTTGTTCTATCGCTCGTTGCTCCTGCTCCTTCAATACTTGCTCTGAAGGCAGTCCCATACGGGCTTCGGCCTTAATCACGTCGCGGCCAAGCTTCAGGGTATAACCGAGTCGATGCAGTTCTTCCGCCACCAACGTGGCGGTTCGAAACTCCAGCCAACCAGATTCTGCATATTTATGCAGATCACGACGTTGCCGGGTTAAATAAGGGACTAATTCATTAACGCGTTGTGATAACTCTGAATACATAGCGGTTCTCTCAGTTTTCATCTGGCTACCCATGTGAAGTAGCGGGAAATAAGCATTGGGAATGGCCGGACGCTAAAAAATGGCGGCATGAGGCGTGGATACTGACATCCTGGGTATCCGATCAAGGAGAAAGAAAATAAAAGCAGACACTGACGATAGATAAAAAACATAAATTCTCTCTTTGAAACAGAAACAACCCGGCCACCAGCAGAATAAAGCCTTGGCTGGCAGAAAATTATTACGCTTCCCGTCGCTGGTGTCTTACACCAGCGACGGGAAGAAATAACGTCCATGACGCGTCGATCGTTGCCGTTTCAAAAAGGGCTCAGGATTGTCCTGTCCGGGAGCCTGCCGTCTGCTGACGATCGGGATAAATCACTATCCGGCTCCTGTGTTTTTTTCAATGTACACAAACCAACCGGTACATATAAGATACGAATATCTTTTTGGTGATAGATTTTAGTTATCAGGAAATGTCATGGCGTCGCAGGTCAAACTGAATCAGCTACGTACCTTTGTTGAGGTGGCTCGACACGGCAGTATTCGGGCGGCATCGCGGTTGCTGAGTATTTCACAACCGGCGCTGACCAAGTCGATTCAGGAATTGGAAGAGTGTCTCGGGGCGAGATTGTTCCTGCGCCACCGTCAGGGTATGTCGCTAACTGACTGTGGGGAAGCCTATTTCCGCCACGCCAGCCTGATTATGGAAGAGTTGCGGGTCGCTCATGAGGATATTCAACAACGGTTGGGACAAGCCAGTGGCCGGGTAAGTATTGGGGTAGGTGCCAGTATTGCTCATACCGTGATGCCAGAGATTATCACCCGTTTTCACCGGCTTTATCCGCAGGTAAAGATTCGTGTGATGGAAGGACATCTGGTGTCTATGCTGCATGAACTTCGTCAGGGTGAAATTGATTTCACGATCAACACCTATTCCGAAGCTCCTTTTGATAACGAATTGTTATACGAAAAACTGATGGAAAAGGAATATTGCGTGGTGGCCCGTCGCGGACATCCGATGCAGCACGCCCGCACATTGGATGCATTGCGGGACTGCGAATGGACCATGCCAACCCCCCGGGGAAGCTATTACAAGCAATTGTTCGATATGTTCAACAGCCTGGCAACGCCGCCACACATCAGCATGATCTGCGAAACCCTGATGTCCAGTGTCAGTATGGTCACCAAAAGTGATTTTCTCAGTGTCCTGTCGCGGGATGTGGCGCAAGCCCCGATACTGAGTGAACGGTTGGTGATACTGGAGCTGGAACAACCCTTGCCGAAAGCCACGTTTTATCTGATACAGCGCAAAGACACCATGCTATCGCCGATGAGTGTGCAGTTAGCCCGGCTCTTTCGCCAATATTGCCGCTGAGCATTCATATGGTTTTTCTGTCTCCAATGATATTCACGCCAAAGATCAGGTTTCCGGAGCAAAACACAGCGCCCATTCGCAACAGTCACCGCAACTGGGCGAACGGCACACCAGATCCCCGTCCATTTGCAGACAGCGCTGGCGATAAAAGAATTTTTTCCAGCGCATATTTTGGTGATTCATGACGACCAGCGTAGGGAAACAGTCAATCATCAGTTCACGTAATTCGGCGCGGGAATCCAGTCCTAAATCCTGCCAGAGATGATTAAATCCCATCGACGCACAGGCGATAAACTGATGCATGGGAGACGCATCCTCCGCCATATGTAACCCCAACCACGCGGCCAGTTGTGCGCTTTCCTCAAGACGGGCGTGTTGCAGCTCGGTCATCAACGCCTGGCGTTGGTCCCGCTGAGGATCAGGCGCTGGCGCACGCCAGTCCAGACGCCACAATAACTCGCGCCACGCTTCACTGTTCAGCCCCATCTGGCTGGGAAAACAGGCGGTGCCGGCATCATGCAACGACAGCAATCGCCGTAACCATTTTTCCTGCGGTTTCATCAGGCCACTCCTTTTTCATCGCCTGAGGCACACACAGTGAGCTGCCGCTGCCGCCACCAGGTCGTTAGTACGTCCGTCACATTCTGCCATGCGCCCTCGACACAGGGTTCAATGCCGCTGTTTTCCAGTTTCTGCCACGGGGCATAACCAATTCTGGCGCAAAACACAGCTTGAACATCCGCCAGCAGCGCCAGCACCGCGTCCATTTTGTCATCGCTATCGGTGGGGTCACAGTCAGCCGCGCCATAACAATATTTCGGCGTGAAACGCTCATTCACCAGAATCACGCCCGCCGCCGACAAGCTGTAGATCTGGAAGCGTTCCGCATGCCCGAAATGACAATCGATAATCTCTCCCTGAGAAGACGCCACCGCCACCAGGCAAGCCTCCGGCTCTTCCGATTCACCGCGAGAAGCGATGCTGGCATGAAGCTGCGCACGCTGATGTAGCAGTGGCAAATAAGACGGTGGCTGTGCGGGTAACGCCGACAACGGAAACATCTGACTACGATCTTCACCCAGCATACCGATGGCATCAGCCCGGCACTGTTGGCAGTGCGCCATTTGCGACATCACCGTGCCACAACGCGCCCGCACGTCCGCCAGACAGGCAGCATCCGGCTCCGGTTGCCCATTAAGACCAAACACCGTGCCATGTTCCGGTTTGGCAATCAGCGGCATGATGTTATGCAAAAAAGCCCCCCACGCCCGCACCTGCTGACTGACTTCGAACATATGCACATCGTTAATACCGGGAATCAGGACCGAATTCACCTTCACCAGTACACCTTTTTCCGTCAACCGACGGATCCCTTCCTCCTGCCGAGCCAGCAGAATTTCACCAGCTTCACGTCCGTTATAGCGCTCACCATCCAACCATAACCAGGCATAGATTTGAGCGGCGATATCCGCATCCAGGGTATTCACTGTCACTGTAACGTGATCAACACCTACATCCACCAGCCGGTCCACCGCGCCTGGCAACATTAATCCATTGGTGGATAAGCACAATTTAAGGTCAGGCAATCGGGTACGCAGCAGTTCAAGTGTTTTAAACGTGTGTCCGATATTGGCCAGCGGATCGCCTGGCCCGGCGATACCGACAACCGAAAGCTGAGGAATGGCGGCAGCAACCTGTTGGGCTTTGGCAACCGCCTGTTGCGGTGTTAGCAATTCAGACACAACCCCCGGGCGCGACTCATTGCTGCAATCATATTTACGATTACAGTAGTTGCATTGCAGATTGCAGGCTGGCGCAACCGCCAGATGCATACGGGCATACTGATGATGACCACTGACCGAATAACAAGGGTGATGAGCAACCTTACTGGTCTGGAGTGGCGTGAATGTCTCGGCATTGTCGGTATGACAACGGAGCGACCCTGATGAAGAAGAACAAGATGTCATGGCTATCGTCTGCGGTTACGGAATCATACTTTTGCTGGTGCAAAACCCATACCGTTCGACCATCTTAAAAAAACACAATAATAAACAATGAGATAAAATTAAAAAGCACACTGATAGATTTGTCATCATTGCGGCATTGAGGCTGACATTGTGACAAATGCCACAACGCCGCAAATGCTTACAGACGATGCATGTTGATATCCATGATCTGAATGCGGTAGGCCACCTGACGCGGCGTCATCCCCAGTAAACGGGCTGCTTTAGCCTGTACCCAGCCAGTTTTTTCCAGCGCGGCAATCAATCGCTGACGTTCATCCAGACTTTGATCCAGCCAGCTTTCATCCGTCGGGATGGGAGCCGAGGATTTTGGGAGTAACGGCGCAGAGTCATGGTGATTGAACAGAATCACATCCCGGTCAATCAGCCCGGTCTCCGTCATCACCGCTGCCCTTTCCAGACAATTTTCCAGTTCCCGCACGTTGCCCGGCCAACTGTAGCTCATCAGCAGACGGATAGCACCGTCGCTGATACGCAATTGCCGTCCCTGATGAGTGGCGATTTTCCGCACCAGGAAATGGGCCAGCTCAATGATATCCTCCTGGCGTTCACGCAGCGGCGGTAGCGATACCGGCATGACATTCAACCGGTAATAGAGGTCTTCACGAAAATTACCGGCCCGGACTTCCTCTTCCAGTTTGCGGTTGGTGGCGGCAATGATCCGCACATCCACCTTGATGGTTTCATCGCCCCCGACCCGCTCCATTTCACCTTCCTGCAAAATACGCAGCAGTTTGGCCTGAAATGATGCACTGCTTTCGCCAATCTCATCCAGAAACAGCGTGCCGCCGTCCGCCAATTCAAAGCGCCCTTTACGCTGACGCACTGCGCCGGTAAACGCCCCTTTTTCATGGCCGAACAGTTCGCTTTCCAGCAAATTATCCGGCAGTGCCGCACAATTGAATTTTACAAACGGCGCGGAGGCACGTGGGGAATTATAGTGAATAGCATTAGCGATCAGTTCTTTACCGGTACCACTCTCTCCCCGCACCAACACCGTGGTATCCCATTTGGACACCTGGCGAATAATGTCTATCGTCTGGCGCATGGCCGGGCTTTTTCCCACCATATTTTCAAAGCCAAACGGCCGAGACACTTTACAGGCGGGTGACGGCGATGATACCACCGGGCCGTCATTATCCCGACGCACCGGCTGCATCAACCGTACCGTCTGAGAGGTCAGATTCGCCACCGTTTCCAGGAAACGGGTACTGGCTGGTAAGCGATCCTCATACAGTGCCATCGGCTGTGCCGCCAGTACACCAATAGGTTGCTGATCCAGTCCGGGGATCGGGACACAAATAAAAGGCAAGTCATAGTCATAGATACTCAAACGATCGAGAAAACGCTGATCGTCTGCCACGCGCTTTAGCACCAGTGGCTGCCGCTGGCTCATCACGGTTCCCACCAGCCCTTCTCCCGGGCGATAGCGTATCTGGCTGCTGCTGGCAACCACATGCTCATCCGCGCGATGTAATGCTTCGATCACCAGCGCACCACGCTGTTTGTCAAACAGGCAAATCATGCCATGTTGCATAAATGCATCATCATGCAGTATCCGCAGTACCGCCTGTAGTGCTTTACCAACGTCCGTGGTGCGGCTCAATGCCACACTGATACGTTGCACAGCAGTAAACTGCTGAGACAAGTCAAAACGCCATACCACTTTGCCCGTATCAGGGAGATGTGTCATTTTGTGCCTCCTGTCAGTGACGAGGTTTGGGGTAAACGCAGGGTTAAGCAGGTTCCTCCGGCAGGGCGGAGCGTGAGATCGATCGCGCCCTGATGATGCGCCACCAACGTTTGTATCAGCCGCAACTCCATCCCTTTACCCGGCGTGGATAACGCCGCTTGTGAACGGGAGTAACGCACCTGTTCCAGTGGGACATTGTCGTCGATATACAGCACCAGCCAGTGGTTATCCTGACGGGCAAAAATATGCAGATCCAACGTAAAAGGCTGAATTTCCGCGGCCAGTGACAGTGTTCGGTCCAGCCACAGGCTGAGCATGGCGAGGAGCTGGGTACGTTGAACGAAAGCACACAACTCTGGCACTTCCAGCGCATAGCGCAGACAATCGCCATTGCTAAAACGGGTATGGTAAAGCGCGGACAAATCATCCAGCAGTGCCTTGAGTGGCCACATTTCCGCCGGTTCAAAGTCCAGTGATGGACGGCAAGCTTGCAAGCGCACCACTGCGTCTTCACCTTCGCGCCAGGCAGATTCCAGTGCGACATTATTGCCATTCTCACCGTTCAACTGCCGAGCGGCGGCCAGCATATTAATCGGGCAGTTAAGCTGAATCAGCGCCGCATCCAACGATTCACGAATTGCCGCCAGCAACTTGCCATTGGTTAACTGTTGTTTCAAACGATCCAGTTGGCCCTGCTGTTGCTGTTGCTGCTGTTCAGTACAATCGGTAATCACAATCAGGGTGCGGGGCAAGGCTGTATCAGTAAAATAACGACTGGCTTCTTCGTTGACGCCGGGCAATGCCCAGTACCCCAGAGACAACCAGCGTACCGTGCCACGAATGGTTACCGACACCCGTTCGCCTTCTTGCAATGCATGTTTGTTTAACGGATACCCCAGCACCGTGAGCAACTCCCGTCCATCGCAATCAGCACGCAGCGTTTTATACGCCAGATTATCCATCACCACCTGATCATGCTCATCCACCACCACCACAGCAGCAGGAATATTATTCAGAACGGCAGTGATCATCGTCATATGGTTACGCAGCCGCTGTTCCAGCGCGTAGCGTTCGCTGATGTCTTTGTGCATCGCCAGATAATGTTCCACTTCACCGGCGATATTGAAAATCGGCGTGATATCAATTTCTGCCAGATAAAGGCTGCCATCCCGGCGGCGGTTGATCAGCTGCCCACGCCAGGCACACCCCTGCAACAAGCACTGCCACATGTCGTGATAGACCTCGCGCGGTGTCTGCTGGCTGGCCAAAATACGGTGATTCTGCCCCACTAACTGCTGAAGGCTATATCCGGTCAGGTGACAAAACGCCGGGTTGGTATACACGATGTGCGCATCGGGATTGGTAAGGGAGATAGCCACCGACGATTGCTCCACGACTGTTGAAAATAACGATGGATGCTGTCGGGATAAATGACTGGCTATCTCTCCTAAAGGAAATGATTCAGCCGTCAGGTTGATCGTCATAGAACACTCCCATACGGTACAGTTTGTGATGTCTTGTTTACGACAATTTGTGACCTCACCCGACATCACAGTCAGTTGATTGTCAGTAGGCAATAACCCTGCAAACCCCATGCCTTTTATTGATTAACATAACTAAACATTGATCTTGATGCGGGTTTTACGCGACAAAGGGTTAAAAGCCTTGGCACACAAGGATTTATATCCTCTTTTCTATCATTCAATTGCTCAAAAACAGAGCAATAATCATGTAGATTTGCTCTACAAATGTGCATGATAAAGCTGGCATAGCATTCGCATTATGACGGAGTGAGACTTCCATCAAGAGGATGGTTGCTTTCCTTTATTCATCTATCTGTCAGGAGCGTATTCATGGCTAACATTGGCATATTCTTTGGCACCGATACCGGGAAAACCCGCAAAATTGCCAAAATGATCCACAAGAAACTGAGCGACATGGCGGATGCACCGGTCAATATCAATCGCGCCACACTGGAGGATTTGCTCTCCTATCCGGTGCTGTTACTGGGGACCCCGACACTGGGTGACGGGCAACTACCAGGTTGCGATGTCGGTTGCGAAAGTGAATCCTGGCTGGAATTCACCGATACACTGGCAAGCGCCAATCTTCAGGGCAAAACCATCGCGCTATTCGGGTTGGGGGATCAACAAGGATACCCTGATAACTTTGCCAGTGGTCTGAAAACGCTGTACGACATCGTTACCGGTTGCGGAGCCAGTGTGGTGGGAGAGTGGCCCAATGACGGTTATGAGTTCAACGCATCTGCCGCATTGGTTGAGGATAAATTTGTCGGGCTGGTCATCGATCAGGATAATCAATACGACCTGACCGAAGAGCGAGTTGACAACTGGCTGGCGCAGATCAAACCCGCCATTATGTAATACCGGTGCGTCCAATCGCTATTCCGATCATCCCCGCCAATGCGGGGATCTATCCCACTGATACCCTCGATGGTTATTCATGGATGTTTCCTATAAGCACAGTTGCAAATAGGATCATAAAATCGGTTTTTCCCTGGCAACGTCAAGATTCCGGCGCAGGCCAGGGCTTGTGCCGAACTTACAATACCAATGCACAGCCAAAGATGATCTCACCCTGAAAATGCCGACGATGGAAATAATTCATATGCTGCGCCAATAACAAAGATGAAGCTTTAGGTTTCCACCCACTGTTATTTGCAATAGCGTCATATACCCTTTAATTTTTCTTAATAAATATATTGTCAGGTTTCTCACACAACTAAATTAGAGCGCTTTCTTTATTAAATATTGCAATCCTTAAGCTGACTCATTCGAGTTGTTAATATTTCAATATGCTTTTTAAGGATTTTTTATGAAACGAATAAATTACAAACCAACAATCTGGACTCGAGCCGATGCTCTCAAAGTTAATGAGAATGATCCCACTACAACTCAGCCTATTGTTAGTTCTGATTTCCCGGTTATGAGTGATGACGTGTTCATCTGGGATACTATGCCTCTTCGAACTCTGGATGGGGCAATCGTCTCTGTTAATGGATGGTCAGTGATTTTTACTTTAACTGCCAAGCGTAATATTAACGATCCTGAATACCTCGATAGTAATGGTAATTATGATATTACCAAAGACTGGAATAACCGGCATGGCCGAGCACGAATTTGCTTCTGGTATTCTCGTACTGGCAAAGATTGGATTTTCGGTGGCCGTGTTATGGCCGAAGGTGTATCGCCAACTACTCGGGAATGGGCAGGCACCCCTATTTTGTTGAATGATGATGGAGATATTGATCTCTATTACACGTGTGTGACGCCAGGCGCGACTATTGCAAAAGTCAGAGGAAAGATTTCAACTTCAGATAATAGTGTTGAGTTAGTTGAATTTAATGAGGTTAAACCGTTATTTTCAGCCGATGGCGTAATTTATCAAACTGAAGAGCAAAATCTATATTGGAACTTCCGAGACCCCAGTCCTTTCATCGATCAAAACGATGGCAAGTTATACATGGTATTCGAAGGCAATGTTGCAGGTGAACGTGGCTCACACATTGTCGGAGACGAAGAAATGGGTATCGTCCCTCCTGGCTATGAGGATATCGGAAACGCCAGGTATCAGGTCGGTTGCATCGGTTTAGCTGTTGCTAAAGATCTTTCCGGTGACGAGTGGGAAATACTACCACCGCTGGTTACTGCTGTTGGTGTTAACGACCAAACTGAGCGTCCTCACTTTGTCTTCAAAGAGGGTAAATATTACCTATTTACTATTAGCCATAAATATACTTATGCAGATGGATTAAACGGCCCTGATGGCGTTTATGGTTTCTTTAGTGATAATCTAACCGGCCCTTATTCTCCAATGAATGGTTCTGGTCTGGTTTTAGGTAATCCACCGTCACAACCTTTCCAAACATATTCACACTATGTAATGCCTAATGGTTTAGTCACCTCTTTTATTGATAACGTTCCAACTGGCAATAGCACTTATCGAATTGGCGGCACAGAGGCACCAACGGTGAAAATAGTATTGGAAGGTGACCGATCTTTTGTTGATAGTGTTTATGATTACGGTTATATCCCAGCAATGGAAGATGTAATTGTAAAATAAGGATAGAAATTTAACCTTTTCTCCTGGCATTAAAGGCGGCGCTGTTACAAATAGGGGCTCGAACTGAGTTTTTCCTTTCCCAAAGGTCTCAGAAGCTGACCCAAATGTCTCAGAAGCTGAAAGCTTTATTCACCGGTCGCACTTCGTCCTGAGGGTGACCATAAACCAGGGCGCCGCCTTTCCTTTGCGCAGCGCCCACATCATTTCTATTCCTTTTTTACCAGAACCTTTGCTCTGCACTATTTACAACAATGCGCTTTCGCACGGACATGGCGACGGCAATGACTATGCCAGCAACTGCTGGAGCCACTGTCGCTGAAACTGCTTTTGCCGCAGCAGGAATAACTGTTTTGCCGCGCCGGGCAGCGCTTCTGCTTCTGAAAGTAATCCTGCCGGGCGAATCGCCTCGCACAGCAGTAAATGCAGACCCAGTTCCGTTTCCACCGGTGCGCTCAATGCCTCCGCCGATAAGGCAAACAGTGCTTTTTCCAGCTGCGGATACAGTAACCCTTTACTCACCCATCCCATTAGTCCACCTTCCATCGCGGTCGGACAATGAGAATAACGGCGCGCTAGTGTGTCGAACTGGTGAGGATCTTCACACAAATGCCGATGCAGCATCGCCATTTGCTGGCAGATTTGCGGGCGATTTTCATCGATGGTCAATAGCAGATGACGCGCCTTACGCTGTTCGGGACGGTAAAAACGATCAGCATGCCGTCGATACCACTGCACCACCACCTCAGCATCCGGTAGTGGCGTCTGCGCCGCAACCCATGCCAGTTGTTGATCCATTAACGCGTGATGTCGGATAATCGACTGCTGCTCCGCATCGGGAAAACCGGCGATCGTCAACTCTTGCGCCAATGATTGCTGTACGCGGTGTAATATTTGCTCATCCACCGCTGGCAGACGTTGCTGCGCGGCGGCCACAACAGCAGCTTCCAGCGCTATCTGTCGCTCAACATATTGAATAAACTGGGGTAGTGCGTCAGCGGGAAGCTGTTCCGGTTCACAGTGCCAACGCTGCTGCGCCAGCTTAATACGACTGTAACGTTGCCAGGGAATCCGCATCAGCCGTCAATCTCCAGATTAATCAACGCGGACGATGGCACCTGAAACAGCCGTTCACCAAATATCACCGCATAACAGTCACGTTGTGACCCTTCATCTGTCCCGATAATGTGCCCCACCACGCCCTGAGCGATAACAATTTCACCCTGTATTGATAGGGGCTGCGCAGCACTAACCCGATCACCATACTGAAAGCTGTCGCTATCCCAGGGGAGCGTGGCAGAAATCAGTTCCTGCTGACGACAGCCGACGATGCAATCTTCACTGATAAAATGCACCTGGTAGATGATCTGATCCTGTAAAAAATGCCCCCATTCGCGCACATATCCCAGACTGCCGCGGCGTATCAACAGCTCACCGCGGGCTTTTCCGGCAAAGGTGCCATCATTGCGCAGCGGGCGAATCACCCTCACCTGCTCACCAAATGCAAATACGGATGTCATTGCGATGCTCCCGGCTGTATCTGCTGATAACTTTCTGCCAGCAAGCGTCGCGCCAGTTGCCAGTCGGCGGTTGTGCTATCTTCCAGGTTATTACGCAACGGCACCGCCGCCGCCAAACGGCGGTGAAATTCACGCAGAACCGGTAAATGACATTTTCTTAACCAGGACGCATCATAAGGTAGGTCAAAAAACGCAAAAAACGACTCTGCCGACTCCAGCTCTGCAACCCCCGGTAATCGATTAAACCACTCCATCATTTTATCCTTCCTGACAGTGCCGTTCGTTATCTACCCCGTACAGATCCTGATAGATTTGCACCAGTTCACTCTCACGAGGATTGCGCTTCCAGTTTTCCGCAAAGGTACGGACTACTTGCAAAATACCCTGGATTTGCCGGCTGTCGAGCCGGTAACCCAGACGGGCAAAAATACCATCCACCGCCTGGCGTCCCGAGTGTTTTCCCAGCACCAGCCGATATTCGCGCCCCATCAATGCAGGATTGATACCCTGATAACTATCCTTATGGCGTAACAGTGCCGCCACATGTACACCCGACTCATGAGTAAATACCTGTTCGCCTACCAGCGGTTGCTGTACATCAATGTGGCGTTGAGCTGCATCTGCAACCTGACGGCATAACGCCGGCAGCCGTGCGAAATTAATCCCGCAATCCCGCCCCAGACAGGTTTGCAACGATAACGCGACCGTTTCCAGCGCCGCATTGCCCGCCCGTTCTCCCAGCCCCAGCACGGTGGTATTCACGTGCGTCGCACCGGCCTTGACCGCAGCCAGCGTATTGGCGGTGGCCAACCCTAAATCGTTATGCGCATGCATTTCTATCTCGCCATCCCAATGCTGACGCAACCCGGTAATGCGCGCAAAAGTGGTAAAGGGATCGAGGATCCCCAGCGTATCGGCAAAACGCAGCCGCTCCGCCCCCACGACACTGCCGAGACCGGCCAACATATACAGTGCGGCATCGCTGGCACGGGAAGCATCTTCACAACCGATGCTCACCCGACATCCCTGACGCCGGGCCAGGTCGCTCAACGAAGCCAGTTGCGTTTCCACCCACGACCACGGCTGATGCAGCTTTTGTTCCCGCAGTAAATCCGAGGCAGGAACAGAAATATCCACCCAGTCCATACCGAGATCGGCAGCCTGGCGGATCTCCTCTGCATTCATCCGGCACCAGGCCATCATGACAGTATCCGGCAACTGTCGCCGTACTGCCGCCATCGACGCACGCTCTTCCGCCCCCATTGCCGGCGTTCCCACCTCCAGCTCCGGCACACCTGCATCCACCAGCGCCTGAGCGATAGCCAGTTTTTCACTGGCCCGGAATGCCACACCGGGACTTTGCTCACCATCCCGCAGGGTGGTGTCGTTGATGATCACCTGGGCCATGCTTTTCTCCTGTTCAGCCATAAGTCGGTGCAAAGTCGGTGCTGTGAGATGCAGCTGGCTTACCTTGTTGCCAGTAGGGTGATAGCGTTCGCAGTCGAGCCACAATCGGTGGTACCTGCTCAATCACATAATCGATCTCTTTTTCACGGGTATAACGTGAAAGCGAAAAACGGATACTGCCATGCGCGGCGGTATACGGAATGCTCATCGCCCGCATCACATGCGACGGTTCCAGCGACCCAGACGTACAGGCGCTGCCACTGGACGCGGCAATACCGCAATGATTCAGCAGCAATAAAATTGCTTCCCCTTCGATAAATTCAAACGCAATATTCAGCGTATTCGGCGTTCTGGGTTGATCGCCGCCCATCACCATGACATGGGAAACTGCCTGTTCCAGCCCGTGTTGTAGCTTATCCCGCAGTTGAGCAATGGAGGCATCCATCATGGGTTGATGCACTTCCGCCAGTTCACAGGCGCTGCCCATACCGACGATACCGGCAATATTTTCTGTCCCGGCCCGGCGTCCCCGCTCCTGATGACCGCCGCGCAGCAACGGACGAAAGCGGGTATTACGACGCAGATAAAGACAACCAACCCCTTTCGGGCCATGAATTTTATGGGCGGAACAGGAGAGCATGTCTATTTCCGTCGCTGACAGCGCAATGGGGATTTTGCCCACCGCCTGCACTGCATCGCAGTGAAACAGCACTCCGTGCTCATGGGCCAACGCGGCCATCTCTCTCACCGGGAAGACTACCCCGGTTTCATTGTTGGCCCACATCACGCTGACCAGCGCGACGTGCTCACTGAGCAATTGGCGATATGCCGCCAGATCCAACGCGCCTTCAGGAGAAACCGCTAACCGATGAATGGTATAACCCTGTCGCTCCAGGTTTTCACATACCTCCAGAGTGGCCGGATGTTCCACGGCGGTAACGATGATTTCGCGTTTTTCCGGCGCCAGCGTGACCGCGGAATAAATAGCAGTCGATGTGGCTTCGGTCGCACCGGACGTAAAAATGATTTCGCTGTCATGTTGCGCACCCAACAGGCTGGCAACTTGCTGACGTGCCCGCTCCATTCCTCCGCGACTGGGCACACCAAAATCATGAATGGACGAGGGATTGCCATAGTAATCACTCAGGAACGGTAGCATCGCCTCCAGCACCATCGGGTCGATACGGGTGGTGGCATTGTTATCCAGATACACGTTTTTCATTACCTGCTCCTCATCACAGAAAAAGTTACGCCACCACCACTTCCATGTAGCGCCCAACGCGTTCAACCAGTTTTTGCTGTAACCAGGCCAGCGTCATGTCGGTCATCATACAGTCACTGCAACTACCGGAAAGCGCCACCGTCACCTGTTGTTCGCTAACATTGACCAGCGACATGTCACCGCCATCCGCCTGAATGTGGGGACGCAGTTCAGCCACTACCTCAGCCACGGATTGCCAGTTTTCATTTTTGGGACAAGGCGCCGTTACCGCCGCCACCGGTTGTTCACGCAGGATCTGCGCCAGCGCCAGCTCGATTTTTTCATGACAGGACGTACAACCGCCGCCCGCTTTGGTGTAATTGATAACCTCTTCCAGCGTGGTCAGGCCGTTGGCCACCACCGCGCGCCGAATCTGCCCTTCATCGACGGCAAAGCATTTGCAGATCAGTGCCCCCTCTTCGTGGTCATCCTCCAGGGATTCACCGCGATAGCTGGCAATGGCTGCACGCAACGCCTCCTGTCCCATGACCGAGCAGTGCATTTTTTCCGGCGGTAATCCATCAAGGTAGTCGGCAATTTGCTGATTGGTCACTTGCTCAGCCTGGAGCAACGTACGACCGATAATCAGTTCGGTCAGCGCGGAAGAGGAGGCGATGGCGCTGCCACAACCGAAGGTTTGAAAACCGGCATCCAGAATGGTTTCACTGTCAGGATCCACTCGCAGCATCAAGCGCAGCGCATCCCCACAGCTCAGGGAACCCACATCACCCACGGCATTGGCTTCCGGTACCACTTTGGCGTTGCGTGGATTAAAAAAATGATCTTTCACTTTCTCAGAATAGTTCCACATTCTCTGCTCCCTACTGAATTGGTTGAGACGCGAAAGATGGTTGCTATCGCTCATCCTCAACGGCGCTTGTCTTATGGTCTGGATAGTAAAAACAGAGCAAATGTGATGCCAGTCACACAAAAGAAGGTATATCAATGAGATAGGGAAATGCAGCCCGAAAAAAAACCACGAAAATGTCGTGGTTTATGTAAGCTTTGTCACAGAAATGACATTCTGTCAGGTCACGTCGACGCAAGCAGAGTGCACTATCCCATACAAGCGAGAATTAACCCGCATCATCCTCCTCGTGCCATTCTCTTTCCGCCATCAACTGCTCGAAACGATCGGGATCGCGCTGTCGTCGTGTTGTCATTTGCTCCATCGGCTTCCAGCATTGCTGAATTTGCTGCAACAGCATCGCAATCGACGTATCCGCCGGCACCCGTACCGCACGCACACCGACCTGCAATAACTGGCGGAACACCGTATCGCCAATCGCCACACAGTACAGCGTCACACAATCTTCCAGCGCATCAATCCGACAGGTCAACTTGTCTTCCTGATGACCGTACTGCACGTTAAAATCCACTACTTTCAGCAGTGTGACCTGATCTTCCTTGACGCCATAAATCACCAGCCGTGGCGTGGCGCCAAAATGCTGATCCACATGGTGATAATCAGAACTGGCGAAAGCGACCTTCATCGACCACACGGCGGCGCTGATGGTACTGAGATGACGATTAACATGATACATGATGCGCCTCCCGCATCTGCACCGGAGGAAAATGCTGCTTCAGCGGCGAGTGATAAACCGGCTGATGGTGATGACGTTCCTGCATCAAATTCGCCAGCTCGAACAGGGTATCGCGCATACCGGCATACCCTTGACGCTGACGGCGAAATTCTCCCAGGCGATCAAAAATCGGAAAGCCGGCACGAATCAGTGGGATACCAAACTGCTCCGCTACATCCACCGCGTGAGAGTTCGCCACCAGCATATCCGTCGGCGTCAGGCGCAACATGGCCTGCAAATCCTCCAGATCGCCAATCACCACCTGCTCCACCGGTAGCGTCGCCAGGCTCTGCTGATTAACCGGTGCCAGCAGATGTGTCGGTATCATTCCCTGACTGAGAGCAAAGTCACACCATGACATCAGTAAATCGCCTTCCGTCGCCAGTGCCAGCCGTCGTCCCTGTAACCACATATGGCAGTCAATCATCGCATCCTGCAATTGCCCGCGCTGACGTTCAATCCAGCCTGGCACATCACGCCCGGACAGCTGTTGCAGATGATGAATAAATCGATCCACATTCGCCATCGTCATCAGGTGCGGCAGATTCAGCGACAATCCACGACTGCGCATTGCCACCAGACTAGACGCACGATGCAGCGACCCACCGAGGGTAATGGTGCTCTGGCTTTGTCCCATCTGTTCGATGTTGCGCAGCGATGTTCCCCCTTGAGTCACAGCATGAAAGTCACCACCCGCCAGATGACCATCCAGTGATAACGACAAATCCGGCAGTATCACCGGCTGTAGACCAAAGGCTTCCACATAGCTACGAATCAGCTCCACATCGCCAGGCGTGATCAAATGGCTGAGCAGCAGATTGACCCGCTTGTTACGCATCCCCACCGGCGGTTTTTCCGGCACCCATTGTTGGATCACGCTTTCCACCACCGCACTGAAGCCATTTTCCAGCGAACCATAGAAATCCGGCGTGTTGACCGTCAGGATCGCCACTGCCTTAAAACGGGGAAAATCATCACGAAACTGACGCACCGCCCGGGACAGATCACTGCCCTGCGCTTCAGACAGACCCGTGCTCACAATCACAATCGCCTTCGGTGCATTACGCTGGCACAACGTGGAAAGCGCGGTGAAAATGTTGCCATCGGCACCCATGATGGTGGTAGTCGGGTCCATCGCGGTGGATTGCAACGGAACCGGTTCGTGAAAATGCTGAATAAAAAATACTTTAGCGAACGCACTACAACCCTGTGCGCCATGAACCAGCGGGATACTCTGTTCAAGCCCCAGGCTGGCCAGGATCGCCCCCAGTGGCTGTCCGCTTTTGATCGGGCTGGTAGCTAAGGGTTTTTTATTGCGAATAATCTGCGCCATACTGTTCTCCTTAATGCCAGGGGGCACGCTGATGAGACTGCTGCCAAACCGGACTTTCCAGCGTCAGACAGAGTTGCTCTGCCAACGTAACGATGCCTCGGTAGCCCGCAAACGCATGCTCACGCTCCTGATTGATATCGAGGAACGGCAGCCGTGCCTTGTACGCGGTGTACATGTTACGGCCACCGGCAATCATGATGTCAGCACCGTAGCGATACACCACATCCAGCAAGGTTCGGGCATTACCCTCATCCAGCATCAGTGCCTCCTCCCCCATCAATTCGCGAATGCGCTGCTTGTCTTCTTCAGTAGATTTACGCGTTCCGGTTGCCACCACGGTCATGCCTAAATCCTGCAATGCGGAAACCACCGACCAGGATTTCACACCGCCGGTATACAACAGCACTTTCCGACCGCGCAAACGCTCACGGTACGGTGCCAGCGCCTGTTCGGCGACCGCTTCCTCGCGGGCGATCATCGCCTCCGTGCGCTGTATCAAATCCTCGTCCCCGATCAGCGTCACCAGCGCACGCAGCGCCTCTGACATGGCCCGCACCCCATAAAAACTGCCTTCGAACCACGGGATGTGGTAACGCTGTTCCAGCATTCTGGCGACATTAATCAACGCCCGCGAACACACCACCATATTCACCTCGGCATGATGCATGGTCTGGATCTCGGCAAAACGCCCATCGCCAGACAAATTGCCCAGTACGCGGATACCCAATTCATCCAGCAGCGGTAATACGTTCCAGAACTCCCCGGCAATATTGAATTCACCAATCAAACCGATATTGTGTCGATGCTCCACCGCCAGAGGATAATCTTCCGGCCAGGGCGCCGGGTCGCGCTGCCCAATGACCTTTTTGACCATCACTTCCCCGGCAATACGGTTGCCGAGGTTTTTACTGCCATAAAAACCTGCCGCGTCAATAGCGATGACCGGCACCCCCACCGCGACCTCGGCCGCACGACATACCGCTTCAATATCATCCCCTTCCATCGCCGGTACACAGGTGTTGTAGATAAACACCGCCGCCGGCTTATAGTGGCTGACAATATGTCGCACAGCATGAAACAACCGCCTCTCACCGCGCCCCATGATCACATCCTGCTCGTTAAGATCGGTGGTGAATCCCAGCCGATTAAGCGTCGGGCCGGAACTCCGACTACCACGGTTATCCCAGGAACTGCCGGTACAGCCGATAGGGCCATGCACCAGATGAGCGACATCCGCCAATGGCAACAGCGTAATTTGCGCACCGTCAAAGGCGCAGCCTCCCGCCGTCGCTCCAGGTTTTGGCGCACTGCATCCCGACTTTTGCTTATGGTTATGTTCACAAGCCGGTTCGTCGAGTAACGCCAGTATTTCATTCCCCTTCATCTCAGCCTCATCCTGTAAGTTGCCACTACCAGGACACTGCAAATCGCAGGCCAGATGTTATTGGTTGATTTTTAAGAGAATAAGGATGTCAGTTTTCTGACAAAGCGGACAATTGACGTAACGACGCCTATTCACGCCATCAGGCAGCGGGGAAACATCGGGAGAAAATCGAACGCGGGGAAAGGGACAGAATACAGAACATGCTGAGATCGATGCCTTATCATTGGCGTAAGCCGGTGAATGCCCGCCGGCACGGGCATGACAAAGCGTCAGGCCGCGATCAAAACACCCGATTGTCCAACGGGTTGTCTTTCCCCAACCGTTTGGCCAACCAGGGTGGTAAATCGCCAGCCAGCATGGTTTGCAACATCTCGCGCTGAGACGAGATGCTGGTGCCGGGCGTGACCTTCACCGGGTGAATATTGTGGCGGATGATCCGGGCGGCGGCCGGGCCACCAATCGCTTCGCAGAACAGCAGATGGCAATCCTTCAGCAAGTCAGCGCGAACGTCGTTGCCTTCCTGATCCGGTGACTCGCCAGGATAACGGCGCAACGCGTACAGCCAGGAATATTCCCCCTCAAACGCGTAAATAAAAAATAACCGGCACTGGCCGAAATGACCATTAATGGTCAGGCCATCCTGCGAGGCAAAAGCCACCAGCAAATGGTTCGACATCAGATGACGGGGTTCTACCGACAAGTGTTCCGGTAATTCACCGTTCAGACAATTCATCACCTGTTGCCAGCGATTAAGGGTCATGATGGATACATCGCCGGGGAAACGCGCTTCAAGCTCTCCCAGAGACAGCGACGGTAATTGCTCCAGATCCAACCCGGCATCGCTTTCCTGACAAAGCCAGTTCAACAACTGCGCTGGGGTCAACTCCGGCATGTACTGGATTAACGCAAACAACCGCCAGAACAGTATATCGTCTTTAGATATCATCCTCTTCTCCTGTCAGGGTTCGGATCGGGTCGCCCGCAGGCTGACCGGGAATGCCGGTTTACCCGCTTGCGGGCTGATGTAATAGGCCTTTCCGCCTTCCAGCTCGACACGACCACCCCAGTAATCGTGTCGATCAAACTCCATACCTGTCACTTTAGCTTCCAGATCCAGCTTGGCGATGTAGCAATAGAGGTGCTCATTACACTCACGCAAAATCACTATTGGCATTGGGTCCTCCTTTGCGGCAGACAATGACCCGGACGCCGCCGAGTCTTGGATTTCAGATAATTAAAGAGCATTAGTGCCGGACTCCTCCCTAACCCTCCCCTTCACAAGGGGAAGAAAGAAAACCTCCAGCTCCCTATGAAGGCGCTTCGCCTTCTCCTTTCCAAGGGAGCCGGGAGGGGTTATCAACGGATAAGGTCAAAGTTGTAATCAGTTTTACCCAATTTCATGGTTTCCCGATCCAGCTTCTCCAGTACCGCGTTCACCAATGTCGTCAGGATCGACATTGCACCTTCATAGCCCCAGGTAGTCTGACGGTGCAGATGGTGACGATCAAACAGCGGGAAACCGAGACGGATCAACGGCACTTCAAACTGCTCGCCCTTCGCCAACGTATCGCGCTGGATAAACTTACCGTAGGAATTACCGATCATGAAATCCGGTTTATTGGTAAACATCAGCGATCGGAAATGCCATAGATCGCAGCCGACATACACTTCACTGTCCTGGCCGTAAGGGGAGTCCGCCAGCATTTTCTTCATCGCCTTCTGCCAGCGTTTGTTGCCGTTATGGCACAGGATAACGGTTGGTTCACAACCTAATTCCAGCAAAAACCGCGTCAGTCCCATGACAAAATCTGGATCGCCATACAATCCGAAGCGCTTGCCATGTAGCCAGGTGTGGGAATCCAGCATCATGTCCACCAGCCGTCCGCGTTCCAGCGTCAGTTCGTCTGCAATCGGCTTGCCGGTCAGTTCACTGATCGTCATCAACAGCTTATCCGTCGCCGCCAGACCGATCGGCACCGCTACCTCAGTCGCCGGCTGCTGCCAGTTTTCCTGCACCACTTTCTTGGTTTTGGCCAGTTGCCACGGTTGTAACAACAGGGTATCGATAGCATTGGGCGCCTCGCGCATCTCCTGTTGCGTTGTGCCGCCGGCATACATGCGATAGTGTCCATCCGCCGGGGTATCCAGTACGTCGGACGGGTCTGACAACAGACTGCACGGCACATCCATCTGCGCCATCATGCGTTTAATCACCCGATAATTGCCGAGATAGGTTTCAAACCCGGTGACCACATTCAGCCGCTGCTGACTGCCCGGCTGATATTGTTTTTCCTCACCACCAGTGAAGGTACGGGCAAAACCTTCAAACATGTTGTCCCAACCGGTAACGTGACTACCAATGAAACTCGGTGTGTGTGCATAGGGAATCGGCATGTCGGCATCAACAAAACCATCCTTTTTCGCATTGGCGATAAACGCCTGTAAATCATCACCAATGACCTCCGCCATACAGGTGGTGGAAACGGCGATCACTTCCGGTTTGTATAACGCGCTGGCGTTTTCCAGCCCGGTATTCATGTTCTTGTTGCCACCAAATACTGCCGCATCTTCGGTCATGGAATCGGAAACGCAGGCCACCGGTTCTTTAAAATGCCGGTTAAAGTAAGTACGGAAGTACGCCACACAGCCTTGCGAGCCATGCACATACGGTAACGTATTGGCAAACCCCAGCGAACACAGCACCGCACCTAACGGCTGACATGCCTTGGCCGGGTCGATGGTTAGCGCCTCACGCTTGAAATTCAGTTCTTTGTACTCTTCAGTGGTGGTCCACTCAAATACCTCGCGGACACGCTGCTCATCATGGCCCTCTTCCAGATGGCGTTTATTACGAAACAGCGCCTGGTACTCTTCCTGCTCAAATAACGGATAGCAGAGTTGGGGATTCTCAACGGTTTGACTCATGTTCTTCTCCTCCCGCGCCACTAATCGGTGAACTAACGGGATATCAGGATGTTAATCAGGCAGATTTCAGCCACGGCGCAGTCAGCTCACTCCAACTCGGATTGTTGAGCGTCATATCCATATCACGAGCGAAAACGGCAAAACCGTCATAGCCGTGATACGGACCGGAGTAATCCCAGGAGTGCATCTGGCGGAACGGCACCCCCATTTTCTGAAAGATATATTTCTCTTTGATACCGGAGCCAACCAGGTCAGGCTTCAATGCTTTGACAAACGCTTCCAGCTCATAACTGCTGGCGTCATCAAACAGCAACGTGCCTTCCTTCAGTTCCGGCAGGGTACGGTCGTAATCATCGCTATGGCCGAACTCATAGCCGGTGCCGATAATTTCCATGCCGAGATCTTCATAGGCGCCAATGACATGTCTGGGACGCAGACCGCCGAGATACAACAACACCTTGCGACCTTCCAGCCGCGGACGGTATTTCTGAATGATCGCATCTGCCCGAGCCTGATGGCGGGCAATCACCGCTTCAGCATTCTGACGAATGGTGTCATCGAAATGCGCGGCGATCTTACGCAACGATTCGGCGATTTTAGTCGGCCCGAAGAAGTTGTATTCCATCCACGGAATACCGTGCTTCTCTTCCATATGACGGGAGATGTAATTCATCGAGCGGTAGCAGTGCACCAGGTTCATCTTCACCTTCGGCGTGTTTTCCATTTCCACCAACGTACCGTCACCCGCCCACTGTGCGACCACCCGCAACCCCATTTCCTCGATCAAAATGCGCGATGCCCAGGCGTCACCGCCAATGTTGTAGTCACCAATAATGGCCACGTCATACGGTGTGGATTCAAAGGGTTTACCTTCACGGTTATCCAATACCCAATCTCGAATCGCATCATTGGCAATATGGTGCCCCAGCGACTGCGATACCCCGCGAAAGCCTTCACAACGCACCGGGATAACCGGCTTTCCCAGCGTCTGTCGACTGGCCTTGGCGACCGCTTCAATGTCATCACCAATCAGGCCCACCGGACATTCCGACTGAATAGAAATGCCTTTGGTCAGCGGGAACAACCGTTCCAGTTCCTCAATCAGTTTGGCGAGCTTCTTGTCGCCACCAAACACGATGTCGCGCTCCTGAAAATCAGAGGTAAAATTAATGGTTCCGAACGTGTCAACCCCACTGGTGCCGGTGTAGTAATTACGCCGTCCGGCACGTGAATATTGACCACAGCCAACCGGCCCGTGGGAAATATGCGCGATGTCTTTGATCGGGCCGAACACCACGCCTTTGGAACCGGCATAAGCGCAACCACGAACTGTCATCACCCCCGGTTGGGATTTGCGATTGGAAACGATACAGTTCCCCACGCTTTCCATACCCGGTTCAGTGACCATCGTGTGTTTTTTACGATCTTTACGCGCCTTTTCAGGGAAGATTTCCAACACTTCCTGAATAATCGCCTGATTTTGTTCACTCGTTGCGTTTGTCATTACACATTCCTTCCTCGTCAGAAAAGCACACACCAGCACACACGCCGATGTGCCGGTACGTCGTCGTGCTTCATCAGGCGGCTTTTTCTTCCGCGGCAGTTTTGCCAATGATCTCGGTATCTTCTTCTTCCATAATGCCGAACTCCATTAACAGCGCTTCCAGCTCATCCATCGTTACTGGCGTCGGCACCACTATGTTGGTGTTATTGACAATTTTGTTCGCCAGCGTGCGGTATTCATTGGCCTGGCTACAGGTCGGGTCATACTCGATAACCGTCATCCGGCGAATTTCAGCACGCTGTACGATGTTGTCGCGGGGCACAAAATGGATCATCTGCGTACCCAGTTTTTCCGCCAACGCGATGATCAGTTCATCTTCCCGATCAGTCTGACGAGAATTACAGATCAGCCCACCCAACCGTACCTTGCCGGATTTGGCATATTTCACGATACCTTTGGAAATGTTATTGGCGGCGTACATCGCCATCATTTCACCAGAGCAGACGATATAGATTTCCTGCGCCTTGTTTTCACGAATCGGCATGGCGAACCCACCACAGACCACGTCGCCCAGTACGTCGTAGAACACAAAATCGAGTTCCCCGCCGTAGGCGCCTTCTTCTTCCAGAAAGTTGATCGCGGTGATAACGCCACGACCAGCGCAACCGACACCAGGCTCCGGACCACCAGATTCAGCACAACGGACACCGCCGTAGCCGATCTGTAGTACATCTTCCAGTTCCAGATCTTCTACCGAACCGACTTCCGCCGCCATTTCCATAATGGTGTTCTGAGCCTTGGCGTGGAGGATCAATCGGGTGGAGTCAGCTTTGGGGTCACAGCCGACAATCATGACTTTCTTCTCCATTTCCGCCAGAGCGGCGACCAGATTCTGAGTAGTGGTGGATTTACCGATACCACCCTTGCCATAAATGGCACATTGACGCATTGCCATAATTGTTTCTCCTATTCGGGTTGAATGCTTGTTGCACCCTAAAGAAGTGCAGGGAACGTACCAGGCGGGCCAAAAATAATAGTTTGTTGATTTATAAGAAATTAATTAAAAAACCATCACCAGGAACAAGACGGACACAAGACAATCAACAGACCAATTGTTGGAAAGGGAACAATCCGCGAGACAACACGCCACCTTCTCTAGCTGACAAACATGGGGGAATCCCCCCGGCATGAATTCCCGCTGACACGGGAATGACGGCAAGGACACGAAAGTGATAAAGAGAACAAGAAAATAACGGCAAGAGCATCGGAATAATGGTCATGTTAAACCCCGACACGATTGTTAACTGCCCGACAGGATGTCGCGCCCAGTGTCTTGAATCATCCAATCGCGACCACAGCCATACGGCTATCCCTGCCGAGATAGTCAGAATAATCAGATAGAAAACAAGACATTATTTTCTCGTCTTATAAATGGCACAGGGTGTGCTTAATCAGAACTCAGGACTGTGTATCCGTAAGGTGACGACACCAATAGCGGGTTCAGTACACCGTAAAGAGGAACTGTTAATGGCAAGAAAAATGAAAACGATGGATGGCAACGCCGCGGCAGCCTATGTGTCCTATGCCTTTACCGAAGTCGCCGCCATCTATCCCATCACCCCTTCCACCCCAATGGCTGAAAATGTGGATGAATGGGCCGCGCAAGGAAAACAAAATCTGTTCGGCCAACCGGTAAAAATGGTGGAAATGCAGTCGGAAGCCGGTGCTGCTGGGGCGGTACACGGTGCTTTACAAGCCGGCGCGCTCACCACTACCTATACCGCGTCACAAGGGTTGTTGTTGATGATCCCCAACATCTACAAAATCGCCGGGGAATTACTGCCGGCGGTATTTCACGTCAGCGCCCGCGCGCTGGCTACCAACTCGCTGAATATTTTTGGCGACCAGCAGGACGTGATGGCGGTGCGACAAACCGGCTGCGCCATGCTGGCGGAAAGTAGCGTACAGCAGGTGATGGATCTGGCAGCGGTAGCACATCTAGCCGCCATCAAAGGACGCATCCCGTTTATCAATTTCTTCGATGGTTTCAGAACGTCCCATGAAATCCAGAAGATTGAGCTATTAGAGTATGACGAGCTGGGGAAATTGCTTGATTGGCAGGCGGTTGATCAGTTCAGAAGAAACGCTCTACATCCGGATCATCCGGTGGTCAGAGGAACGGCACAAAATCCGGATATCTATTTTCAGGAGCGGGAATCTAGCAACCGGTTTTACGACGCCCTACCAGAAGTGGTAGAACACTATATGGCCGACATCACCCGGCTGACCGGCAGAGAGTATCATCTGTTCAATTATTACGGCGCACCCGATGCCGACCGTTTAATTGTCGCGATGGGATCGGTGTGTGAAACCATTCAGGAAACCGTCGATTACCTCAATCAGCGCGGTGAAAAAGTCGGCTTGCTGACAGTCCATCTCTACCGCCCCTTTTCCCTGGTGCATTTTTTTAAATACATTCCCGCTACCGTCACCCGCATCGCCGTGCTGGATCGCACCAAAGAACCCGGCGCCCTGGCCGAGCCGTTGTATCTGGATGTGAAGAACGCGTTCTATAACCGTGAGCAACGGCCATTAATCGTTGGTGGACGCTACGCACTGGGCGGGAAAGATATTTTCCCATCACAGATCGTTTCGGTTTTCGACAACCTCAAACAGGTCGAGCCCAAAGATGGTTTCACTGTCGGTATCATAGACGACGTTACCTATACGTCCCTGCCTTATCCTGCCGAGGATATTGATACCGCGCTGCCGGGTACCACCGCCTGTAAATTTTGGGGACTGGGATCCGATGGTACGGTCGGGGCCAATAAAAGCGCGATAAAAATCATCGGCGATCAAACCACCATGTATGCGCAAGCCTATTTCTCCTATGATTCCAAGAAATCAGGCGGCATTACCGTTTCACATCTGCGTTTCGGTCAGCAGCCGATCACCTCACCCTATCTGATTCAGAAAGCAGATTTTATTTCCTGTTCGCAGCAATCCTACGTCAACAAATATGATCTGTTGGCGGGATTAAAACCGGGTGGCACCTTTTTGCTGAACTGCACGCTGGAACCGGCGGAGCTGGAAGAAAAATTGCCGGTGGCCATGAAACGTTACCTCGCCAATAACGCCATTCGATTTTACCTGGTCAATGCGGTACAGATTGCCCGACAGCTGGGGTTGGGAGGCCGCTTTAATATGATCATGCAAGCTGCCTTCTTTAAACTGGCTGATATTATTCCGGCGGCGACGGCGGCAGATTACCTGAAAGGCGCAGTGGCCAAATCCTACGGCAATAAAGGTCAGAAAGTGGTGGAAATGAATAACGCCGCCATCGACCAGGGAATGCTGGCACCCGTACAGTTCAATGTTCCCGATCACTGGAAAACCCTGGGCGAAGAAACCGTGGCAAAACGCGCCGTACCTGATTTTATTCAACAGATTCTGGAACCAATGAATCGTCAGGAGGGCGATCTGCTGCCGGTCAGTGCTTTTAGCAATATGGAAGACGGCACCTTCCCGGTCGGGACATCCGCATTTGAGAAACGAGGCATTGCCATCAATGTGCCGCAATGGCAGTCCGATGGTTGTACCCAGTGTAACCAATGTGCGTTTATCTGCCCGCATGCTGCTATCCGCCCGGCATTATTGAGTGAGGAGGAGTGGCAAACGGCCCCCGTCGGACTCACCACGAAACCAGCGACTGGCGCTAAAACCCTGCATTATCATCTCGCTATTTCACCACTGGATTGCTCTGGCTGTGGCAACTGTGTGGATATCTGCCCGTCGAAAGGTAAAGCGTTGACTATGCAACCGCTGGCGTCGCAACAGCATCAGATTGCACTGTGGGAACACGCGCTCACATTGTCACCCAAAGCCAACCCATTCAAAAAGACGACGGTAAAAGGCAGTCAGTTTGAACAACCCCTGCTGGAGTTTTCCGGTGCCTGTGCCGGATGTGGCGAAACACCCTATGCCCGCCTGATCACCCAATTATTCGGCGACAGAATGCTGATTGCCAACGCCACCGGATGTTCGTCTATCTGGGGAGCGAGCGCCCCGTCCATTCCCTATACCACCAACCACAAGGGACAAGGCCCAGCCTGGGCAAACTCGCTGTTTGAAGATAACGCGGAATTCGGGTTAGGCATGCTGCTCGGCAGTAACGCTATCCGACAACAGGTTGCCAGTGATGTCACCGCCGCCCTAAGCCTGCCACTCAGCGAAGCGCTCAGACAGTCCCTTCATCTGTGGTTGGAACTGAAAGACCATAGTGAAGGCACGCAGGAGCGTACTGAACAGCTGTCCACACTGCTGGAAAAAGAGAAAAGCGACGATCCGCTGCTCAATAAAATCTATCAGAACCGCGATTACCTGACCAAACGCTCACAATGGATTTTTGGCGGCGACGGTTGGGCTTATGACATCGGCTACGGCGGACTGGACCATGTGCTGGCTTCCGGTGAAGATATCAATGTGCTGGTGTTTGATACCGAAGTCTATTCCAATACCGGCGGTCAATCGTCCAAATCCACGCCCGCCGCCGCCATGGCAAAATTCGCGGCGGAGGGGAAAAGAACCCGTAAAAAAGATCTGGGCATGATGGCCATGAGCTACGACTATGTTTACGTGGCGCAAATTGCGATGGGCGCAGACAAAGACCAAACACTGCGAGCCATTGCTGAAGCCGAAGCCTATCCCGGCCCATCGTTGATCATTGCTTACGCGGCCTGTATCAATCACGGCTTGCGGGCGGGTATGGGATGCAGCCAGAGAGAAACCAAACGCGCGGTTGACGCTGGCTACTGGAATTTGTACCGCTTTAATCCGCTGCGTCAGTCCGCGGGCAAAAATCCCTTTATGCTGGACTCGGAAGAACCAGAAGAGGACTTTCAGGAATTCCTGCAAGGGGAAGTGCGCTACTCCTCGCTAAAACGGCAATATCCTGACATCGCCGACCAGTTATTTAACAAAACCGAGCAGGATGCCAAAGAACGACTGGCTCGCTATCAGCGGCTGGCGGACGGTTAAGTTACCGTGATGTGAAATAAGGGAAGCATGACAGGGACGTCACTTCCTGCGCGAAGGAAACTGACTCATTCACTCACAGATTCACACCGAAGATAAACCATGTCATACCTGGATTCGGTCCATGGCACGACAGCGGGATTATGGTTCCCCCGCCAGGCTGCCACTGATTTTAAACGCCACCCGTTGCGGATGGTTAACCGAGACCAGATACTCCACTGGCTGCCGGGCACCATCATAAATCACGCCGCGATAAACCAGCGCCGGGCATTCAGGTTTAGCGCATAATAATAACTGCTCCTCCTCATTCATGGTGTCGGCCTGGATAGTGCCTTCATCAATCACGCCATAAATCTGGTATTGATCCGCCAAAATCTTGTACAACGAGCCGGTGGCTTCCAGCATCGCCTCAGTGAGGCCGGGTACTCGCTCTTGCGGTAAATAACTGGTTTCAATACAGAAAGGTTGCCCGTCAGCCAGCCGCAGGCGTTTTATCATCAGTAACGGGTCGTTTTCCTGAATGTGCAATCTTTGCGCGATACGGGCGCTGGCCTGAGAATAACGGAAATAGATGAGCTGGCTACTGGGAGCGGCGCCATTAAGCTCAATGATTTTACTGATCCCCAATTCCGATACCGGAATTGGGCCCTTATCTCGACTTTGCCTTTTTCTCCTGCCCGCAATATTCACTGGAGGAGACACATCGTTGTTACAGGCGGCAAACCTCGCCGGCAGTCGATACGCGGTCGCCACCCGAGGCGCTGAAGGCGCGATGTTATACGATGGCACACGGTGGCTGCATCAATCCCCGCTACGGGTTACTCCTGTCGATACGCTGGGCGCTGGTGACGCCTTTATTACCGCGTTTCTATTGTCGCTACACGCTCACCGTGACCCGACGCAAGCGCTTTCTGCTGGTGCCGAATTTGCCGCAAAAATCTGCCTGGTCGAAGGCGCATTTGGTGAAGGGGAAGCGTATTAGTCACCGGTCCGACTAGTGGGTTTTCAGCATCATCCCCAACGCAGCGGCGGCCATAATAAACGCTGCCGTCCTGAATAACAGCCGTTGAGCATGAGTGCTGGCCAGAAAATGTCTGATTTTGAGCGCGCCAAGGATAAACATCGCACCGACCGCCAGCAACACGCTAATAGTCAACGGCACCAGCACCAATCCCCAACTTCGTAGCGAAACCGTATCCAGCGAGATAACCAGCGGCAATAACGCGAGATAAAAAGCGATGGTCTTCGGATTGCCCAACGTAATGGTCAACCCCGACAGCCAGGCTGAAGTCAGCTCCCCGCGACGGATTTTCTGATCGATATTGATGGTTTTTGGGTTATGCGCCCAGAATTGCCAGGCTAGCCAGGCGAGATAAGCCGCCGCGCCCCAACGGATTAACGTAAACAACGCGCTGTAACTGTGTGCCACCACCGCCAGACCGAATACCGCAAAAGAGAGGTAAGTCAGGTCACCAATGATTAAACCAAACAGCATGGAAAAACCGGCTACCGCCCCACCGCTCACACTACGGGCAACCAACGCGGTCATCCCTGGTCCCGGAATGGCCGCAGCCAACCCCAATGCCGAGATATAAGCCAGAATTTGTGCAGGTTCCAACATCATTTATCCTTCTCTTTTATTGCTGCCATTCTTGTGGAAACAGGCTCCATTTTAATGTCAATACATTGATTTATATAACAATTATTACCATTGCGTAAATAACATCATTGAATGCCGATATTATGCCTGCTGAAAAAAGAAAAGGGTTGCCTTTAACTCTTGAACCTTCCGCTAATAAAGGTAATATTTACCTATTCAGTCGCCATTTAAGAAATAATATGACCGAATCAACATTAAACCTGACAGATATTAAGATTCTGACCTTACTGCAAAAAGATGCCCGCATTACCAACCAGACATTGGCCGACAAAATAGGAATGTCATCTTCACCTTGCTGGCGCAAAGTGCGTAAGCTGGAAGAAGACCACATTATTCAGGGTTATCGGGCAGTGCTGGACAGGCGCAAAATTGGCCTCGGGGTGATGGTTTTTGTCCGGGTCAGTATTGATAGTCACAGCCAAGCGGAAGCGCGCAAGTTTGAACAAGAAGTGACTGATTTGGAAAACGTGGTGTCTTGCTACAGTATTGGCGGCGATGCCGACTTTTTATTGCAGGTCGTCTCGCCGGATCTGGATTCCTATGCCGAGTTCGCCATGTCGGTGATTAGGCGTTTACCCGGCATCAAAGAGATGCAAAGCATGTTTGTACTCAAAGAGATCAAACCGTTTGTCTCATTTCCAATTAAAAAGCCGTCACTGCGCTAAAATCGGCCAGCGTGCTGAGATGGGAATATCAGGCAAACTGCCAATATTCTCATCTCATTACCAATAGAATCGGTCTAATTGCAAACTCGCCAGGCAGAAAGAGACAAAGCGAACCGACTTAAATAGCAAACATTTCAGCACCAATATAAGAACCTTCCTTTGGCGCGGGAGGAACAAAAAAAAATCCCCGAACCAATATGCGAAATATATTCATTCATCGCGTCAGATGCCCCTAATTTAGTTTGAAGTTTTTCAAATTGTGCAGGGTCTTTCTGATAACTGATAAATAACAGGCCAGCATCCAGCTGGGCCATATTATTCAGTCCGTCAGTATAGTTATAGGAACGACGCAGAATTTTTGTGCCTTGATTATTCTCATGCGCGGCCAGACTAATGTGAGATTTGGCGGGAATAATCAAGTTTCCTTCGGAATCGGTCTTATCAAAGTCAGGGGTATCAAACTCTTTTTCCCCGCTGAGCGGTGCGCCAGACACTTTGTGTCGTCCAAAAATGTTGTTCTGATCGCTTACGCGATCAGTATCCCAGTTCTCAATGTGCATTTTGATTTTACGCACCACCTGATAACAGCCCTGCTGCTGCCACGCTGGACCACCGTCTTTGATCCAGACGTATTTATCGAAATCGGCTTTCTCGGTGATATTACGGGTGCCGTCCTTAAAACCAAAAAGATTACGCGGCGTCGACTGCCCTTTTCCCGCCGAAGCACGACCAAATCCCATCAGTGTCCAGCGCGTCGCTGCCGCACCAGTGCTTTTAGCAATACGCGCCAGATCGCGAATGGCGTGATAAGCAACTTGCGGGTCATCGGCGCAGGCTTGCAGTGAAAGGTCTCCCCCCCACTCAATTCCGCTTGCAGGTTATCACTAGGCAATGGAATCAATTCACGCATCAGGGCGGGTTTCTGTTGGGCAAGACCGAAAGTATCCGTAAACACGCGTGAACCGAGACCGACCGTCACGGTCAACGAGGCGGGGCCCAAATCCAGTGCTTCACCCGTATCCATTCCTACGCCACTCTCTCTGAGGGGTTCTACTTGTCCGATAGTTCCCCCCTTCATCAACTGCGCAATAGCCGATGACCAACGTGCCAGTAATACCTGCAAATCCCGCCGACTTGAGGTCGTCAAATCAAAAGTCATGAACATGATATAACGCTGAGGTGGCGTACTTATCCCCGGCTGACCACCTACGCCATAAAAAGCATGCTGGTGTGACAAATCAATCATGTCATCGGAATCGCTCGCCGCAACCGTCTGGCTGTGCGCAGAACTGGCTACCGGAATGACCAGGGCGCTGGCAACTGCACCTTTCAGTAGATCACGGCGTGAAAACGTGCCGGTCTTGTCCGAATAGTGTTTATGACTCATTGATCAAGCTCCTTTATTAGCCGCTACTTTCTCGCCAATTTTTGACAACGGCTCTTGTAACGCCTGAATAGTGCGGCTCAGTTTCGCGGCATCGGCAGCTTTCAGCTCGGCGGTGTAATATTTATAGCCACCGGCAACCTTAGGATCGCGATACGTTTCCAACTGGTTATGCACGACTGTGAATTGCGCAGAAATCTGCTTGGTCAAATCCGGGTCAATCTTTTCAAGGCCAGGCTTCAGGTCAGAAAAGGCTTGTTCGGCACCTTCCACATTGCCAGCGAAATCAACCAGGTCAATGTGACTGAATGCTTCTTCTTCTCCGTTAATTTTGGTGTTCTGAACTTCTTCCAACAGGTCCGCTGCACCATTAGCCAGATCTTCTGGTTTGTAGGTTAGCCTTTTAACCAGCGTGTCCAGCTTGGCGACATTCTGTTGTAGTTCACTGGACAATTTTTTGGTATCCGGGGTAATTTCACCACGACCAAACAAGTCACGTTCAATCGCATGAAATCCGTGCCAGCCTACTTTAGGGTCAAGGTTAGACGCTCGCATATCAATGAGATAGTCAAGATTACCGGCATTATCGGTGGCTTTGAAGCCAGGCAGCACAAAGCCATCTACATTGGATTCAATACGTTCATAGAAAGGGCGCGCTTTAGCATAATCAGCTTTCGCTTTACTTAAATCGCCGGCATTAATATCTGCGGCCAGGCGATTAACAGCAACAACCATGGCATCAACCACACCACTTACATAGATAGCGTAGTTTTTCGTACCTTGCGCCAGAAGCGTCGCGGTACTGCCAGCAGGCCGAATTGCGCTTTTACCGGTAACGGTAAAGTCGATCATTTCCTGTTTGGCACCCGGGCAATAGATTTGATATTTGCCACCATCAAGGGTCAGCGTAAATTTCACGGCCGGCAGACCAGGGGCAAGGTTTTCTTTCTCACCCAGTATACGATTATTGCTCTGTAACTCGACTTCGGTAATCGCGGTTGCGGTCTTATTGATAACATTGAACGTGACCGGACCTGCTTTCACTGAATTGTGGTCAATCACACAGGTGCCGCCGTCTGCCCCCGTCATAGTGATATTCACGTGTGAGACACCGTTTTTTACCGGGGCAGGCATGGCATTATTTGCCGAAGCCCCCATCGAAAACATTAACAGTGTAGTCAGGCCAGCAACGGTCATCAGCGGTTCTTTTCGCTTAACTATTTTTTTAGACATGAGTTTATTTCCTTTGGTTATTTTCAGGTAATGTCGTCGGTTTTGCGGGGCTAAATAACAGACTGTTTTTGGCAAATATCGGCTGTCGTTGCTTATGGCGTGTCCATGACATCCGTAATGCACAAAAGACAAAAATAAGCGCGAGTACAGTTAAAAAGAGGGGCAGTATTACGGCCCAGAAACGGGAAGAATCCTGAAGTGTCTGCATCCGTTGCAACGCCGTCTCAACGTGTTGTCGATAGGCGCGGGCTACCTGCCAGTTACATGCAGACATGGGCTTATCATTACGGGCGGTGACAGTTCTTGGTGATTGAAGACCGCTTCCCGAGAGTGTGACAACATCATCGGAATGCCCGCTGGCGTTCAGTAACACCCCTTGCGCAATAGAGACATCAATAGAGCAGTGAACTGTCCATGCGGCCTGATAGGGGCCAGGATGCTGTGAGGGATTCAGGCCAATAGGAATACGGTTACCATAGAGCTCAACGACTTGATCCAGAGTCAGTACCTTAGGCGCATCCTCGGGTGTCAATGACCTTCTGATCGACCACGTTTCGACCACAAACCCATCTTGGTTTTCCTTCACCTGCGCATCAGTGGGTAAATCCAATATCCTGGGTTTGCTGCCGGTTGATATCACGTCTAGCTGATAACCATTGTCCGCTTTTTTCAGAAGTGTCAGTTGACCGGCTGGGTTTTGTGCCTCGTTACTGACCAGGGGTACAGTATTCGGTATGTGCAACGTGGGCTTGGGGTAATACAGAAACAATGACAGGGCAGACAAAGCCAGTACCAGAGCACTACTCAACAGCCAACGTACGGCTACTTTTGTCGAAGGACGGTGGTCTGAGGGCCAGTAGATAAACAGGACGACGATAACAATGTAGAGAAACCACCCTAACACTTCTATCAGACATGGGTCTGCCGGAATACCAAGCACACCGGAGATCAATGCAGACTGTATCGAACCCGGTGGCACCAACCAGGTGAGATTGGCAATCCGCTCCTGGCCGATATTAAGCCAACCGGCTTCATGAGCACTGCGCAGAGAGGTAATAATCAACCCCCCTGCGACCAGGATCAGGAAAAGGCCGGTAAAACGGAAAAATCGAGACAGATTGATACGAACACCGCCGAAATAGATACCGCAGCCAATAATGACTGCCATGATCAGACCGATAACAGCGCCGACGGCAGCCCACGCGGCAGATTGCGCCACTGAGAAAGTAGCCAGCAAAAAAACGCTCGTCTCGAAGCCCTCTTTGAGAACGGCCAGAAACGCCATACTGGCCAGCGCCCAGGCACTGGATTGGCTGATGGCCTGTGCGGCTTCGTTTTCCAGCGCTTTCTTCATATTATGGGCATGCGTATTCATCCACATAATCATGCCGGTGACAAAGAAGATGGCGACAGCACCGATAATCGCCTCCATCCCTTCCTGGCTTGCCTGAGGTAACGCGTGTTCAGTCATTTCAAGCACGACACCGACAATCACAGAAAGGAGAACAGCCAGAAAAACCCCCGCCCACATGGCAGTGAGACTTTTGCCATTTTTACGTAAAAAAGCCGCAATAATGCCAACGATAAGCGCCGCTTCCAACCCCTCACGCAGCCCGATAACGAATGTAGCTAACAATGAACTCGCCCCTGGAAATAGGATTCTTGATTAAATAAGAATGATTATTGATATCATTTAGTTTATCAATAGAGAAGGCGGAGTGTATGAGCATTTGAAACTGAGTGAGTCTAAAAAGACTTTTTTATATAAAATGATGTCTTTTTGTATCTATATATGTAAAACAACATGCAAGAGTGCCCTTCCTGGCAACCGGGGAACCATCACCACACTAAAATCGGTAAGCGTGCGTCGCGCGATAAGGCGCGACAGCAACATTTCACGGTTAACATCACTATCCACAGAACGTTCAACATCACAGCGGGACACCGATTGAACAGATTCAGAAATGAATGACGCCTTTGATCAGATCGCGGTTATTAATCACATCCTTTTCATAAACATCGGCCAGCACATCAAAACGGTAACGGTGGGTCAACATCATCTCGGCCCTGAGCTTGCCCTCAACCATTAAGCGCCCCACTTTGGCAAAGTCGTCCAGGGTTGCATTACGGCTTCCCATTATGGTGGTCTCTTTCTTATGGAATTCAGGATCAGAAAACTGCAATTCCCCTTTAAACAGTCCGACGAAAATGATGCTGCCGCCGTGACGAATCAAATTAACGGTGTTATTCATCGCCAACGGATTGCCGGTGGCGTCGATCACCTTCTGCGCCAGCGAGCCACTGAATTTCTCACGCAACTGCGCATCAAAATCTGCCTGCGCAGGATCCAATGCTTCAAGCTGTAGATACCGTTGTACATGAGTACGTCGTTCCGCACTGGTATCTGCAACCAACACATGAGCGCCGTCCGCCTTGGCTATCGCCGCCACACCCAACCCGATAGGCCCGGCCCCCACCACCAGCACCGGCTCTTCGGGTTTGATCTCTGCCCGACAAACAGCATGAGCACTGATAGCAAATGGCTCAATCAATGCCGCAGATTCAGGATCAATCCCCTCCGCCAATAAAATATTAGTCACCGGTACACTCAGATATTCACTAAATCCACCATCCTGATGTACACCAATCACTGAAATATTTTCGCAGCAATTAGTACGCCCACTCAAACAAGCCTGGCATTTTTTACAGGCCACATAGGGGAGAACTACGACCTGTTTTCCGATTCGTATATCATGAATATTATTGCCAAGACCGACCACCTCCCCACATATTTCATGGCCTAACACCCGTGGATAACTGAAAAAAGGTTGTTTCCCCGCCCAGGCATGAATATCCGTACCACAAATGCCTACTGTCTTTATTTTTATCAACACCTCATTATCTGCCGGAATGGGCTTATTACGCTGCTGGAAAAGCATATTTTCTGGTTCTAAACACACCAATGATTTCATCATAACCATTTCTTAAATCTCCCTTTCTGTATTACGACAGTTATTAATGAAAAAATTAAATATGTTTAAACCACAGACATAATTTGTGATTCATCACGAAAAAAAATGTTTTAAATATGGTTTTAATAACAAAAAAAACAGGAACCTTAAAATGAGCCGCTCACAAAATCTCCGCCACAACGTGATTAATCAGATTATTGACGGGATGGCCCGCGGCCATATCCCTTCACCGCTACCTTCCCAGTCGGCATTGGCCGAGATGTACAATATCAGCCGCACCACCGTCCGCCATATTGTAAACCACCTCACGGAACAAGGTGTCTTGGTGCAAGTAGGCAGGGACTACAGCATCATACGAACACCTGGGCACCATGACGGTTTTGAGTGCATTTCCGCGCCGCTGGACGAACAAAACCGGATTTTTGAGCAGGCTTTTTTCAATATGATCAATCAGCGCCAGCTAAAAAGTGGTGAAACATTCTCTGAACTGCAACTGGCCAGAGCCGCTGGAGTTAGCCCGGTCGTGGTACGCGAATATCTGCTGAAATTTTGCCGCTACAATCTGATCGTCAGTGAACGTCGCGGTCAGTGGAGCATGAAGCAGTTTGATCAGTCATATGCTGAACAACTCTTTGAATTACGTGAAATGCTGGAAATCCATTCATTACAACACTTTCTGAACCGGCCAGAACATGATCCATTATGGCTGGAGGCCAAAGCCCTGCTTGAACGCCACCGATTGTTACGTGACAGCATTGGCGACAATTACCGCATGTTCTCCCAGCTTGACCGTGATTTTCACGCGCTGATTCTTTCCGCTGCTAAAAATACGTTTTTCAATCAATCCCTTGAGATCATATCTGTTATTTTCCATTTTCATTATCAGTGGGATGAGCGCGATTTAAAGCAACACAACATCATTGCTGTTGATGAACACATGACCATTCTCAGCGCCTTGATCTGCCGTAACGACCTGGATGCCACTCTGGCATTGCGTAATCATCTGGAAACCGCGAAACAATCAATGATTCGTTCCATCAATCAATATTGAACCGCTCAATCATTAAGTACCGATTAAAAACAGGAAATCATTATCGACTGCACGAAATTGTAAAAACGCTAGCGAAAATAAATTCAATGCATTCTACGCTCATCCCAAGTCGACTTAATTACCCGGTTGTTAGTGAGTTAGCGGTTAAATTTAATAGTCTCATGCGCATAAATTAAAAAGCGCATTTCCCTCTCTTTGACGCCAGAATTTTAGCGAAAAAGAAATAATAAATATTCAGGAGTAAAGTGTGGATAATACACATATTACAATTGATGGGCAGAATGATTTTAATAAAACAGACAGTGCTGGTAATTCCACTTCACAAAATGAAATTCTTCAACCCAGCACTCATATTAAACGCATTCAGACTACGGCAATAATTTTGTTATTTCTTGCCGCAGTCATCAATTATCTCGACCGTAGTTCTCTGTCAGTAGCCAATATGACGATTCGTACGGAACTGGGCTTAAACGCCACGGAAATTGGCGTGTTGTTATCGGTGTTCTCACTGGCATATGGCATCGCCCAACTGCCCTGTGGTCCGTTGCTGGATCGTAAAGGACCACGCATTATGCTGGGACTGGGAATGTTCTTCTGGTCGCTGTTCCAGGCGTTGTCCGGGTTGGTACACAATTTCACTCAGTTTGTACTGATCCGCATCGGTCTGGGGATTGGTGAGGCGCCGATGAATCCTTGCGGTGTAAAGGTCATCAATGACTGGTTCAACATCAAAGAACGCGGACGCCCAATGGGGTTCTTTAACGCGGCATCCACCATCGGTCTGGCAATAAGTCCTCCTATTCTGGCGGCGATGCTAATCACTATCGGCTGGCGGGGGATGTTTGTCACCATCGGGATTATGGGGGTTTTTCTCTCCATTGGCTGGTATATGCTCTATCGCAACCGTGAGCAGATTGCGTTGACCGATGCAGAGCAGACCTATCTTAATGCTGGCAGTGTGAATAACCGCCGTGATCCCATGAGTTTTCGCGAATGGCGTGGTTTATTCCGTCACCGCACGATGTGGGGCATGATGCTGGGCTTCAGCGGCATTAACTACACCGCCTGGCTATATCTGGCATGGTTGCCGGGTTATCTGCAAAGTACTTATCACCTGGACCTGAAAAGCACCGGGCTAATGGCGGCTATCCCTTTCCTGTTTGGCGCAGCAGGAATGCTCTCCAATGGCTATGTGACTGATTTCCTGGTTAAGCGGGGTATGGCCCCTATCAAGAGCCGCAAACTCAGTATCGTCATTGGTATGCTGTTGTCTGCTGCATTTACCTTTGTCGTTCCTCAGGCGACGACCACCATAAGTGCCGTTTTGCTGATCGGTATGGCGCTGTTTTGCATTCACTTCGCAGGAACCTCCTGCTGGGGACTCATTCACGTCGCGGTCGCATCACGAATGACCGCTTCGGTAGGCAGCATCCAGAACTTCGCCAGCTTTATCTTTGCGTCGTTCGCGCCCATCGTTACCGGCTGGATTGTAGACACTACGCATTCATTTCATCTGGCATTGACGATCTGTGCCGGTATTACGGTACTGGGCGCGCTGGCTTACGTCGTCCTGGTACATCAACCGATCAGCGATCCCAGCACACAAGAATAATGATGAAATCTTCACGGATAATCGCCGAAAACCACACAGCAGACTGAGTTTGATGACAAAGTGCGCATAGCGGTGATAATGGAGAGATCGTAAAAACGCTGCAAGTACCTCCTTATAAGCCCAAACTGTTCGTCTTCTGGCGGAGGTGCTATTAAACGTAGGTTTACAGGTAAACATGGTCGGATAGCATCAGACGCATCAGAAAACACACACTTTCTGAATGGACCAATGGCAGATTCGAATAGATGTCTATCAGGAAGAAATGAAGAAGAATTGGAGCGGGAAACGAGACTCGAACTCGCGACCCCGACCTTGGCAAGGTCGTGCTCTACCAACTGAGCTATTCCCGCTCGGGAGTGTTGTACCGTACCTGCATTTCATTGCCGGTACGGGGTGCGAATTATACGAGAAAAGTGTTGCTCTGCAAGTCCTTGGAGCAGAATTTGTGCCTGATTGCAGATAAAAACAGCAACTCGCCAGGTAACACCTTGTCTCGGAAACACTTTTTTCCTGGCAATATTTCCAGCACGTTTCCACTGTAGTTGAACAGAGATTAGAGCTGAATAAAGTGCTCACGATAGTAAGCCAGCTCGGCCACTGACTCACGAATATCATCCAGCGCCTGATGCGTATTACGCTTCGTGAATCCGGTTAGAATTTCCGGCTTCCAGCGGATCGCCAACTCTTTCAGCGTACTGACATCCAGATACCGATAGTGAAAATAGGCTTCCAGCTCAGGCATATAGCGGAATAAAAAACGACGATCCTGTCCGACGCTGTTGCCACAAATTGGTGATTTTCCTGCCGGCACCCACTGTTGCAGAAATTTCAACGTTTCCAGCTCGGCGGCGCGTTCACTAAACTGGCTGGCCTTCACCCGATCAACCAGTCCGCTGCCAGTATGAGTACGAACGTTCCAGTCATCCATCAACGCCAGTTGGCTATCTGGTTGATGTACCGCCAGTGTTGGCCCTTCCGCCAGCACATTCAGATTGGCATCGGTCACCAGCGTGGCGATTTCAATGATGTGGTCACGCTCGGGATCCAGTCCCGTCATTTCAAGATCGATCCAGATCAGTCTGTTTTCATCTACCATTGGGAAGGTCCTATTGTGATTTTGTGTGCCGGTTTCTGCCATGATCGCCACAAGGTGTGGACAAACATCCGGCATCGGTTAATTAAAACAAAATAGCGTGTATTATAGTCGCTTCAATCGCCACGGGCGATAATTGCAGTATCAAGTGAGGCTTAGTGAGCAAAAAGAAACTGTCGAAAGGTCAGCAGCGTAGGGTCAGCGCCAATCATCAGCGCCGCCTGAAGCACGCGGATAACAAGATAGAATGGGATGACAGCCAACTGAGTGAAGCTCAGGAAGGCATCATCATCAGTCGCTTTGGCATGCATGCCGACGTGGAAGCCGTCGACGGCACGCTACATCGCTGTAATCTTCGCCGCACCATTTCGTCATTGGTCACCGGAGACCGCGTAGTCTGGCGTGCTGGCAATGAGGCGCTGTCCGGCATCAGCGGTATCGTGGAAGCCGTACACCCACGCCAGTCGGTACTGACTCGTCCCGATTATTATGACGGTATTAAACCGATTGCCGCCAATATCGATCAGATCGTGATCGTGTCCTCTATCCTCCCCGAACTGTCTTTAAATATGATCGACCGCTATCTGGTGGCTTGCGAAACACTGGAAGTCGAGCCGATGCTGGTGCTGAACAAGATCGATCTGCTGGACGACGAATCCCTGAAATTCGTGGAAGAATTGATGGATATTTACCGTGCACTGCACTATCGGGTGTTGATGGTTTCCAGCCACACTCAGCAGGGTATTCCGGAACTGGAAGCCGCGTTAACCGGACGGATCAGTATCTTTGCCGGTCAGTCCGGGGTAGGAAAATCCAGTCTACTCAACTCACTGCTCTATCCAGGGGCCGCACGCATCGTGGTCAACGATGTGTCCGGCAATTCTGGATTAGGTCAACACACCACAACGGCGTCCCGTCTGTACCATTTCCCGAGTGGCGGTGATGTTATCGATTCTCCCGGTGTGCGGGAATTCGGTCTCTGGCATCTGAATCCTGAACAGGTGACTCAGGGTTTTATCGAATTCAGGAATTACCTCGGCAATTGTAAATTCCGTGACTGCAAACATAATAACGACCCAGGCTGTGCCATCCGTGCGGCACTGGAACGGGGTGAGATTGCGGCGGAGCGGTTTGAAAATTACCACAGTATCCTGGACAGCATGGCACAGGTAAAAACGCGTAAATCCTTTTCCGATTCAGATAACTGACATTTATCGCATCCATCGCTACAATGCGCCCTTTTCCACCCTGGCGCATCATTAATCCAAGAGGTTCACTGTGTTGGATAGTATCAAGATAGCTCTACAATATTTGTTGCCGAAAATATGGCTGACACGTCTGGCTGGCTGGGGCGCGGAGCGACAGGCAGGTATCCTGACCAAACTGGTTATTGACCTGTTCGTGCGCTGCTACCGGGTCAACATGCAGGAAGCGCAGCAATCAGACACCGCTGCATACCACACTTTCAACGAATTCTTTGCCCGTCCTCTGCGTCTGGGTATCCGTCCGATTGATCCGCACGCCCATCGGTTGGTACAACCTGCTGATGGTGTTATTTCTCAATTGGGAAGCATTACTGACGGCAAAATCTTCCAGGCCAAGAACCACGACTACACGCTGGAAGCGTTGCTGGCAGGCAACTACATCATGGCCGACCTGTTCCGTGATGGTCTGTTTGCCACCATCTATCTGTCACCGAAAGATTATCATCGCGTACATATGCCTTGTGATGGTGTGCTGCGCGAGATGATTTATGTCCCGGGTGATCTGTTTTCCGTTAACCCGTTGACCGCCAAAAATGTCCCCAATCTGTTTGCCCGTAACGAACGAGTTATCTGCCTGTTTGACACACCGTTCGGCCCGCTGGCGCAGATCCTGGTAGGGGCGACCATTGTTGGCAGTATCGAAACCGTATGGGCAGGCACAGTAACGCCGCCACGTGAAGGCATCATCAAACGCTGGACTTATCCCGCCGAAGGTGAAGACGCAATTGTGCTGGAAAAAGGTCAGGAAATGGGGCGCTTCAAGCTGGGCTCGACGGTGATCAACCTGTTTGCCGCCGGCAGTGTACAACTGATGTCTACTCTTGCCAGCCACAGTGTCACCCGTGTGGGTGAACCCTTCGCCGAAGAACCGAACACGGCAGAAACCGACGCTGACACGCCGGATGGAGCAGACGGCACCCCATAAACACCACGCTACAATTATTAAGGGAGGCTAGCCGTGCGTCTGATACTGATTTTCTTACTGGGATGCCTGTTATCAACCGCATCGCTAGCCGCCAAAATCCCCACCGACGCGCAACTGCGTCAGGATTTGCAACAGGCGGAAAGCAATAAAAGCTTGCCTAATCAGGCAGACATAATTAAAGAACTACAATCCGCCCTGCGTATGCTCAATGGAAGCAAGGAAGCGCAACAACGGGCCGCGCAGTACCAGAACGTGATTGATGATTTCCCGAAACTGACCCGGCAACTACGTCAGCAACTGACTGCCGAGGACAACAAATCGCCTCCCGCCACACATAACCTTTCGATTAACGATCTTGAACAGCAGATTGTACAAACCAGCAGCCAGTTACTGGAGCGGAGCCGCCTACTACAGCAGGAGCAGGATCGGCTACGGGAAATCATCGATTCACTGTCCCAACTGCCACAGCAACAAACCGAAGCCAACCGTGCACTAAGTGATATTGAGCGACGCATTCAGGCTCTGGGTGTGCCGAATACCCCGCTCGGACAAGCCCAACTCGCCGCCTTGCAGGCGGAATCGGCGCTGCGTAAAAGTCGTGTCGATGAGTTGGCGCTGGCTCAGCTTTCCGCCAGCAACCGACAGGAACTGTCACGCCTGCGTGGCGAGCTTTACCAGAAACAGCGTGATCGACTGGATAATCAGCTGCAAACCCAACGCAACACAATAAACACCTTGCGACAGCAGGAAGCGGAACAAGCACTGGAGCGCACAGAGCTACTGGCAGAACAGAGTGGTGATTTACCCACCATCATTGCCAAACCGTTACAGATTAATCGCGAATTGTCGTTAGCACTGAATCAGCAGGCACAGCGTATGGACCTGATTTCCTCACAGCAACGTCAGGCTGCGGCACAGACGCTTCAGGTACATCAGGCATTGAGTACATTGCGCGAACAGGCGCAATGGCTGGGCTCTTCCACCGCATTGGGGGAAACACTGCGCGCCCAGGTCGCCCGCCTGCCCGACATGCCAAAACCCCAGTTACTGGACAGAGACATGGCCCAATTGCGTGTGCAACGGCTGCATTATGACGATTTGCTCAGTCAACTACCAAAAACCGAGCTGGCCAGACAGGATAATGGCTCACCACTGACCACCGCGCAGCAAAAAATTCTCGACGATCAGCTACGCACGCAACGTGAATTACTGACCTCTCTGATATCTGGTTGCGACACACTGGTTCTTGAATTGACCAAGCTGAAAGTCGCCAATAATCAGTTGGAAGACGCGTTGTTAGAAATTCGTGAGGCCGCACACCGTTACCTGTTCTGGGTGGCGGACGTCGAACCGATAACCTTCGCCTACCCAATCACACTGCTGAAAGATTTATCACTGCTGCTGTCGCTGGACACGCTGACCCAACTCGGCAGTGCCATGATCATGATGGTCACCAGCCGCGATACGCTGTTACCGCTGCTGGGCGCATTGCTGCTGGTAGGGTTCAGTGTTGGCTCTCGTCGTCATTACCATGCTTTTATGCAGCGTGCCAGCGATCGGGTGGGTAAAGTCACCCTAGACCATTTTATGCTGACCCTACGCACGGTATTCTGGTCGGTTATGGTGGCTATCCCACTGCCGGTATTGTGGGCCGCGCTGGGATATGGTTTGCAGAATGCCTGGCCTTATCCGGTGGCCGTGGCTATCGGCGACAGTGTTACTGCTACCGTGCCACTGATGTGGGTAGTGATGATCAGCGCAGCGTTTGCCCACCGGCAGGGGCTGTTCATCGTGCACTTTGGCTGGTCCCCGATGCGGGTAGCCCGGGCTATGCGTTATTACCAGTTATCTATCGGTTTTATCGTCCCCTTGATCATGGCGCTTATTACGTTTGACAATCTTAACGACCGTGAATTTTCCAGTACGCTGGGGCGCTTGTGTTTTATTTTGCTGTGTATGGCTCTCACCCTGGTGACCACCAGCCTCAAGCGGGCCGGCATTCCACTCTATCTGGATAAAGCCGGTTCCGGGGAAAATCCAGCCAACCGTGGCATGTGGAACATCCTGATTTTCATGCCGCTGGTGGCTGCGCTGGCCGCCAGTCTGGGTTATCTGACGACATCCCAGGCGCTGTTGGCTCGGCTGGAAACGTCCGTAGCCATCTGGTTTTTCCTGCTAGTGGTTTATCACATCATTCGTCGCTGGATGCTGATTCAGCGCCGTCGCATTGCCTTTGATCGTGCCAGACAACGTCGTGCCGAAATCCTGGCCCAGCGAGCGCGGGGGGACGAAGAATCGCTACCGTCCAGCGGCTATGAGATCGGCGGCGACACATTGGAAGAACCGGTAGTAGATTTGGATGCCATCAGCGCCAAATCACTAAAACTGGTGCGTTCAATCCTGACACTTATCGCGCTGGTTTCGGTGATTGCGTTGTGGTCAGAAATCCATTCCGCCTTTGCGTTTCTGGGAAATATCAGTCTATGGGATGTCACCAGTACCGTGAAAGGGGTGGAAAGCGTGCAACCAATTACCCTTGGTGCAGTGCTGATTGCCATGCTGATTTTTTTCATCACCGTACAGTTGATGCGAAACCTGCCCGCCTTGCTGGAACTGGCGCTGTTACAGCATATCGAGCTCGCACCCGGCACCGGTTATGCCATCACCACAGTCAGTAAATACCTGCTGATGCTAATAGGTGGTCTGATCGGGTTCTCGATGATTGGCATTGAGTGGGCGAAACTACAGTGGTTGGTAGCTGCGTTGGGCGTGGGATTGGGCTTTGGCTTGCAGGAGATTTTCGCCAACTTTATTTCTGGCCTGATTATTCTGTTCGAAAAGCCGATTCGTATTGGCGATACCGTCACGATCCACAATCTCACTGGTTGTGTCATGCGGATTAACACCCGGGCCACGACCATTTCAGACTGGGACCGTAAAGAGATCATTGTTCCCAACAAAGCGTTTATTACCGAACAGTTTATCAACTGGTCGCTGTCCGATTCCGTGACCCGCGTGGTGGTAAGTGTTCCGGCCCCGGCGCAGGCCAATAGCCAGGAAGTGACAGAACTATTGCTGGAGGTGGCAAAACAGAGTGATCTGGTTCTGGATAATCCGCCGCCGGAAGTTTTTCTGGTGGATCTGACACAGGGTATCCAGATTTTCGAGCTACGCATTTTTGCCGCTGAAATGGGGCACCGGATGCCGTTGCGTCATCAGCTACACCAATTGATTCTGGAAAGTTACCGCCAACACAATCTGGTCATGCCATTCCCACCCTTTCAGGTGCAGATGGATTCGATACAGATGTCTGGACGCGCATCCACCACCGGTGGCGTTTAATCGCTGGTGCCATCCGGGCGGTGGCACCACTCGCAAGAACCCTTGCTATTACGCTCTATCAACAGAAAATGCGATCACATCACTCAATGTTTCAGCGTTCAATGCCAACATAATAAGACGATCCACACCCAGCGCCACGCCGGCACACTCCGGCATACCGGCTTCCAGCGCGGCCAGCAGATTTTCATCGATCGGCTGTACTGGCAGACCGCGGGCGGTACGTTTGCGGTTATCCTGTTCAAAGCGTTGACGTTGTTCATGACTGTCGGTTAATTCACGAAAACCGTTCGCCAGTTCGATGCCTTTAAAATAGACTTCAAACCGCTCGGCCACACGATGATCTTCGGTACTGATTTCCGCCAGTGATGCCTGGGTAGCCGGAAAATGGTAAACAAAGGCCGGTTTGTCACGTCCGATATTGGTTTCCACACCTACCGTAAACAGCAGTTGCAGTAAGGTGTCGCGGTCGTTTTCATTAGCTGCGACATCCCCAACACCCAGTTTTTCCGCCACGTCACGTAATTGCGCTTTGTCTGCGGACAACGGGTCAATCTCAAGGTGACGTTGAAAAGCCTGCTGATAAGTGAGCCTTTCGGCATTGTCACATTCCAGCACCTGCTGCAATAGATCGTCCACCTCGTTCATCAGGCGGTACATATCATAGTGCAGGCGATACCACTCCAGCATGGTAAACTCGGGATTGTGATGGCGACCAGATTCTTCATTACGAAAACTGCGGCACAACTGAAATATCGGTCCACTACCTGCGGCTAGCAGACGCTTCATGTGATATTCCGGGCTGGTCATTAGATATAGTGTTAATCCTTCAGCCGCACCAGGGCCGACAAAGTGGGTCTGGAACGGGGAAAGGTGAACATCGGTTACCGTCGCCTGACTCATGGCTGGCGTTTCAACTTCCAGTACGCCGCGATCAGCGAAGAAACGTCGGATATCCATCATGATCGATGCCCGTTTCAACAGTGTGGCGATAGAAGCGCTGGGTTGCCAACTTGCCGTTTCGCTCAAGGTGATTACTCCAAAGGTCAAACAGGTGGTGCAGTCTACCCGCATCATGTCAACCAGACAAATTATATCCCGTGAAAGATTTTCTTATATTGTCAGTAAAGACACGATTAAAGAAATACACTTTTCATCTTTCAAGTTTTATACCCCAAATACTTCAAGTTGCAGGTGTGTTGGCTGCGTTCGCTCACCCGAATCACTTACCTGAGTAAGCGCCTCGGGATTCACTCTCTTTCCGCCTTCCTGCAACTCGAAGTTTATTGGGTATAAAAATATTATTTCCACCGAAATAAGCGTATCGATCACGTTTTATAAACTATGTCCGAAAGGGTATTAAAAAACAGCAAAATACTGGATCATATCAAATTCCATTTACTTTTAAGTCGGTATAATCATTTCCACACAAAAAAGAGATAGTTATCTATTCTTAATAGGCGAATAAATGTTTTTTCCTTCTTTTTTAACGTGTTAATAATTAAAAAGAAATAAAGGATATATGCTGAATAGATATTATTTTCTTAATTTAATTTAATTAACTTAAGTAACTGGAGGAGTGCATTGCAAACCTTTAATGCCGACTTGGCCATTATCGGGGCCGGGGGCGCTGGTTTACGAGCGGCAATTGCTGCCGCCGAAGCTAATCCCCAACTGAAGATTGCTCTGATCTCTAAAGTTTATCCCATGCGTAGTCATACTGTGGCTGCCGAAGGGGGATCAGCAGCTGTCACTCAGGATCACGATAGCTTTGATTTCCATTTTCACGATACCGTCGCAGGTGGTGACTGGTTGTGCGAACAGGATGTTGTCGACCAGTTCGTACAAAGTTGTCCGCGTGAAATGACCCAACTGGAGCAATGGGGCTGTCCCTGGAGCCGCAAACCGGATGGTTCCGTCAACGTGCGCCGCTTTGGGGGAATGAAGATTGAGCGTACCTGGTTCGCCGCTGACAAAACCGGCTTCCATATGCTGCATACTCTGTTCCAGACATCCCTGAAATACCCGCAGATTCAGCGTTTTGACGAACATTTCGTGCTGGATATTCTGGTAGATGACGGACAGGCCCGCGGGCTTGTCGCCATCAATATGATGGAAGGCACACTGGTTCAGATCCGCGCCAACGCCGTGGTTATGGCCACCGGTGGCGCAGGCCGTGTTTACCGTTATAACACCAACGGCGGTATCGTCACCGGTGACGGTATGGGCATGGCATTCCGTCACGGCGTTCCACTGCGTGATATGGAGTTCGTCCAGTACCATCCAACAGGTCTGCCAGGCTCCGGCATCCTGATGACCGAAGGCTGCCGTGGTGAAGGCGGTATCATGGTCAACAAAGATGGCTACCGTTACCTACAGGATTACGGTATGGGGCCGGAAACGCCGCTGGGTGAGCCGAAAAATAAATACATGGAACTGGGCCCACGTGACAAAGTGTCGCAGGCCTTCTGGCATGAATGGCGTGCCGGTCGCACCATTTCCACCCCGCTGGGTGATGTGGTCTACCTTGACCTGCGTCATCTGGGTGAAAAGAAATTGAAAGAGCGTCTGCCGTTCATCTGTGAACTGGCTCAGGCTTATGTCGGTGTCGACCCGGTGAAAGAACCCATTCCAATTCGCCCGACCGCACACTACACCATGGGTGGCATCGAAACAGACCAGCAGTGCGAAACCCGAATCAAAGGGTTGTTTGCCGCCGGTGAATGCTCCTCTGTCGGTCTGCATGGTGCCAACCGTCTGGGCTCCAACTCCCTGGCAGAACTCGTGGTCTTTGGTCGTATCGCTGGCGAACATGCCACCCAGCGCTCTCTGGAATCGGCCCCGGCCAACGCCAGTGCGTTGGATGCACAGGCTCGCGATGTAGAACAGCGTCTGCATACCCTGATGAAACAGGAAGGCACAGAGAGCTGGGCGAAGATCCGCGACGAAATGGGTATATCGATGGAAGAAGGTTGCGGTATCTACCGTACTACCGAGTTAATGCAAAAAACGCTGGATAAGCTGGCTGAGCTGAAAGAACGCTTCAAACGCGTGAAGATTACCGACCATTCCAGCGTATTCAATACCGACCTGCTTTATACCATCGAACTGGGACACAGCCTGGACGTCGCTCAATGTATGGCGCACTCCGCTATCAACCGTAAAGAATCCCGTGGTGCGCACCAGCGTCTGGATGAAGGCTGTACCGAACGTGATGATGTGAATTTCCTGAAACACACACTGGCGTTCTACAACCCGGAAGGCGCACCCCGACTGGAGTACAGTGATGTGAAGATCACCAAACTACCGCCGGCAAAACGTGTGTACGGGGGCGAGGCTGACGCTCAGGAAAAAAGTGATAAGGAGCAAGCGAATGGCTGAGATGCAAACGCTAAAAATGGAAGTCATGCGCTATAACCCGGAGCAGGACAACGCGCCGCACGCTGAAATCTATGAAGTGCCCTATAACAAACAGACCTCTTTGCTGGATGCGCTGGGCTACATTAAAGACAACCTGGCACCGGACCTGTCTTATCGCTGGTCCTGCCGGATGGCGATTTGCGGCTCCTGCGGCATGATGGTCAACAACGTGCCAAAACTGGCCTGTAAAACCTTTCTGCGTGACTACCCCAACGGCGTGAAAGTGGAAGCACTGGGTAACTTCCCGATTGAACGCGACCTGGTGGTGGATATGACTCATTTTATTGAGAGTCTGGAAGCTATCAAACCGTACATCATCGGTAATGACCGTAAACCGGAACAGGGGCCTAACAAGCAGACCCCGGCACAGATGGCCAAATACCATCAGTTCTCTGGCTGTATCAACTGTGGACTGTGCTATGCCGCCTGCCCACAGTTCGGCCTGAATCCCGAATTTATCGGTCCGGCCGCTATTACACTGGCACATCGCTACAACCTGGATAACCGTGATCACGGCAAAAAAGAACGCATGCCGCAGTTGAACGGTGATAACGGGGTGTGGACCTGTACCTTTGTTGGTTACTGCTCGGAAGTGTGTCCGAAGCACGTTGATCCTGCTGCTGCCATCCAACAGGGCAAGGTCGAAAGCGCTAAAGATTTCATGATTGCCATGCTGAAACCACAATAAGGGAGGGAGGCAAATAATGACAACCAAACGTAAAGCGTATGTCCGTGATATGACGCCGACCTGGTGGAAAAAGCTGGGATTTTATCGCTTCTATATGTTGCGCGAAGGTACCGCTGTTCCCGCTGTCTGGTTCAGCATTGTACTGCTGTATGGCGTATTTTCATTGAAAGCGGGTCCGGAAGGCTGGGCGCATTTTGTTGGATTTTTACAACACCCACTGGTCTTGCTCATCAATATTATTGCCCTGCTGGCAGCGGTTCTCCATACCAAAACCTGGTTTGAACTGGCACCCAAAGCCAGCATTATCGTGATTAAAGATGAAAAAATGGGGCCTGAGCCAATCATTAAAGGGCTATGGGCAGTCACTGTGGTGGTAACGCTGGCCGTACTGGCTATCGCATTACTGTTCTGATCAGGAGGAATAACGTGATTAACCAAACACCAAAACGCTCCGATGAACCACCTTTCTGGGGCTTGTTCGGTGCCGGTGGCATGTGGAGTGCCTTCTTTGCACCGGTGATCATCCTGCTGGTCGGTATCCTGTTGCCGTTGAGCATATTCCCGGATGCACTGGGTTATGAACGCATCGCTATGTTCAGTCAGAGCATTATCGGCCGTATTTTTCTGCTGCTGATGATTGTTCTGCCATTGTGGTGTGGTCTGCACCGTATCCATCACGCCACGCATGACCTGAAAATCCACATCCCGGCCGGGAAATGGGTATTTTACGGTCTGGCCGCCATTTTGACGGTTGTGACAGTAATTGGTCTTGTAACGCTGTAAGTGATTTTTCTCTGCAACGGTCTGCATTCGCAGACCGTTTAAATTGCTGGCAATCCATACTCGTCATTTTCAAGTCGCGATGGTGTTGGCCCGTGTTCGTTCACCCGAATCGCTTACCTGAATAAGTTCATCGAAACGCTCTCTTGCCGCCTTCCTGCATTTTGAAATCTATTAAGTCTCTATGGAATCGAAACGCTACGATTTTACCGTTAAAAAACTCATCTGGATTAATCATTCAGGCGATGCAGTAAGTGATATTTTAATGAGACTTAGTAAAAGAATAGCTATAGCATCATTCTGAACTGCTTATTTTTTATTGAAAATGGTTTCATTTTAATCACTATTTAACTGAAACCGAATCTCGGCATATAAAATAATAGGCTGGGTGATCATTATCCCATTATTTTATGGCGGAACATAAAAAACACCGCGCCAAGCAAGCAAAATCCTGCCCAAATATAATCAGTGCGAAATGGCTCTTTCAAAATAATCATCGAGAAAGGAATAAATACCGCCAGGCTAATGACTTCCTGCACTATTTTAAGCTGTCCGGCCGAGGCCACTTGATAGCCAATACGATTGGCGGGTACCTGTAACAAATATTCAAACAGTGCAATGCCCCAACTGACCAATGCGGCGATGATCCAGGCTCGCCCGCTAAAGTAACGCAAATGCCCGTACCAGGCGAAGGTCATAAACACATTACTGAGCGTTAACATGAATACAGTGATAATCAATGGGGACATAGACATATTCCCTTTGCAAAAGATAATGCTCATTATTACGTTTCGCCAGAGAGAACACCATCAGATAACATGCCGTATTCATGTCTATTTGTATCAAACCTGTTTTGATGTTATGCGGTTAAATAGTAACCATATTTTCCCCGCCGTCGCGCGAGGTAGTAATGGTGTAGCAGTTCGCTTAATATCAGCACGAGAAGTGATAGACATAACAAGAGTGAACACCATGACAACTGTAACTTCCGCCCCTCTTCAACTGCGTCCCATCACTGTGGGCGATAACGCTGCCATTGCCAGTGTGATACGTCGCGTTTCTGCCGAGTTTGAGCTAACAGCCGATAAGGGCTATACCGTTTCGGATCCTGATCTGGATGTTCTGTTCCAGGTATACAGTCGTTCGAAAAGTGCTTACTGGCTGGTGGTATATGATGATGAAATCGTTGGCGGCGGCGGTATCGCACCATTATCCGGTGGGGACAAGGATATCTGCGAACTGCAGAAAATGTATTTTTTGCCGGTAGCGCGCGGAAAGGGAATGGCGAAACAGCTGGCATTGAAGGCGCTGGATTTTGCTCGCCGCCAAGGCTTTCAACGTTGTTATCTGGAAACGACCTCACACCTGACCAACGCGATTTCTTTGTATGAAAAACTGGGATTCCAACATATTCCCTGTGCAATGGGGAACACCGGGCATACTGATTGTGAAGTGAGAATGCTGAAGCAATTATGATTGATATATAATTTTCGCTGATAATACTCAGCTAGCAGACCAGCGCTGCACCAATAAAAATGGTGCAGCGCCAGACAAAACGCTAACCAGCAAGATTAATGGCGTTTACCATCATCATCCTCGTCGTAAAAATCCTCATCTTCATCACCTTCGTCTTCGTCATCCTCACCTTCGAAGTAAGTGCCCCAGCCATCGTAATTAATATGGTAACGTTCGGCCAAATCCAGTAACTGTTCCACTTGTTCGTCGATCAGTTCGGCTTTTAACGCCAGTTCACTGATCGCATCACAACACATCAGCATGACACCGTCTTCGACTTCCAGCTCTTCGGCATCGGTAACTTCATAACCTAATTTGAATACATCTACCGCTACTTTTTCCAGGTCTTCAAATTTCTCGGCTGAGAAATGGTGTTCGATGGTGTAGAGCGCATCAGGATCGCTGCCATCTTCCAGCAACTCCTCAATGATCAGGCGCGTCTCTTCACGTTGTTCTTCCAGCAATTCGCGGTTTGCCATGCCTCAGTCCTCGTTAAATCGGAGAAAATGTCGGGTTATTGTCCCACAGGCCCGCACCCGCCTCCACCAGAAAGTTTGACCCCACCACTTGAAATTGAATAATTACACATATAAAGTGAATTTTAATTCAACTACACATGTTGAGCCACATGGAGAAGAACATCATGAACCCGTTTTACTTACGTCATTTTTTAAGATTAATGGATTTCACACCGACAGAAATCGAAAGCCTGCTGAATTTGTCAATGAAACTCAAAGCCGATAAAAAAAGCGGCACCGAGATCCGCCACCTGCAAGGTAAAAATATCGCACTCATCTTCGAAAAAGATTCGACCCGCACTCGCTGCTCTTTCGAAGTTGCTGCATACGACCAGGGAGCACAGGTCACCTATCTGGGGTCAAGCGGTAGCCAAATCGGTCACAAAGAGTCAATGAAAGACACTGCACGGGTTCTGGGCCGGATGTATGACGGTATTCAGTATCGTGGCTACGGCCAGCATCTGGTGGAAACATTGGCGGAATTTTCCGGCGTGCCGGTATGGAACGGGTTGACCGATGAATTCCATCCGACCCAGTTACTGGCAGATCTGCTGACAATGCGGGAACATTTGCCGGGCCAATCCTTGTCTGACATGAAGCTGGCCTACGTTGGGGATACTCGTAACAACATGGGGAATACCATGCTGGAAGCGGCGGCACTCACTGGGTTGGATCTGCGTCTTATCGCACCAAAAACCTACTGGCCAGAAGCTGGACTAGTAGCCGAATGCCAGGCGGCGGCAGTCAAGACAGGGGGATCCATCACCCTGACAGAAGATGTTGCAACTGGGGTGAAGGATGTTGATTTTATTTATACCGACGTATGGGTTTCCATGGGTGAACCGAAGGAGGTCTGGCAACAGCGCATCAACCTGCTGAGGCCCTATCAGGTCAATATGGCAATGATCACCGCCACCGGTAATCCGCAGGTGAAATTTCTGCACTGTTTACCAGCGTTCCACGACGATCAAACCACCATCGGCAAACAGATGGCCGCGCAGTATGGCTTGCATGGTGGAATGGAAGTCACGGAGGAATTATTTGAATCTGCACACAGTATTGTGTTTGATCAGGCGGAAAATCGCATGCATACCATCAAAGCAGTAATGGTCGCGACATTAAGTCAGCAGCTTTAGATGGTGCGTTGGCAAAAACAGCATTTACACTGCTGTTTTTGCCTTGTCATTTACATGGTCTCACCATTAGAGGAGATAACTTTTTGATACCAATAGAACGACTTCTTCGGTACCCGATTTAACTGCCCGGTACCATCGTCATGTTTATCGACATAGATAAACCCGTAACGTTTCGCCATCTCTCCCGTTGTAAATGACACCAGATCGATACATCCCCACGGGGTATATCCCATCAGTTCCACGCCATCAATAGAGACCGCTTTTTTCATTTCCTCAATATGGGCTCGTAAATAATCAATGCGGTAATCATCGTGGCAATAGCCTTTCTCGTCTGGCTTATCCACGGCACCCAGCCCGTTTTCCACAATGAAAAGCGGCACTTCATAACGTTCATAAAGTGTCACCAGCGCATAACGCAAACCGACCGGGTCAATTTGCCATCCCCAGTCACTGGCTTGCAGGTAGGGATTGGGTACTGAGTGCTCAGAACTACCGTCCATGCTGGCGGTGGTGTCACTCTGCGCATCGTGCTTCACCACGTTGGACATGTAATAGCTGAAACCGATGTAATCCACCTTGCCCTCACGCAGAATCTGCTCATCCTCCGGTTCCATATGAATATGATAGCCTTTGAGCGCCCACTCCCGTTTGGCATAGCCAGGATAGTGACCACGCACATGTACATCCGAGAAATAGAAGCGGTCATGCATAGATTCCGTTGCCAGCATCACGTCTTCGGGATGACAGGAGTACGGGTAGTACGGCACGAAGGAACACATGCAGCCTACTTTCAACTCAGGATTGATTTCATGGGCTTTTTTCACCACCAGTGCGCTGGCGACAAATTGGTGATGTACCGCCTGATACATGGCTTCCTCCGGCTTTTCCTTCACCGGGAATGTTACCCCGGAACACATCCAGCCAAAGATCTCCGCCGATACGTTCTTCTGGTTGTTGATCTCATTGAACGTCATCCAATACTTCACTTTGTGCTTGTAACGTTCAATCACCGTAGTGGCAAAACGCACAAAACAATCCAGCGTTTTGCGACTCATCCAGCCGTCATATGCGTTCGCCAGGTGCAGCGGCATCTCGAAATGGCTGAGGGTCATCACTGGCTCAATCTGATATTTCAGTAGTTCATCGATCAGATCGTCATAAAACTGCAGCCCGGCTTCGCAAGGCTCGCTGTCATCACCATTAGGGAAAATACGCGTCCAGGCAATGCTGGTGCGAAAGCATTTAAATCCCATCTCGGCGAACAACCGGATATCGTCTTTGTAACGATGATAAAAATCGATCGCTTCATGGTTTGGATAATTTTCCCCTGGCACCACGCCATCCGTGATACGACGGAGCTTGCCATGCGCCCCTGCCGTCAACACATCCACCACACTGACGCCCTTGCCCCCTTCATCCCAGCCACCTTCCAACTGGTGAGCCGCCACTGCGCCACCCCATAAAAAACCTTCCGGTAATTGGCTCATTTTCTCCACCTCTTCGTCCAAATCTCCGCCATACGGAAATGACGGCGATACACGACACACAACAAAACGTTATTTTACTCAGTGGGTTGATTACCCGATGCCGACAACGTCGTTTCAGATGTGGTCATCTCAGCCACCGGTGTCGCCGGTATTTCATCTACCGGATCATCAAACCCAACGACCATCACCATTCCAATAGTCAGCACAATTGCCACACCACATCCCACCAGTTCCCCGATAAATGACATGGGGGATGACGGGCTAATGGCATTAATGATAGTCAGGATGCCGGGCAATCCGGCATAGGCGTAGTACAGCGAGCCAAACAGGCTGGTGACCACCGCGCCTACCGCCCCGCCGATACAGCCACAGATAAATGGTTTTTTGTAACGTAACGTCACGCCGTAGATAGCCGGTTCGGTAATGCCGAAGATAGCAGTCACTCCCGCTGACATGGCGCGGGTTTTCAATTCCCGGTTACGTGTTTTCAGGAAACACCCAAAAGCAGCAGCCATCTGTCCCACGACGGCAACCGTCTGGAATGCTTGAAATGAGTCGTGACCATTTATATCGAAATCAGCCAGGACGACGGGCGTGATCCCCCAGTGCACACCGAAGATCACGATGATCTGCCACACACCGCCGATAATGCCAGCTGCCAACGCCGGAAACGCGTGAAACAACGCATTATAACCAAGCGCAATGCCACTCGCCGCCCAGCTGGTCACCGGACCGATGGCCAGCAACGTCAGCGGAACCACAATCACAAAACAGATCAACGGGGTAAACAGAGCACTCACTACTTCAGGCAGCCATTTCACTACCCGATGCTCCACCCATGCCAATACCCAAACCAGAAATAACGGTGGCAGTACCGAGGCGGTATAGACGGTTTTCGCCAGCGGCAATCCCAGTAGCGTTATGTGTTCACCGGCGGCGATTTTCCCAGCCAACGTGGTCCATTCAGGGTTGATCAGCGCACAGCAGCACAGCACAGCGATATAGGTATTACAACGAAAATGGCGGGACGCAGTAATGGCAATAAATACCGGCAAAAACGCGAACGGCGTCCACGACATAAAATTCAGTACGCTGTAAGTACCAGTGGTATTGAAAGTATCGGAAAACTGCGTCGCCACAATCAGCATCCCTTGCAGGATCCCGGCAGCGGCAAGAATGTAGACAATGGGAGCAAACACAGCCGACATCGTGGCGATCACAGTATCCAGTACACGGCGTTTCGGCTCACTGACAGCCCTGTGATTATCACCAACCAGATCAGCCATATGGCGATAAACCTCACCCACATGCGTACCGATCACCACCTGAAACTGTCCACCGTTTTCCACTACGGCGATCACACCCGGCAGACCCTGGATCCTCGCTTTGGCACCGGCGGGCGTTTCTCCCAGCACCAGACGCAAGCGGGTAGCACAACGAGAAAAATTGACGATGTTCTGCTGCCCACCTACTGCATTGAGAATGTTTTTCGCTAATGTTGCGTAATCTCTAATCCCAGCCATAGTGTCACCTTTTTGATTACTGATGATCTGCCGCCATGATAATGAAACCGGTTTCAGGCTGCCTGAAGCACCACTATTCCGCAACCGGTTTTAGTTGATCTGCTACGCGATCTTTGGCGCAGATCACATCCAAAGAGTGCTGGAGGGAAAAAGTATTAACGCGTCACAGCATTCACACCGGTCAGGTATCCGGTTTTTAACCGATCGGTGTCGGGTCAATAGCCAGCCATAGTTGAAGGAAACGCGGCAACACAAGAAGAACAGAAACGGGGGAAATGACAAAAAAGAAAGGCGCCGCAGCGCCCTGGAGGAGGATTACATCACCAGCGATGCGTCGATTTTTACCACAGCTTTACGTACATGGGCGGGGGCGCCGACGGCACACAGCGGCTTATGCACTTCACCTGGGAAGAACACCACAAAATCACCGGATTGCATAACAAACTGCTTTTCCTGTTCACCGGCTGGCAAAAACGCGATGTCTTTATCCGCCAGCCAGTCCACATCTGGCTTACCCGCAGGCAAGTTACTGAAGGTCATTCCTTCAGTACCATTCAGAATGATCTGGATATCAAGATATTTACCATGGTATTCCGCCCGGCGATTTTCCAGCACATCGGTACTGTCATTCGAAACCAGGACAAACACCTTGTTGCCATCAATGTCGTGTTTGCCAAGCGGTGTATCAGCATTGATATGTTGTTTCACATACTCAATAGCTTCACGCAATTCCAATGGCAGATAAGGAACCAGTTCAAGATGATGGATATTGCCGGTAATCATGGTCATTCCTCTGTAAAATAAAACGATACTTTACGGCATTTATACTCCTCCTCTGTTTCAGCCGCCAGCCGACCACAGCCAAAAAGTGACGAGACTGCCATTTTAATTTCAGACACAAACCACGCCGCCCAGCATTGGCGAGCTCACCGATCGCAACCGATTGCCATGCACGAAAAATCGCGTTTTCCGCTTGAATTAGCATTCCCTGCGCGTATAATTTCGACCAATTTGCCGGGAGGGGACATGTTTAACGCTGCTGTTTTTGTGGGTCATCAACCGCAACTGCCATCCGGCAGCCAGCCTGCGTTTTTCCTTCCGTTGCCTTACCGATTGTTGAAAAAAGCCCCTCGTTGAGGGGTTTTTTTGCCTGTCGCAGGCGGCAAAAATTTCTGTTTACCATGCCTAACTGTGGGGAGAATAACCAAATGGTCAATCCGCTTTATAAAAGACACATCATCTCGATTAATGATCTCAGCCGGGACGATCTGGAACTGACGCTGAAAGTGGCAGCCAGCCTGAAAGCCAACCCGCAACCGGAGCTGTTAAAACATAAAGTGATTGCCAGTTGCTTCTTTGAAGCATCAACCCGCACCCGCCTGTCATTTGAAACTGCCATGCACCGTTTAGGCGCGTCCGTGGTCGGCTTCGCCGACAGCAGCAATACCTCGTTAGGCAAAAAAGGGGAAACGCTGGCGGATACCATTTCGGTCATCAGTAACTACGTGGATGCCATTGTGATGCGTCATCCGCAAGAGGGCGCCGCGCGGCTGGCAAGTCAGTTTTCCAACGGCATACCGGTACTCAACGCGGGCGACGGTGCCAATCAGCACCCGTCTCAGACCCTGCTCGACCTGTTCACCATTCAAGAAACCCAGGGCCGTCTGAACGGTATCAATATCGCCATGGTCGGTGACCTGAAATACGGGCGCACCGTGCATTCACTGACTCAGGCGCTGGCCAAATTTGATGGCAACCGTTTCTACTTCATCGCCCCTGGAGCACTCGCAATGCCGGACTACATCCTGCAGATGCTGGAAGAAAAAAATATCGCCTACAGCCTGCATGACAGCATTGAAGAAGTCGTGCCACAAGTGGATATTCTTTACATGACCCGAGTGCAGAAAGAGCGGCTGGATCCGTCTGAATATATCAACATCAAATCACAGTTCATTCTGCGCGCGACCGACCTCGCCAATGCCCGCGATAACCTGAAAGTGCTGCATCCGCTGCCGCGCATTGACGAAATCACCACCGATGTTGACAGTACCCCTTACGCCCATTATTTCCAGCAGACCGGTAATGGTATCTATGCGCGCCAAGCTCTGTTGGCATTGGTTTTAAACAGCGAACTGGTTCTGTAAAGGAGGAGCACAATAATGACTCATGATAATAAATTACAGGTAGAAGCCATCAAACGCGGCACGGTGATCGACCATATTCCGGCTCAGGTCGGCTTCAAACTGCTGACGCTGTTTAAATTGACCGCCACCGATCAGCGTATCACCATCGGCCTCAACCTGCCGTCCAACGAGTTGGGACGCAAAGATCTGATCAAGATCGAGAATATTTTCCTTACTGAAGAACAGGCCGACCAGTTGGCAATATACGCGCCACAAGCGACCGTCAACCAGATCGACAATTACGATGTGGTGCGTAAGTTACATCCACAACTTCCGGATCATATTGATGGTGTACTGACCTGCCCCAACAGCAACTGTATCAGTCGCAGCGAACCGGTCAGTTCTTCATTCAGTGTGAAACAGCACAGTGACGGTGATGTACAGTTGAAATGCAAATACTGTGAGAAGGAATTCGAACGTCAGGCGGTACTGAACAGCCATTAAGTTAGCGAGCAAGCAATACCAGAAATATCAGAAAGGTATTGCTTTGCCTGACGGCTCACGAGGTAGAATGGCTTGGTACCAGGCTTTTTGGAAAAAAGCGTTCGCGCTCATTCAGACTTAATCAGGAGAAAATATGTCACGCATTATCAGTACGGAACAGGCTCCGGCAGCGATTGGCCCTTACGTTCAGGGTGTTGACCTCGGCAGCATGATATTCACATCCGGTCAGATTCCGGTAGACCCGAAAACCGGTCTGGTATCCGACGACATATCCGCGCAAGCGCGTCAATCACTGGAAAACGTCAAGGCGATTGTGGAAGCTGCCGATCTGAAAGTGTCTGATATCGTTAAAACCACCGTATTTGTAAAAGATCTTAACGATTTCGCCACGGTTAACGCCACCTATGAGGCCTTCTTTACTGAACATAATGCGCCGTTCCCGGCCCGTTCCTGTGTAGAAGTCGCTCGTCTGCCAAAAGACGTGAAAATAGAGATAGAAGCCATCGCTGTGCGTGGCTAAATTTGTCTCGCATCTCAGGGGCAGCGGCACTCCTCGCGCGTTCCAACCCCGCCCAATCCTTCCCCTTCACAAGGGGAAGGCAGCCGTTCCCCGGTTACATGGCGATGTCACGCGTTCCCCAGTCAAGTCGAAAGTCGAATAACACTAAATTCGGGTAGGCTCATCCCGACAAACATCAGCTCATCCTTATTCGGTGCACTCATTACCCTCTTCGCACTATCAGCGCCGGATATTCCCACCAGACAACACCACTATGGCGCAGTGATCGCCGTACCGGCACCAATCAGGTGCAAAAAAACCCTGTCCCCAGCGATAAGTACGTCATTTGCCACGCTGGCATGCTTTCTGCATTTCGGTTGTATCTTCATCAAGCGTGATGCCAGGGGATGACAATGATAAAAATAACGCTTCCAACCGCGCCTTACTACGATGAGATGCTCACCGCAGAAGGCACACAACGCCAGCAATACGACGCTTACTGGCAATGGCTGCAACAAACCGACCAACAGGCCATCAAGCAGAAAAAGGAGCAGGCAGAACTGCTGTTTCATCGGGTCGGCATTACGTTCAATGTCTATGGTGAAGAGGGCGGAACCGAGCGCCTGATTCCTTTCGACAGCGTCCCGCGCATTATTCCCGCCCATGAATGGCGCATGCTCGATCTTGGCATCCGCCAGCGGGTCAAAGCGCTCAACGCCTTTCTGTACGATATCTATCACCAGCAGCATATTCTCAAGGCGGGTATTATTCCTGCCGAGCAAGTGTTGGCTAACGATCAATACCAACCCTGCATGCAGGGCGTGGATTTGCACAACAACATCTATGCCCATATCACCGGTATCGACATGGTGCGCAACAGCGACGGCCATTATTACGTGCTGGAAGATAATCTGCGCACGCCGTCCGGGGTATCTTACATGCTGGAAAACCGCAAGATGATGATGCGCTTGTATCCGGATCTGTTTGCCAGGCAACACATCGCGCCGGTAGAGCGTTATCCCAGCTATCTGTTACAAACCCTGCGTGAAAGCACGCCGGTGGACGATCCGACCGTCGTGGTGATGACACCGGGGCGTTTTAACAGCGCCTATTTTGAACACAGTTTTCTGGCCCAGCAGATGGGCGTTGAACTGGTAGAGAGCGCCGATCTGTTCGTGAAAGAAGGTGCCGTTTATATGCGCACCACCGAAGGCCCTTGTCAGGTGGATGTCATCTACCGCCGCATCGACGATGACTTCCTCGACCCGTTGGCATTCCGCACCGATTCAATGCTCGGCGTGCCGGGTTTGCTGTCGGTGTATCGCACCGGTGGCGTGGTGCTGGCCAATGCCATCGGCACCGGCGTGGCTGATGACAAATCCATCTATCCGTATGTACCGGAGATGATCCGTTTTTACCTATCCGAAGAACCGATTCTGGGCAATATTCCCACCTGGCAGTGCCGCAACACTGAAGATTTACACTATGTACTCGATAATCTGGCCAGCATGGTGGTGAAGGAAGTTCATGGCGCTGGCGGTTACGGCATGCTGGTTGGTCCCTGTGCCACACATCAGCAAATAGAAGACTTCCGGCTACGGTTGCTGGCCAACCCGCACCACTACATTGCTCAGGAAACGTTGGCGCTTTCCACCTGCCCCACTTTTGTAGATGAAGGACTGGCTCCGCGCCATATCGACCTGCGGCCATTCGCGCTCTCCGGCGAGGAGATCCGGCTGATCCCCGGCGGGTTGACTCGTGTCGCACTGACGGAAGGCTCGCTGGTGGTGAACTCCTCACAGGGTGGTGGCACCAAAGATACCTGGGTCATGGAGGAGGACGAATCATGCTAAGCCGCACAGCCAGTGAACTGTATTGGATGGCCCGTTATCTGGAGCGAGCCGAGAGTTTCGCCCGCGTACTGGATGTGACTTACAAGCTATCCATGATGCCGCGCCACAGCCAGCAGCAACGCGATCTGGCGTTACCGCTGAATCTGACCTATACCCATGAGCTGTTTCAGCAGCATTACACCCGGTTTTCCATGGATAATCTGTTGAACTTTTTTGCTCTCGACAGCCATAACCCCAGCAGCATTTACAGTTGCATCGAAATGGCCTGGAACAACGCCCACGCGGTGCGCGGTAGCCTGTCATCTGAAGTGTGGGAATGCATTAACACCACCCGCATTGATATTCGCCATTTGCGTCATCAGGGCGTGGATAAAATCGGCATAGACGCCTTCTTTGACTGGGTGAAAGAGCGTGCCCACTTATTCCGCGGCGCCATGTTTGGCACATTACTGCGTAACGACGCACAGTGCTTTATCCGTCTCGGTACACTGATTGAACGTGCTTATGCCACCGCGCAACTGCTCAGCATCAAAGATCAGCAATTGAATAACGATCCCGATCCGGTACGGGAATATTACCGGTTGGATACGCTGCTGAGGGCCGTGAGCGCTCGTGAAGCCTACAACAGCATTTATCGCCAGCCGGTCAGCCGGGAAACCGTGACCGAACTACTGGTACTGCGTAACGACGTGCCGCGATCGTTGCGAGCCTGCGTCAGCGATCTGGTTCAACAGTTGGAAGCCATCGGCAGTGAACGCGCCCGGGTTCCCCAACGCCTTGCCCACCAGTTAAACGTAGCGCTGCGTTTCAGCACACTGGACGACATCATGGCGGAAGATCTGCAAACTTACCTGAATAATTTTCTCAGTAATATCAACGAGCTGGCGGACAGTATTCGTCATACCTATCTGGAGGCGTTATGAAGCTTACCATCAATCACCTGACCCACTATCGCTATGATGAAGAAGTGAAGTTCAGCACCCAGTACCTACGTCTGACTCCGCAGAATACCGCCTGTCAGCAGATAAAGGAGTGGAAACTGACACTACCCGCCTCCGCTGTCGCTACCACCGATGCCTATGGCAACGTGCTACATGTACTGACACTCGATCATCCACACCATGACATCACGATTCATGCTCAAGGTGTCGTGGAAATCGCCGATAGCAGAGAAGAGGCCTACGCTAGCGGAGAAACGGATTCGCTCTCGCCATTGGTATTCCTGCGCACCACGCCACTGACGGAGGCCAACGGCACTATCCGTGCGTTTGCACAGCGTTACTTTCGCCCACAGGCGGCGGAAGAAAGCCTGCATCAACTGATGGCGGAATTACAGTTGAAAATGCCGTATACTCCTGGCGCCACGCAGGTGCATGACACCGCGGCAAGCGCCTTTGCCATGCAAAAAGGGGTCTGTCAGGATCATACCCATGTTTTTCTGGCCTGCTGTCGCAGCCTGCATATTCCCGCCCGCTATGTGAGCGGTTATGTATACAGTCAGGATACGCAACACGTGGCGATGCACGCCTGGGCAGAAGTGTGGTTGAATGAACGCTGGCACAGCTTTGATATCACCAATAACACCTGCCAGCTCCATCAGCATCTGCGGCTGGCCATTGGTATGGATTATCTGGATGCCTGCCCGGTACGCGGTACACGACTTGGCGGCGGTTATGAAGAGATGTTTTCCGAAGCTGAGGTCCGGCTGTTTGAGCGACAGCAACAGGTACAGCAGCAATAGTCATCGTTAACGAAAAGGTACTCTATGACCTACTGTGTGGCCATGCATCTGTCGGACGGTTTGGTATTTGCATCAGATTCTCGCACTAATGCGGGTGTTGATCACATCGCGACATTCAAGAAACTTCATGTTTTTCATAATGAAAATGAACGTGTGCTGGTGATTCAATGCGCAGGCAATCTGGCCACGACACAGAGTATCCTCAGCTTGCTTCATGTTCGTATCCAGACACAACATACGCCGAACCTGATGCAGGTCGCTTCCCTCTATGATGCCGCCATGCTGGTGGGGGAAACCATACGTGAAGTAATCCACCGTGATAGCCAGTCCCAGCAAAGTGGCAGCACCACCAATTTTGGTTGTAACCTGTTACTGGGCGGGCAGATTGGCGATGAGCAACCGCGCCTGTTCCATATCTATCCGGAAGGCAACTTTATTGAGTCCACCCACGACACACCCTATTTTCAGATTGGCGAAAGCAAATATGGCAAACCGATTATCGACCGGGTGCTGCGTGTCGACACACCACTAGAGCAAGCGATGTGCTGCGCACTGATTTCCATTGATTCCACCCTGCGCAGCAATTTGTCGGTGGGTATGCCGCTAGACGTGATGATTTACCGGAACGGCAGCTTTAACATTGGAGAACAACAACGCATTACGGAAAATGATCCTTACTTTGCGTCCATCCGCAAAGCCTGGTCGGAAGGATTACAAGACACCTTCCGCCAGTTGCCGCCGTTTCCGCATCAGCGCAATTGATATCGCGCCCAACGTAGTCTTACTGACTGGCGGTCATCACGTCCTGTAGCCAACCACAACGCATTTCCGGCACCGCCACCAGCAATTGCCGGGTGTAGTCATCCAACGGTGGTGCCAGGGTTTCGACAACCGGCCCCTGACGGATAATGCGTCCGTGACGCAACACCGCCACGCTGTCCGCCACTTCCCGTACCACATGCAGATCGTGGGTGATGAACAGGTAGGATACGCCGGTTTCTTGCTGAATCTGACGCAACAGTGCCAGCACATCACGCGCCACCAGCGGATCCAGCGCCGACGTGGGTTCATCGCAGATAATCAATTCCGGCTGGGCGGCCAGCGCCCGAGCAATGCACACCCGCTGCTTCTGTCCACCGGACAGCGACGTCGGGTAGCGTGCCGCCAGTTCAGTTGTTAGCCCGACCTGATGTAATAAATCCCGTACGCGTTCACCCCGCTGTGCCGTGGAAAAGTCGCTCAGGCACACCATCGCCCGTTCAATTTGTGTTCCCACCGGCAGACGCGGGTTTAAAGCAGTGTCTGGATGCTGATGAATCATCTGTATCGACCGCAACTGCTGACGGGTACGCTGTGCCAACTTCGGTGACAAGCGTTCCTCTTTCAGGTGGATCTCCCCGGCACTCGGTGACAATAAACCACAAACTGTACGCCCAAGAGTTGATTTACCCGACCCGGACTCACCGATAACCGCCAGCGTACGGCCACGCGTCAGTTGCAGAGAAACAGCTTCCAACACCGGTTGCTGCTGATAATGGGCACTGATACCTCGGATATCCAACAACACATCATTCAGCGGTGGCAGTGGGATTTTCTGCTCACTTTTAGCTTGCAATAACTGGCGGGTATAGTCTTCGGTGGGATGTGCCAATAACTGCGCGGTTGTCGCGGTTTCCACCTGACGACCATGACGCAGCACCATGATCCGATGACTGATCTGCGCCACAACAGCCAGATCATGACTGATATAAAGCGCCGCGACACCGGTCAGTCGAATGATGTCGTCAATCGCTTTCAGCACGCCAAGCTGGGTGGTGACATCCAGCGCGGTGGTCGGTTCATCGAAAATAATCAGATCCGGTCCGGCACACATCGCCATCGCGATCATCGCCCGCTGTAGCTGACCACCGGAAACCTGATGCGGATAACGTTGAAAAAACACCGCCGGCTCAGGCAGCGACAACTGACTAAACAGTGTCAACGCCTGTACCGTCGCCTGTTGGCGTGACATCACGCCATGACGTACCGCCGCCTCAATCACCTGTTCGCCAATTTTGCGCGCCGGGTTAAACGCAGCACTGGCCGACTGCGCTACATAGGCGATGCGCTGACCACGCACCTTACGCAGTTGGCGTTCGGAAAGTGTCGCCAGATCGGTATCCTGAAACCAGATTTTCCCCTGTCGGATACGCATTCCATAACGGCAATGACCGAGGATCGCCTGCCCGATAGTGGACTTGCCCGCACCCGATTCCCCAATCAATCCCAGCACTTCACCCTTCTTCAGCGTGAACGAGATATCCTCCACCAGCGTACAATCCCCGGCGATCACCTGAAGCTGTTCCACGCGCAATAACTCAGCCATTTTTGCCTCCATGCCAATTACGGCCATCACGGCTTAACAGCCAGTCCGCCACTACGTTCAGTGATACCGCCAGCAGGGCAATCGCCGCACCGGGTACCAGTGACGCCCACACGCCAAACAGGATGCCATCTTTATTATCCCGCGCCAGACCGCCCCAGTCTGCCGTCGGTGGCTGAATGCCCATGCCCAGAAACGATAGCGCCGACAGAAACAGCAAAATGAAGATAAAACGCAGGGCAAACTCCGCCACCAGCGTAGTCAAGGCGTTAGGCAGAATTTCGCGCCACAGAATCCAGCGCATTGATTCGCCACGCATCCGCGCGACCTCGATAAACTCCTGCGTGGCAATATCCACCGCCAGAGAACGCGACACTCGTAACACGCGAGTCGCCTCCAGCACACCCAGTACCAGAATGATGATAGCGGTATCTTTCGGTAACATCGCCAACACCACCAACGCAAAAATCAAGGTGGGAATCGCCATCAGCACATCATTCACGCGGGAAATCAACTGATCAACCCAGCCGCCACAAACGCCGGCCAGAAAACCCAGCGATGTCCCGAGCAGAAACGCCAGCGCCGCCGCCAGCGCCGTCACGGACAGCGAGGTGCGGGTACCCCAGATAAGACGGGAAAACAGATCGCGCCCCAGATTATCCGTGCCCATCCAGGCATTCCCCATCGGTCCCAACCAAGCGCCGCCAATAATCTTATCGGCCGGATATGGGGCAATCCAGGGGGCCAGTAGCGCGACACAGATAAAGATGCCCAGCGCCAGGAGGCCGAGCACCACGGAAGGTTTCAAAGGAGGCATTCGGTATTATCCATTACGGTCGATATAACTCTTGTTTGCCGTGTTACGGCCCACGATACAAGGTGAGATTTACTGTCGAGCATGACGTAAACGCGGGTTCGCTATCAACGCCACCACATCCGCCAACAGATTAAGCAAGATATAAATCGCGGCCAGCACCAGCGCACAGCTTTGAATGACCGGCACATCGCGCTTACTGATACTGTCCACCATGTACTGCCCCAGCCCTGGATACACAAACACATTTTCGACAATCACTACGCCGACCATCAGGTAAGCCAGGTTTAGCACGATAACGTTAATGATTGGCCCCCAGGCATTGGGCAGCACGTGACGCAGTAGAATACCGGAAGGCGAGATCCCTTTCAGCAATGCGGTATCAACATACGCCGCATTTTGCGCATTGATCAGCGCCGCACGGGTCATGTTGCTCATATGCCCCAGCACCGCCAGTACCAGCGTAAAACAGGGCAAGGCAATGGCCGTCAGCCGTGACGACAAGGACATATCGTCGCTAATACTGCTATTGCTCGGTAACCAGGACAGCATGATGGAAAAAATCAGTATCAGCAGATAACCGGAGAAAAACTCCGGCAACGCCACCGCCGTACGGGTGAACATACTCAGGAGTTGATCCAGCCAACTGTCCTGATAACGCACGGAAAGAAAGCCAATCAGCAATGCCAGCGGCACAGCGATGGCGGCAGTACAACCGGCCAGAAACAGTGTATTCCCCAGACGATAGGCCAGCACTGGCGCAATACTTTGGCGGCTGGTAAAACTGTGGCCAAAGTCACCACTGACGACGCCGCCCAACCAGGAGAGATAACGCGAGATCGCAGGTTGATCCAATCCCAGTTGCAGATTCAGCGCTTTCACGGCTTGCGGCGTGGCGGTCTGCCCCAAAATGGCGGTAGCGGCGTTGCCTGGCAACAGTTGAATGCCAGCAAAAATCAGCATCGATACCACCGCAAGCATCACCACCCCCGCCAGCAGACGACGGCCAATCATCGTCAGCAGCGGGAAACGGGTTCCTAATCGATTTCGTACTGTCACGTTGCTCTTACCTATACTCAGGCCAGCCACACTTTTTCTGCTGCGCGATTGCCGCTCAGCGGGAAGCCCGGAATAGCCGTCAGTCCTTGCACTTTATTGCTACAGGCATCAAGCGCATCCGCATACAGCGGGATGATTTCGCTGCCTTTTTCCACCAGCATCACCTGGATATCGTGATACATCTGGCGACGCTTATCTTCATTCAGTTCACCACGCGCGGACGCTACCAGTTGGTCAAATGCCGCGTTCTTCCAGGCCGATTCATTCCACGGTGCCTGGCTAGTGAACACCAGCGACAGCAAAGCATCCGCCGTCGGGCGCATCGACCAGTTGGAAGACACAAAAGGTTTCTTCATCCAGACATTGTCCCAGAACGCATCATCCGGCACACGTTCCACCTGTAATGGAATACCCGCGCGCTGTGCGGAAGCCTGGTACAACTGCCCGGCATCTACCGCGCCGGGGAAACCGGCATCTGCCACCGACAACACCAACGGGCCACTGAAACCGGCTTTCTGCCAATGCCATTTGGCTTTTTCCGGGTCATATGGACGCTGCGGAATATCTTTGGCGAAATAACGATTGGATGGAAAAATCGGGTTATCGTTGGCGACGCTGGCATAACCGCCTAATACGGTATCAATCATCTGTTGCCGATCGATGGCATATTTCAGCGCCAGACGACCATCCAGCGAAGTGAACGGTGCCACATTGCCCAAACCGGGGAAAGTGAAAATCTGACTGTCACGGGAACGCAACAGTTTCAGGTTCGGCATGTGTTCAATACGACTTACGATGCGAGGATTCACGCGGTTGACTATATGCGCCGAACCACTCACCAACGCGGCGACGCGGGCGGTGGAGTCGTTCATCGCCAGCGTTTCCACCGAATCAACATGGCCGCGTTCGCTGTTCCAGTAATTCGGGTTACGTTTCACCAGGGTGCGGACACCCGGCTGGAAGCTTTCCAGAATAAAGGCGCCCGTCCCGATCCCTTTATCAAAAGATTCATTTTCCGGTGTGATGGCAAAATGGACATCACTCAGCAGAGAGACAAATTCCACGTTGGGTTCATTCAAGAGGATGGTGACTTCGTGGCTGTCAGTGGCTTCCATCGATGTTACCGGTGTCAGATAGCCTTTCACAGACGAACTGGATTTTTCACCACGATGATGGTTCAGGGAATAAATAACGTCTTTTGCCGTCAGTGTCCGGCCATCATGGAACTGTACACCTTTACGCAATGTGAGGATCCAGCGACGGCCGCCATCGGCATTGGACCAGGACTCGGCCAGCGATGGCGTGAGTTCACCTTTTTCATTCAGCTCCACCAGGTTGTTAAACAACTGGGAACCGACAAAATACATATAAGTTTCAAACCAGAAGGCCGGATCGAGGCGGTCAGTGCTGGAGGCATTATCTACGCCAACGATCAGATGACCGCCTTTCTTCGGCTTATCATTGGATGGTGCAGCAACCGCATAGCCCAGTGGCCAACCCGCCATCGCAGCAGTAACGGAAACGGCGCAGGCGCCTTTGATAAAATGACGACGATTCATGGTGTTGTGTTTCCTTTATTATCCCATCCTGGTGGGATGTCTGTTTATTATATTTATACGTCAGGTGATGACATTCAGCGCGGCAGCGACTGCGCCAGACGAGCGATGTGTTCTGGCCCGATGCCACAGCAGCCCCCAACCAGCGTCGCTCCCTGGGCAACCCACTCGGTCGCCCATTGCAGGTAGCCTTCCGGGTGCGTATCGACACGCAGGCGGCTTAATCCTTCATTGGCGCCACGGTGATTATCTTCCGGTTCAAACGCATTAGCATACACACCAATACCGATAGTGGATTGCTGTTGGCGTAGCGCCGTACTGGCTTGAGCGACTGCCGGAGCCATCACTTCCGGACGGCTGCAATTGAACAGTAAATTGGCGGCGCCCAGTTTAATGGCGGTTTCTGCCGCTGCGGTAACGGTTTCACCAGAACGCAATCGGGCATGGCCTTGCTCGTCAAGGTCATCCTGCAAGGTGAAAGAAATCCACAATTCACGCTGATCATCCCCCAACAGTTCACGCACCAGCGCCACTTCCGCCAGCGAACTCTGGGTTTCAGCCAGCCATACGTCAATATAAGGGGTCAGCGCGTCGATCAATACCCGCAAGATTGGCGTCGCCGCTTCGGCATCAAACAAATCCGGACGGTAAGATCCCAATACCGGCGGCAATGAACCGGCAACCCGCACCGGGTGTGGGGCGGCATCGGCGGCCTGACGAGCCAGTTGTCCCGCCAGCGCGGCCAGTTCGTGACCTCGGGCCTGAAAAACCGCGTCACCGATATGAAAAGGCACGACAGCATAGCTATTAGTGGTGATGACCTGTGCACCGGCGGCGATAAAGCTGTCATGTACCTGACGCACATGCTGTGGTGATTCCATCAGCGCCAGCGCCGACCACTCCGGTTGACGAAACGGCGCACCGATACGGGCCAGTTCACGCCCCATTCCACCATCCAGAATCAGTACGTTTTCTGCCATCGTCATTTTCCTTAGTAAATGAACCTGAAAAAGATATCCCGCCACCTTACAAAAAATACATCTGGATGTCTAGATGCCTTGATAGCCAAAGATGTGACATGCTGTAATCCCTTACCCATCAGGGATATCCAGCGCCAAACGCCACTTCGCCTACTATTTGTACAAGACTGCATTATCTACTACATCTGCTTTTCTTTGCTCTACATCAATTAAGCAGCAATAAAAGCGTGAACATTACTACGCATATTCAATATATAGTGTCTATCCTATTAACAGAGCCCATATATAGTGTTTATCCACAAAAGCATCCACAGACCCTTAATACCTTTTGCTAGCGGCAGTTCTCGCCTGTGGATAACATGAATAGAGGAAAAAAACGTGAAACCAGTAGTGATTAAACGGGATGGTTGCCAGGTTCCCTTTGATGAAAACCGTATCAGAGAAGCGGTGGAACGTGCAGCCCACGCCGCCGGTGTGAATGATGCGGATTACTGTGCAACCGTCGCCTGTGCAGTCGCTCAACAAATGCAGGGAAAAGCCAAGGTTGAGATTGGTGAAATCCAGAACGTGGTGGAAAACCTGTTGATGTCAGGTAACTACAAACAGCTGGCCCGTACCTATATCGAATACCGTCATGACCGTGATGTCGCACGTGAACGACAGGGGCGACTAAATCAGGAAATCCGTGGTTTGGTCGAGCAAAGCAACGTCGCACTGCTCAACGAAAATGCCAATAAAGACAGTAAGGTGATCCCGACCCAACGCGATCTGCTAGCCGGAATTGTCGCCAAACACTACGCCAAACAGCACATTCTACCGCGTGACGTCGTGCTGGCGCACGAACGCGGTGAAATTCACTATCACGATCTGGATTATTCGCCGTTCTTCCCCATGTTCAACTGCATGCTGATCGATCTGAACGGTATGCTGACCAAAGGCTTCAAAATGGGGAATGCGGAGATCGAGCCGCCTAAATCAATTTCTACCGCTACTGCCGTCACGGCGCAAATCATCGCCCAGGTCGCCAGCCACATCTATGGTGGCACTACTATTAACCGTATTGATGAAATACTGGCGCCATTTGTCACCTCCAGCCATAAAAAACATCAGGATGTTGCCAAAGCGTGGAATATTCCCAACGCCGAAGAGTATGCCCGCAACCGGACGGAAAAAGAGTGCTACGACGCGTTCCAGTCACTGGAATACGAGGTCAATACCTTACATACCGCCAATGGCCAGACTCCGTTTGTTACCTTCGGTTTCGGGCTGGGCACCAGTTGGCAATCCCGGCTGATTCAGCAATCCATTCTGCGCAACCGTATCGCCGGTCTGGGTAAAAACCGCAAAACCGCCGTGTTCCCGAAACTGGTGTTTGCCATCCGTAAAGGGCTCAATCATAAGCCGGGCGACCCAAATTATGATGTCAAACAACTGGCGCTGGAGTGTGCCAGCAAACGTATGTACCCGGATATTCTGAATTACGATCAGGTTGTGGAAGTCACCGGCTCGTTCAAAACCCCGATGGGCTGTCGCAGCTTCCTCGGCGTATATGAAGAAAATGGCCAGCAAATCCACGACGGCCGTAACAACCTCGGTGTTATCAGCCTTAATCTGCCGCGTATCGCACTGGAAGCCCACCGGGATGAAGCCCGTTTCTGGCAGCTGCTTGACCAACGTTTGCTGCTGGCGAAGAAAGCCCTGATGACCCGCATCGCCCGACTGGAAAATGTCAAGGCACGGGTTGCACCGATCCTGTATATGGAAGGTGCTTGCGGCGTACGCCTGAAAGCGGACGACAACATCGCCGATATCTTCAAAAATGGCCGAGCCTCCATCTCGCTGGGCTACATTGGGGTGCATGAAACCATCAATGCCCTGTTCGGCAATGAAGTTCATGTGTTCGACAACGATATGCTGCGAGAAAAAGCCGTGGCTATCGTTGCCCGTCTGAAAGCCGCCACCGACAGTTGGAAAGAAGAAACCGGCTATGGTTTTAGTCTGTACAGTACACCAAGCGAAAACCTGTGCGACCGCTTCTGCCGTCTGGATACCGCTGAATTTGGCGTTGTGCCCGGCGTTACCGACAAAGGCTACTACACCAATAGCTTCCATCTGGATGTGGAAAAGAAGGTTAACCCTTACGAAAAAATCGACTTTGAAGCGCCTTATCCGCCGCTGACGAATGGTGGTTTCATCTGTTACGGTGAATATCCTAATCTGCAACACAATCTGAAAGCGTTGGAGGATGTGTGGGATTACAGTTATACCCACGTGCCTTATTACGGAACCAACACGCCAATTGATGAATGCTACGAGTGTGGTTACACCGGCGAGTTTGAGTGTACCAGCAAGGGTTTCACCTGCCCGAAATGTGGTAACCACGACCCTGCACGCGTCTCGGTAATCCGTCGGGTATGCGGCTATCTGGGCAGCCCGGATGCCCGACCGTTTAACGCCGGCAAGCAGGAAGAAGTCAAACGCCGGGTGAAACATCTGAACAATGGGCAGTTGGGTTAACGGGAGTTAATTATCTCAGTGGCCGGGCGCACCATCGACCGACCACACCCCGGACACCACATCCCCGCGCAAACGGGGATCCATGCCGCGTCTCCATATCCGGCTCCGATGGATCCCTGTTCGCACTGGCATGAAAACAGACACAACACATCCACTCATGGCCGTGATATAGCGGCCCTTTATACGGTACAACGTCGTGAACTATCACCAGTATTACCCCGTTGATGTAGTCAATGGTCCCGGTACACGCTGTACACTGTTTGTTGCCGGATGTGAGCACCAATGCCCCGGCTGCTACAATAAAAGCACCTGGCGATTGAACTCCGGGAATCCGTTCACCCAGGAAATACAGGACCGCATTATCGCCGACCTACAGGATACCGCCATCCCCCGTCAAGGCATTTCCCTTTCAGGTGGCGACCCGCTGCATCCACAGAACGTGCCAGCCATTCTGCAACTGGTACAACGTATCCGGGCCGAATGTCCAGGTAAAGATATCTGGGTGTGGACCGGTTATGTACTGGCAGAACTGACGCCAGAACAGCGTCAGGTAGTCGATTTAATCAACGTGCTGGTGGATGGCAAATTTGTACAGGATTTAAAAGACCCATCACTTATCTGGCGCGGCAGCAGCAATCAGGTGATCCATCATCTGCGTTAAGCCATTATGGTTGGGCCAATCGCTGCAACTGTTGTGACGTCAATACCGATACGCTTTCGGATTCTGGCGGCGAAAAAGCCTGATTCAGCAATGCCTGAGCCACGGTTTTTCCTTCAATTGCCCGCCAGCTCGCAGGCAGGTACTTGAACAGCGGGGCTGAGAGTGACTCCAACCAGCGCCGTTGTGGTCGTAGTCCCAGCAACATTGAAGGACGCGCCAGCGTTAAACGCGGCCAATCTTGCTGCATCAAGGCCTGTTCAGTTTCACCTTTTACTCGCGAATAGAAAAATGGCGATGACAGGTCAGCACTCATTGCGCTGACTGCCAGTAGATGGCGGGCGCCCAATCGCCGCGCAACACCGGCGCATTCCACTACCAATGAATAATCCACTGCGCGAAACGCCTGCCGACTGCCAGCCTGTTTACGGGTAGTGCCCAGACAACAAAAGGCGATATCCACCGGCTCCGTCAGTTGGGAAAGCGCCATCGGCAAATTAACCGCATATGGATTCACCACCTTTACAGTGGGCGATAAAGGATGACGGGTCGGTGCATAAATCACCTCGACACGCGCATCCATCATCAATAAGCGCAGCAGTTCACTACCAACCAGCCCTGTTGCGCCAAGCAGCAAAATCCGACTCATACAACTCCATTAACCAGAAACTAATGTGGTAGGGCCATTTCGGGCCGTTGCCAAAGATGCTTTTTCCCAAAGCCCAGTGCGTTGTCAGTCATTTTCATTTCGTTTAGCGACAATTTCCAAACAGGTGCATTACTTCCACGAGAAATAGGGAACCGCGTATTGTAGCGACTACGTGCATCAGCGCCTTCCTGACCTTCTAACAAGGCTATTTCCCCTAAAAATTGTACACCTTTAATCAGCAGTACACTCTTGGGTTGGCCATTAACCGTACCCGCCACCCGAGGATGCCTCAGCATCATTTCGCCGTGTCTGGTATTCGTTTCCGTCATCAGATAAAACGCTACCTGACGTTCATCAAACGTATAAAAACAGTTGGCGCACCACAAATCATCACCACTGCCGACACACAACGTCAACACATGCAGTTTTTTAAGATAACGAGAAATCACTCCCAGAATATTGTCTGCTTCCACAGTCCCTCCCCGGCTCAACAACATCAGTCCACTGTTAGTGCTACGGTAATCAGTATTGCGATCGGAACTGCACATCATGCCACTTTCTGAACGAAATAAAGACAGTCAAAATAAATTAACGTGCTCCATAACTGATAAAGAATGGGAAATACGGTAACTATTTGTTACAAAAATAAGGTTATTGTCTCAGCGGGGGTACAGGAGAACCACATAATACTGTCTGAGGATGCGGTTTATCCCCGCGGGTGCGGGGAACACGCAGGGAATGGAAATTCCGGCGCCTGATGATAATCGGGAACATAAACTTTGGCTTTGAGAGCTCGCGCATAGCGTGATGTCAGTCCGCGATAGGCTTTCACCCCGCCATGCAGAGCGCCCATCAGCCACTTCTTGTGGTATCTCTGCCATTGTCGGCACGCCGCCAAGCGCCGTCGGCGTCGAGGCCTAGAAGCCCTCCCCCGAGCGCCATTTCCCGAGGCAGACCCGCCAACAGGCCGAAAACGCCATCGACAGATTCAACAACCCGATCAGACGGAATTCATCACTAGGCTTACAGAGTCCCGTTGCCTTCGATCTCTGGTTTGAAATAACCAGTCCTACAAATGATCGTCTCGATCAAGAGGCCATCAGGTCATGCGTAATTTGAGTATAATTTCCCAGGCAGCGCGGTGCTTAGCCAAAAAAAGGCTGGCAATGACTTTCTCGTGTTTGAAAGTGCTGAACGTTTGCCTCATCCACGTGCAACAAGCGAAAGGGTTTCGGGAATCGCATCAAACGCTTCCTCCACTCTGCGGATGAGCATGTCACGGCCACCATGCCCTCGGATGCCTTGCGCTCCCGCTCCTCGACCGGCAACCCAATTGCTGGCGCCGCAGCGCCACGCGCCAAGCACGAATTCGCCGAGCATGCGGAAACGGACATCCTCCCGGCCGTCTGTGCCGATTTTGTCTCCGAGAACGTCGATCAGCTGTCTTTGTGCTCGCAGCGAGGCAAGCTCCGAGTGGTCGTACAGAACGGAACTGCCTGCGTAAGCTACAATCCTTCTCGTCTGGAGGAAACGCCTGTCCCAATCCGCGTCCATCGAGCGGAGCGACGTCAGGAGTGCCTCCCTCAGGAAGGCGAGAAGGTGCCCCTGCACGTCGCGGTCGCGGACCTCATCAATATAAGCCTCCCAGAACTCGGCTTCGGTTGCTATGGCGACGTCCTCTTTAGAAGAGAAGTAACGAAAGAAAGTTCTCTTCGAGACGTCTACGTGATCGACCAGTTCATCGAGAGTCGTCGCGGCAAAGCCTTTCTCGATAAAAAGCTCAAGAGCAGTGTCGGCGAGCGCACGCCGGGTGCGAAGTTTCTTTCGTTCCCGAAGTGGCAGCCGTCGATTGTCTGGGGTGCTGGCGCTAGGTTCCATGCCGCATATTAATCATATCGCGGCTGAAGCGCAACTGCGCCCAATCACAAATAGCCACTAATTGACAAATTACACTTAGTGGCACATTATTTCATAATGTTTTGTTTCGCCGAGAAAGAAGTCCATGCGTGAAATGCCGGTTATCGACGGAGAAGACGCCCGAGATACTCAGATCCCTTATCGCGTAGCGCTGTTGCTGTTCGCCTCGACGCTCGCGGTGATGGCCGGGTCGGCGATCGCACCGGTCGTGGAACTCATGCGCGGCGACCTCGGGCTCGACGCAACAGCGGCCGGCCTCATTCTCACAATGCACGGGCTTGCTATTGCCATCATCAGCCCACTGGCAGGCAGCGCTGCCATCATCCTGGCGGCTCTGCTTGTTCTGCACAGCGAGACCAGGACAGCCCCAAGCATCGATGAAGGTTGAGTGCTCGGCTCTGATCCCGTTGCATCTACAATCAAAGCCAGAAGGAAAAAGTAACATGGTAATTACAGCCCCGAGACCAGACAACAACCCCCTGCTGGAAGAGATACTCCTCAAGGCAGGGATTCCCTGCCGCAATCGGGTCGCGCTTGCGGCTATGACCCATTATTCCTCCCCCGAAGATGGTTCGATCGGCGACGACGAACTTGCTTACATTGAACGCCGCTCCGCAGGCCCGGGATTGGTATTCACGGCCTGTGTCGCGGTTTCTCCAAACGGTAAGGCCTATGTCGGAGAACCCGCCGCGCATGATAATTCCCTGCTTCCCGGGCTGACTGCCTGGGCCGAAAGGATCAAAGGCGCAGGCGCAAAGGCAATCCTGCAACTCCATCATGGCGGCGGCGTTTGTCCTCCTGCCCTGGTGCCGAATGGCGATGTCGTCTCCCCCAGCGGCATCGCTACGCCGGACCGCAGCGTTGTAGTTCCCCGCGCGCTTACCTATACCGAAATCGATGACATTATCGAGAGCTTCCGATCTGCTACAGAACGGGCGATCAAGGCCGGATTTGACGGCATCGAAATTCACGGCGGCTATGGTTATCTGCCCCAACAGTTCCTGTCACCGTACACTAACAGACGGACGGATCGTTGGGGCGGGAGCCGTGAAAAACGCCATGCGTTTCCGCTCGCGCTTCTCAATACGGCCCAGGAGACAGCAAAGAAAAAAGCTGTTCACCCCTTTGCTGTCGGCTATCGCTTCACGCCCGAGGAGGCCCTTGAGCCTGGGCTGACCATGGATGACGCGCTGGCGTTCGTCGACGCGTTGATCGATCAGGGAACCGATTACATCGATGTTCTCGTCAATGACTACCGGAACCCGCCCCGGCGTGGCGCAATGCCAACGGATCGGTCCCGTTTGTGTTTTCTCGCCGAAGCAGTCGCCGGTCGCGTTCCCCTGCTAGCGGGAGGGGAAATTCACACCGAGGCAGATGCGTTGGACGCGCTTCAAACCGGGATAGATTTCGTTACTCTCGGACGGGAAATGATCATCGATCCGGAATGGGTCCAGAAAGTTACCGCAGGTGTACCGGAGACTATCCGGACAAAGCTCGAAGCCGGCCAAAGGCAGGAGCTCACAATACCCGAGCCTTTCTGGGAGACGATCTGGAAAGCCCCTGGTTGGTTTCCCGGTGTCTCTTGACTGAAACCAAACGGTTACCCCGGATGTCATCTCAGATTGCGCGCAGCAGCTACTTGCAGTGCATCGCTTTCCTATTGATCGTTCGCCAAGCTTGGTGGGCTCCTCAACCGGCTTGAACAGATCTGCCTGGCCCTGAGTGTGCAACAAATTGAGGAGTGAGGATGGAAGGTGGCGATCTGACGAGGCCAGTTTATCCCCGCGGGTGCGGGGAACACGCACGGCCACTTGTTTGCGGTTAAGTTGCATTCGGTTTATCCCCGCGAGTGCGGGGAACACAAGATTTATTCCACCGCGACATCCATTCATTCCGGTTTATCCCCGCGGGTGCGGGGAACACTTCATATACCCTCCGATAATTTCTTTAATACCCGGTTTATCCCCGCGGGTGCGGGGAACACACTAGCGGTATCGCCGATTTTATAAGACAAACCGGTTTATCCCCGCGGGTGCGGGGAACACATTGCTGTTCTCGGTGCCGACGCTGAAGCAGACGGTTTATCCCCGCGGGTGCGGGGAACACCCTACTAACCCCCATCACCCTGCCGAATTCGGCGGTTTATCCCCGCGGGTGCGGGGAACACGAAGTCTCTTTCCAGAACCGCCGTTTGATTTGCGGTTTATCCCCGCGGGTGCGGGGAACACTTATACCACTGGCTGAGAAATCAAGAACTGTTCGGTTTATCCCCGCGGGTGCGGGGAACACACTCTAAACGCTCAGGCGTTGGCCGTAAATATCGGTTTATCCCCGCGGGTGCGGGGAACACCATAGTGGTTACAACAATATTGATGTAGATGACGGTTTATCCCCGCGGGTGCGGGGAACACGGTGGTGACATGAAATTAAGTGGTGGCGCCAACGGTTTATCCCCGCGGGTGCGGGGAACACCATCTGCAAACGTGCACGCCAGTGCTCAAGATCGGTTTATCCCCGCGGGTGCGGGGAACACATAGGAGCGGAAAGTTGGAAGGTTTTTATACACGGTTTATCCCCGCAGGTGCGGGGAACACAAATTCAGGATCTAGTTATCCATTTGATTCAGCGGTTTATCCCCGCGGGTGCGGGGAACACAGCCAAATCAGCCCGTCCCGCATCGCTAAGTCCGGTTTATCCCCGCGGGTGCGGGGAACACTTCCGTCTTCGGTTCGCGGAACATATAAACTGCGGTTTATCCCCGCGGGTGCGGGGAACACGGGTCGTCGGGCAAATTGAACATCGAGATACGCGGTTTATCCCCGCGGGTGCGGGGAACACTGGCTTCTACTATTTCATATGCTACAGGAACGCGGTTTATCCCCGCGGGTGCGGGGAACACTAAAATCCAACCAGCTTTTTAGGCTTTCGATACGGTTTATCCCCGCGGGTGCGGGGAACACCTTATTTTCGGCTTAAAGTGGAGGCATTAAAACGGTTTATCCCCGCGGGTGCGGGGAACACCTGCCGAGTACATCAGCGATGCAATTTGGGCGCGGTTTATCCCCGCGGGTGCGGGGAACACGATCTGTGCATTCGGGGAACCCAAAAACCATTTGGTTTATCCCCGCGGGTGCGGGGAACACTCGTTGCCGGCCGAAAGCCCGGTGTGACCGTCCGGTTTATCCCCGCGGGTGCGGGGAACACTAAATTTAAACTGGTCAGATAATCCAAATATTCGGTTTATCCCCGCGGGTGCGGGGAACACGATTAATCATATAAATCATTATTGTTCCATCGCGGTTTATCCCCGCGGGTGCGGGGAACACTACCATCAGCTGTAACAATTGTTGGCGCAAAACGGTTTATCCCCGCGGGTGCGGGGAACACCAATACCAACCAGGGGCAACTGAGTAGGTGAGCGGTTTATCCCCGCGGGTGCGGGGAACACAATATCAAAAGAAAGAATGATATCTATCTTGGCGGTTTATCCCCGCGGGTGCGGGGAACACACCAACACCAAAATCAGGATAATTACTTTTAACGGTTTATCCCCGCGGGTGCGGGGAACACTCTAAAAATATATACCTGTTTTATAAGGAATTTTCTAGTCTTAAAAAATCCACCAATTTTTCCTGCTTGTTAAAGAACACTAACTTATTGATTTTCAATGGGGTGAAAAGAGACTAACCGCAGTCCATCCAGATCCACCGGCATTCGGCGGTTTTCGCCCCAGGTCTGGAACTCGAAACCAGATTCCGTATTGGTCGCCCACGCCATCACCACATTCCCTTGTTCGGCCAGTTCCATAATCTGTTGCCAGATCATTTCCCGTATACGCCGCGAAGTTTCACCCACATAGACACCAGCACGAACTTCCAACAACCATATCGCCAACCGACCACGCAGACGCAGCGGCACATTTTCCGTCACGACCACCAGCATACTCATCCGCCACTCCCCCGGTGACCGACATCACCGAATGGCGCAGGCTCAGGAATAGCTGGAGGTTGTGCGTCAGCAGGCGGTTGCGGCGGTTCTATTTCTCCGGCCGCCAACACCGTTTCAATCAACGGAATAAGCTTACCCAGCGTATTCTGGCTGCGGAAAATATCCCGGCAGGCAAGACGCACCTCCCGATCCGGTTCCACTGGGTTACGCGCCGCAATGTCAAAAGCTTTAGGCACCACACCGTCAAACTTGATGATGTCGGCAATGTCATAGACAAACGACAGCGGTTTGCCACTGTGAACAAAACCAATGGCCGGGGCATAACCCGCCGCCAACACCGCCGCTTCCGTAATACCGTACAAGCAGGACGTAGCGGCGCTGATGCATTGGTTCACCTTGTCGCCCCGTTCCCAATCTTTAGGATCGTAACGTCGACCACTCCACTTCACGCCGTACTGTTGCGCCAATAGTGTGTAGGTCTGGCGCACTCGCGCACCTTCAATACCGCGCAATTGTTCCACCGAGCGGCGACTAGGTGCCGGTTCACCAAAGCGTAGTTCAAACATTTTGCGAACCACTTTAAGGCGTAACTCGTCATCCAGCGCCAAGCGCGCCTGATACAGCAATCGGTCGGATCGAGCACCGCCGGGTTGCCCAGCAGCGTACAAACGGACTCCCGCTTCCCCGACCCACACTAACAGCGTCCCCACTGTCGCCGCCAACCGTATCGCCGCATGAGAGACCCGTGTACCGGGTTCCAGCATAATGCAGGCCACCGATCCCACCGGGATATGAGTACGGATGCCGGTTTTATCCACCAGCACAAAGGCACCATCAATCACATCTATCTGGCCGTATTGCAGAAAGATCATGGAGGTCCGATCTTTCAACGGAATCGGATTTAGCGGAACATAAACCATCTCTGCCTCCGGTGATTGTTTTGTCAGGCACGCCTAAGTAGTAGCAAACCACAACCCAGCGCTTTACTTTTCCCCAACCCCTGCTGCACCGCCGCCATAAAGCGGCTGACATCGGTAATGCGCAACAGGCCGTCAAAATCTACGCTGCTGAACTGAATGGCATTTTCCTGTCCCGGCTTATACAGCCGATGTCTCTGGTAACCATCCACTCGGCAAGTATCCACCGTAAATCCTCTTTGCTCACCCTGCCGTTGCAGCCACTGGGTCGCGGCATCCTGCTGATGCTGCCACAGCGCATCAGCACTGACACCTTGCTGCCTGGCACGCTGTTTGGCGTCCATCAGCACATCACTGCGCTGACGCTGGCGCATCACCACCGGGTTAGCGCGCAGTGAAAATTGCAGCTCCATTTCATCCCGTAGTTGCGGCTGGTAGGGTTTAGTTTCCACACGGAACAGATTGTGATTCTGACGAGGTGCCTGTTGGGAAAGCAGATAAAATTGATTGCCTGACCCCAGCGTTTCTTCCCGAAACAGGAAATGACGCGTTTCATCCTGCGGGAACAATTGCCACAACCACTGATGGCTGGCATATCCCCCCGCATACTGACGCTTTTGCGCCATTACTGCGGGCAACGCCGACAGTTGTAAGGTCACTCGGGAAAAAAACATCACTTTCCCCCTCTCCAGGTGCCGCTGTACTGCCTGCGAGTTGTAAACTGCCAACGCCTGCGACTAAGCGGCTGGTCGCCACGCAGAACACGAGATAGCACCGGCATACCGCTGTCAGCATCCTGTTCCCAATAGCAAAGGCCGGTAGGGTGATTGAGCCGTTGCAGGTCCTCATCGTTGAGCAACGTGGTATTACTGGCCTGCTGCCAGACATCCGCCAGTGTGCCGCTAAAGAGATGGGGTGCCAGCGGCAATGCCAGAGGGCAACTTTTACGCCCCAGATAGAGCGTAAATACCGGTTCACGCAGGGCATCAGCCAGTTGATGCAACGAATAAGGCTCGTCAGGCGTTTCACTGACCGCGATATGGTAATACGCATCGCAACGATACTCGCGGGTGGTCAGCATCGTTTCCAGTGATTGCCCAGCGTCCGGCAACAACTCGTCCCGACGGGTTCGGCGGATACGTTTACGATCTTCCTTTGGCATCTGTACCGTATGATAATCACGCAACCAACCTTCACAACCAGATAAGGGCCGAACAGCAAAACGGTAATGCTGATTAAACTGCACCAGACGCTCCTCTTCATCACGTCGAATACCCAATGCGGCGGCCAGCAACCCCAACAGTGCGGAACGGCTGGGGATAGGTGAAGTATGTCGCACTTCCCCCACCGCCGGTTCACCCCATGACACCAGCGGTGCGTAGAGCTGAAATACCAGATAGTGAGTCATCTGTCTCTCCCTTACTGCGCAATAAAGTCCATCAGTTCAGCCAGGCTACCAGTGCCGGATTCCACGTTCATCACCGTCTGCTCCAGGCTACCGGCCCCATAGGCGCGATCAAATTTCGCCTTCTGATTTTCCAGTACCGTAATAGCATCAACCAGTTGGTTCTGGCTACGGATCGGTGTGAAGTACGCCACTGATAGCGCCCGTGGTTGCTGTGTACCTCGTTCCGCTAGCGCATAAGAGGCATAGGCACGGGAGGCGAAGCTGTTCTGCTTACCTGTGGGAGAAACCGTCAACGCCGTTTCCACCAATGCCCGTAAAGTCCGCTGTAGAAGCGCATCGTCATTGCCGAGATTTGCCAGCAGTAGATCACGATTGATACAGATGTATTGATAGAACAGCGACGAGGCAAAACCCTGTTCGCCCATATGACCCGAACCGGCATCTTCATCATTATTGAGGTCGTCCACGGCAGTAAAGAAATCATCCTCCACCGTAACGGCACTGACGCCGAGCGCATGCGCCACCTGACACGCGGCTTCAATATTGAATGCCGGGCTGGAGGCCAGCATCCGCCCAAATAAAGCGATATCCGCACTGGCGATATCTTTACGCAACAATTTAAGTTCTTCAGCGGTAGGCTCGCGGTTCTCCGCAACCAACGTGTTCACCAGCGCATCCACCAGCGCCCGTTCCCGCACACTGACATGAGCCAACTGTTCAATGTCATACTTCTCCAGTGGGTTTTTACTCTCTTTCTCTTCTTTTTTAGCTTTACCAAACTGGGCTGCCATACCAAGTGCCGCTTTATCGGCCAGTTTTGCCGCCATCCCACCCGCAATCAGCGCTTTATACACTTCCTGCCCCAAACGACGAGTACGTTGGCCAATATGTCCGGTCAATGCGGATTCAAACACTTCAGACGTTCGCCAGGCGCGCTTCAGGCTTTGGGAAGAGACGCGTAAGCGTTCTACTCCCCCCACGATAGCTGTTTTGGGGCGTCCGGCGTCGTCACGGTTCAGGTTGGCGGGCGCATAAGCGGTTAAGAAATGGAGCTGGATAAAAGTGGTCATGATTATTCCTTATCTGAAATCGCGGCTGTCGTTTCGTCTATTACGGAAGTTTGTGTTGCCTGGCCGTATTCGCAGGCCCAGCGCACTGCATTGCGTTTAAAAGGATCGATGCCGGGGACTTCGTTATGCTGTCGCGCCTGCCACTCCGCCATCCACAGGAAAATTCCATCCGCCAGTGAGGGCAGATTCACACCTTTCTCACCACGAATTTTCACTGCACGGATCAGCAAACGACAGAACTCTTCTGGTGAGGTGGCACGCTGTAAACGTTCAAAACGCAGCGTTGATAAGTAAGTACGATCCGTCCCTTTAATTTTTTCCCCTAACTGAGCGGCAAAACTTTTCTCACGGTTATTACCTTCCGCATGGGCGGCCACGGCAGTAAACACCGCCAGCGCCAGCAGACGGGTTTCACTGCCACCCAGTAAGTCCGGCAGCATATTGGCCAGACGGCGGAAACCAGCACAGGTCAGCGCGCCGTAAGGCGGCAGTGTGCGCCGCAATTCTGCCCGCTCGGCGCGACCATTGTGGCTTTCGTTATGGCGGTTTTGCAGATTATCGAACCACGTATTGATACGGGTCGCCATCAGGTTTTTCACCATCAGCAGTGTTGCGGTATTACCCATTCTGAGCCTCCATGTTTTCTGGCTGCATTTGCTTAATCAGTTTGGCAATTTTTTGACTGTAAAAGAATTTCACCATTTTGTTGCGTGCGCCTACTGCCCGCAGTAAATCGCCGTGTTGATCCGGGTTGCCAAAGGTAAGACGGTCATAGGTGCCGAGCAGATAGAGATACAGCGCGTGCTGCCACTGTCTGAGCGCTTCCGCTGCCGGTTGACCGTTAACCAGATTCTGATACAGCCGGACAAAAAACTGCTCGGTTTCCTGCCAGAAGGCCACATCAATAAAGCTGAAATCTCCCCCCACATCTTTCGGGCGATCAAACCAGGCCTCTTTTACCGACTGACGCAATAGCGTCTGCGTATCGGTTGCCAGCTCAATCGCCAACGCCAGATAATCTCGGATTTCCGGGCTAGCCCCCTCCAGTAAGGGAACATGGTGCTCATACCAACAACGGGCTTTCATATTGTCCATATCGTAGCCAAAACACCACAGCCCGACTTTTCTGCGCAAACATTTGTAACCGTGATTTTTCTGCACCACTCTGGCCGGGATCGTGACGTTATTACGATCTTCATTGCCCAGCACCACGCCCAGCCAGTCGCGGTACACCAGCCCTCCCGGCTGACCCTTCACGGACAGCAGCAATCCATCTTTTAGCGATTGGCGGTACGGCGTTAGCGGGTGCTGCCAACTGTCGTACTGAACACCGTAATTTTTTGTACGGTAGTGGGTCAGTAACGACGCTGACACCGTGCCACACAGATCGCACTTCCCAGCCTGTGACTGGCTGAAATCGATTTCAATGCGCCGAGGCATTCCCCAGTACGCCTGTAGCTCATCGGCGTTTTCCGGCGTCACTTTGTCTTTATCCCCTTCACTGGTGTGGGTCGCAGCCAACCACGGGAATACCGCTGACGAGCAACCGGAACAGGGGATCACCGTTTGTGTCATCACATTCATCCACAGTTTGCGCCACAGAGGCTGATGGTTATCCGTCGGCATCAGCAGCGTGGTGATCGGCCCACCACCGCGCATCCCGGTACGATGCCCCACACCGCCGGAGGGAGAATTAGTTTGTAAGGTATAGAGCGCCATCGCGGCGCAATGTGGGCAAATGGCCTTGACTGTGCCACGCTTGATGAAATGGTCTTTATTTAGCTTGAGAGTATTACCGCCGGGAGCCTCAATCAGCAGGCCGGAGATCGGCATTGGATCGCTGTCGAGTGAGGAGAAATCCTGTAAAAATGCCGGTTTTTGCGGCCCAAACTGCATGGCGGGTGCCAACGAAATTAACGCCGCCAGCCAACCCTCTCCCAGCCCGTTATCCCACACCTCCTGCCACGCTTCTTCATCTTCCGGTGAATAGGCAGTTTGCAGCAGGCCAATCAGCAACTGATAGGCCGCACCCTGAAAATCCGCACGCGGCCAGTCAAGATCAATCACCTGATCGTCAGTTAACTGTCGGGGAGAAATCTGGTCCTGACGCCCATCAGCGCGGATAACCGGTAACCACGGCGCTTCAATCAATGAAAACATGGATCTATCTCCTCAGTTACGCCTCATCCGTAAGGCAGGATTAAGACTTATTTTTGTTTTCTACACAGGCGTTGCCAGAAGTTTTGCCTGCATTCTGTTTTTAACGGCACGACCATAGCATTGGAGCTATTCACTTTTTTGTCATCAAAACCACGATAAAAATTAAACTTTATGGTTATTGGCACTAAAAAAATCATTTGGTGTTTCCTTATTTTTAATTTGTGGAAGACAGAACACACCATTAAGATGACAGAGCGACCCGACTCATAAACTGTGTGTTCTGTTACTAAAGGGGTAAACCACACCGTCTATGGGTCAACCACCACTAAGATTAATTATAGAAACACCAAGACGAAAAGTAAAAGTATATTAGTAATATATAAATAAATCCTTAAAATTAAATTTTACCTTCTTCCACATACAGGTAAAATCATAAAGCAATGGTTCCTCACATCAGTGAGGATAAACCGTATATCAGTATGATATATATGACGTTCCCCGCACTAGCGGGGATAAGCCCCGCACTAGCGGGGCACCTTAATTCTTTGTCTCCGGGACGGTCAGCCCCGTTTCCTGACGGTAAAACGTAGGTGTCTCGCCCGGCGTCAGCAGCAATACCTGCGCCGTCGGGCGGTGCAAACATTGGCGAAACCGTCCCAATCGTTCGTCCCGCAATACCGGCAGTGCTTTTTCATGCCTCTGCCACCAGCTTTCCCGCACCGATAAACGACTTTTATCCCAGCCGAATTCACCGGCTCCGGCATAAGGTTGCGGAAGTTCATTGTCAGTGGCTGACTGCCAGGCCAGATAAACGTCGATAGAAGCCGCACCCAGCCGGGTAAAGATATCGACCTCTTCTCCCCACCCGCGATCACTGGAGGTGATGGAATACCCTTGCGCCATAGTGAGTGACGACTGTTTAGCGACTGAACGCTGGCTGTAGGTGTTACCCAGCACCTGATTGGCGATATCCTGCAATGCGACAGGCGCAGGGATCTGCTCCTCATAGACGCTTTCGATCAGCATGCGGGCATCTTCCGGCATATGAACAGCGCCGCTATCACGTAACACCGCCTGTGTCCGCCACAGCACCGCCTGGTCGGGATAGACAAAACCACTGTGGCGTAACTCACTGCCCAGCCAGGAAGCCTCCGCCTCAGGTTGCCATTCCGGTGCCAGAATATGTAGAGTGGCGGCCGGACGTTCATCGTGCTGCGGTTCAGCGTCCAGGTTGGTTTTACAATGGCCATCTAGCGCACGGATATGGCGCTGTAACCGTCCGGCACGTTGAATCAGTAAATCCACCGGCGCCAGATCGCTTATCATCACGTCCACGTCGATATCCAACGACTGTTCTACTACCTGCGTGGCGATCAGCACCTTGCCGCACCGTTGCGGCGCCTGGTCGGATTTACCAAACCACGCCAACGCCTGTTGCTCAATCTCCATGCGATCACAAAATGCAAAACGACTATGAAACAACAGTAGATTTTCTTGCGGTAGCCACGGGCTTTGACGTAATTGCTGATACACCGCTATCGCATCATCCACAGTATTGCGGATCCAGCAAATACACTGCCCGGCCTCCAGCGCCTGGCGAATAATGTCGATCCCTTGCTCCCGTTGCGTTAGCCAGTGGATCTGTACCGAGCGTTGTACTTCCGGACGGGTCGCCAGCGGCAACTCGGTCAAATGTTGTTGTGTCAGGTGGGTAAACCACGGGTATCCGGCGTCCTCCTCAGGATGAAGTGGTATCGCTAGCGCGTTCATCCCTTGATGAAAAGCCTGCAACAACCGTTCACGTTGGGAGGAAGATAACGTGGCGGTGAGAATAACCGCACTGCCGCCCTGTCGGGCATGAAACGCCAGCAGGTTTTCCAGAATCTTGCTCATATAGGCGTCATAGGCGTGAACTTCATCCAGAAGCAGAATTTTGTTGCATAACCCCAGCAAGCGGAGTGATTGATGCCGGTAAGGCATCACCGCCATTAACGCCTGATCAAGCGTTCCAACCCCAACATCCGCCAACAGCGCCTTTTTACGCGAGTCAGCGAACCAATTGTTGCAGGCTGCACTGGCGCTGGATTCACTCTGATCATACTGTGCCTGTCCGCGGTTATCTTCGGACCATAATGACTGACGGAACGCGGTTACCATCTCGCGCGCGCCGTGTGCCAGCATCAGTGAAGGTTGATGTTCCTCCACGTACAGTGCCCGATAAGCCCGCGACAAACGCTGGTACATCGCATTGGCGGTGGCCATCGTCGGCAACCCGACATAAATCCCCTGCCCTTTTTGCTGGCTCATCAAGCGATGAGCCAGAATCATCGCCGCTTCAGTTTTGCCTGCGCCGGTCACATCTTCCAGAATAAACAACTGCGGGCCGGGTGCGGTGATATCCACCGCCAGCGCCTGTTGTTGCAATGGCGTGGGCTGCTGGATAAACGGGAATAGTCCGCTAATGCCTTGAAACGGTTTCACAACGGGTGCTGATGGCAACCGGCCCACCGCAATCTTGGCCTGAGGTAACGCGTGCTGATGCCAATACCCCACCAACGATATCGGTTCTGCCCGATAGGGGAAGTCGTCCTGATGAGAACCCAGCCAGTCCGCCAGCACCACGATACCCGCCAGAGACCAACTGTGTTGAATCAACTGTTGTCGCCAGTTTTTATCGGCAAATTGTGAGGGGAACGCGGTTAAGGAGGGAAAAACACGGTGCAGCTCAGTCAGATAATCCTGCGCGGCTTGATAATCATCAGCATGAAACGCCGGACTCAGACTGTCCTTATGGAGCGGCGGTTTACCATGATGTCCGCACACCAATCGCATCCATATCTCAATTGATCTCTCCATTTTTTCAGGTACCGTAGCGTGTGGCAACCAGGTGGGATCAGCCTGCCAGCGATCATAAAGCACCTCATTCCACAACCAGAAACCCAGCGAATCGTGGCGCTCCAGATAAGCCTTACCGGCAGGTTTGACTAGCGGTGAATCAGGACAGGAATAGAGTTGCTGGAAGCCTCTGGCAAATTTACCGATATCATGCCAGGCCAGAAACCAGGCCAGCCACAACGCAGCCGCATTCCCGGTTAACCCAAGCGACTGCATAATATCCTGCGCCTGAAAGCGATTCTGCTTCACCAGCCAATACCCACAAGCTGCCACATCCAGGCAGTGATAAGGCAGCAGATGATATTCATCATCGGTATTATGACCAGAAGGGCGGTTCGCTTTCCCCCAATAAAGGTAGTAGAGGGGAACGGACCCATTTTTATTATTTTCCATCATCATCGCTTATTTTTAGAATAGAGCTACAACAATAGAGAATACCGCCATAATTTACGGATATATACCGTCATCCGTTAAGTGGCAGATGCCTTGGCTCTCCTTGCCCAGGCACTTACCTAAGTAAGCACCTGAGGACCCGCTCCGTTACTGCCTTCCTGCCACTCGCACTATTCATGGATTAGCCGATATTTATGTTTAATAAAGCCGACAAAAAAGCCCAGACATTTATTATCAGGTTAATTATATTCCTGATAATCATCCAGGTTATTCGTTATATGAATAATTTATTTAACTGGCTTAGCCAGCACAGTGACATTATTTTCATCATTATCATTTGACGCGTTGTTTACGGCTTTTTTCTTTGGCTCCGGTTTTTCTTTGGTCTGCGTCAACAAATTAGACTGACCGATAAATACTCCCCCTTTCTCAATAGTAAATTCATCAACATAAACTTCGCCCCGTACATTACCGGCAGACAAAACATTAATGACACTGGCATACAACTGACCTTCGACCAGACCATTGACGATAATCTGCTCCGCTCTCAGTTCACCTTTTACACTGCCACCGAGCTCAACTTTAATCACGTGTTCACACTGCACGTCACCGTCGATATTGCCTTCAATAGTGATGTTGCAGTTTCCTTCAACCCGACCAGCAAGCTGAATACCCTGAGAAATAAAGGTGTCTTTTTTTACCCGTACCGGACTGGCGACCAGCGCCGTTTCCGGTAGCATTGACACGGACTGTTCAGCATCATTTACTGTTTTAGCGTCTTGTAGTGTTTCAGTGGATTTTTTACTTTTATCAAATGAAAACATATGGTTACTCCTTTTACTTCCCAAAAAAACAGCGATCAGGGTGATTAAAATCAGACTCAGACCAATCAGGGTTCCATAGCGCAATACCATGGCCGATAATGCAAGACGTGCATCCGTCAGCCAGAAAATAACGCCACCAGCCCACATCACCCAGATAACCCACAAAAAATGATATTTACGCACGGCAACATTCCTGCAGTAGTCGCGGTATCAGGACAAAAACGAGGAACAGCGGTAAAGTAAACTGCGGCAGGTAACCATCCATGTCTTTTCCTCCTTTAACTGCGGTTATTCAGATAATAAAGTCATCGCCCTTACTTTCTCAGGCATTACTTTTAGGTTATCGGACAAAACCGGGTTTTGTTGAATCAGTCGCGCCATCTGCCGACCGGTTACATGTAGATTCTTGGTGAGTAATGTGGTGACATCCCCACTCCAGATATGAAGGTGTTGATTAGCTAAACCGATTCTTCTATGTTAGCAAACAGTCTAATTACTCCTGTAAAGAGTGTTCTTATGTCACATAAAATATGGGTAATGGGAGACGCTGTTGTCGATCTCATTCCAGAAGATAAAGACCGCTATCTGAGATGTCCGGGTGGTGCCCCTGCCAACGTAGCCGTAGGCGTTGCCAGACTAGGTGGACAAAGTGGGTTTATCGGCCGAGTCGGTAAAGATGTTTTTGGTCACTTCTTACGTAATACATTGATTAAAGAGAAAGTTGATGTCAAAAACATGATATTGGACAGCCAGCATCGCACATCAACGGTAGTGGTCAGTCTGGACAAACAGGGAGAACGATCGTTTACCTTTATGGTGCGTCCCAGCGCGGATTTGTTCCTACAGCCGGAAGATTTACCGGATTTTCAGCGCGGAGAATGGTTACACCTATGTTCCATCGCGCTCTCTCAGGAGCCGTCCCGCAGTACGGCGTTTCAGGCGATGAAATACATCAAAGCCGCAGCCGGCTGGGTCAGCTTTGATCCCAACATCCGAGAAGATATGTGGAGCAGCCGCCAGGAACTGCTGGATTGCCTCGACCAGGCCATGGCATTAGCGGATGTAGTGAAACTGTCACAAGAGGAGTTTCAGTTACTCAGCGGTACCACGGATATCAGCAGAGGAACTGAGCAATTAATGGCGCGCTATCCGCTGAAATTACTACTGGTAACATTAGGCGGATACGGAGTGTGGCTGCGGGATCGACAGCACTTGCAACACTATCACGCCCCGATGGTGACACCTGTCGACACGACGGGTGCCGGAGACGCTTTTGTCGCCGGTCTACTGCACGGTTTGGCGGAATATGAAACACTCGACCTCCTGCCATCCTGGCAAAATATTATCGATCAGGCACAAAACTGCGGTGCATTGGCGACCACCGCCAAAGGCGCCATGACGGCGTTACCCTTTGCTCATCAGTTAACCAAACCTTCTCCCCTAATTCACTGATCAATTCAGCCGTTGCAGCACTAGCAACGGCTATCACCTGTTTTGCAGTCAGGATCACAGTTAACAGATATGGCTGGTAAATTCGCTTGCCAATTCACTGGTTCAACCTTTATTTTCGCTTTGCACAACCGGTTTAGCAATTTAGCAAAACAATATAGTTCCAATTAAAAAGAGAACACCATAATGATGAAGCCACGCTATCTCGCCGTAACACTAGGGCTAATCTTCTCTGCCCCTTACGTATCAGCCGCCAGCGCTGACAGCATTGAAGCCCGACTGAACGCACTGGAACAACGTCTGCAACAAGCGGAACAACGCGCACAACAGGCTGAAGCCAGAGCCGATGCCGCGGAAAAAGAGGCCCAGACGCTGACTGCCCGCACTGAACAGGTAGAGCAGACCGCCAGACAAATAACCCAGCGTACTGAAACGCTGGCCAGCAAAAGCAATTTTGCCGACGGATTTGAATTTCATGGTTATGCCCGTTCCGGGTTGTCCATTAATGATTCAACCACCAGTTCCAATGCCGACATGGGGCCCAGCATGACACCCGCCGGAAGCACCGGTGGTTATGTCGGCCGTTTGGGTAATGAAGATGACACTTATCTTGAAATGAAACTGGAGCACAAAACCAAGCTGGACAATGGCGCCACCACGCGCTTTAAGGTGATGATGGCTGATGGTCAGCGCAGCTATAACGACTGGACCGCGTCTTCCAGCGATCTGAACGTACGCGAAGCGTTTGTGGAACTGGGTTCCCTGCCGACCTTCACTGGTGCGTTCAAGGGCACCACATTATGGGCTGGTAAACGTTTTGACCGTGATAACTTTGATATCCATTGGCTTGATTCCGATATCGTTTTCCTGGCAGGGACGGGGGGCGGTATCTATGATATACAACCCGTGGACGGCTGGAAAACCAGCGTTTCAATTTATGGACGCAGCCTGGGGGACATCACCTCACGGGATAACGAAATCCATAACTATGTGTTAACCAGTAACAACAGGATCGGGCCATTCCAGTTTATGCTGAGCGGCTTGAGCGCCAAAAATAATAACCGTCGCGAAACCAGCGACGTGGACCTGAGCACATCGGTGACAAACGTTAACGCTGGTGACAAGGGTTATCACACTATGCTGGCCTGGCATGGCGACAGCTTCTATGGGATGCGTGACGGAACATCCAAAACCGCCGTGTTATATGGACACGGGCTGGGGGCAGAAGTGAAAAATATCGGTTCGGACGGTAACCTGACGCAGGATGCAGATACCTGGCGACTAGCGACCTATGGCACCACAGCACTGAACAAAACCTGGAGCTTCGCACCCTCAATTCTGGCACAAACCAGTAAAAATCGTTATGTCAAAGGCGATAACTATCAATGGGCCACCTTCAACGCGCGCTTTATTCAGGAAATCACAGAAAACTTCGCGCTGGCTTATGAAGGCAGCTATCAGTATATGGATCTTAATCCTCAGGGATATTTATCGCGCAATCATGTAAGTGGTGGATTTTATAAGCTGACATTCGCACCAACGTTCAAAGTCGGCGATATTGCCAATTTCTTCAGTCGCCCGGAATTGCGTTTATTCGCAACCTATATGAACTGGGATAAACGTCTGGATAATTACTCCACCAGTGACGCCTTCGGTTCGACGGGCTTTACGGCAGGCGGTGAATGGAACTTCGGTGTCCAGATGGAAACCTGGTTCTGATGATTAACCGGATGCTGGTCGGCGCTCAGCAGCTCACCAATATCGTTACTAATACGTCCCTGATTGATAAAGAGGAATACCATGGATATTAAAGCCATTGCGGCTTCCCTTATCCCCCTGCTGGGTGGAAAGGAAAACATTGCCAGCGCCGCACACTGTGCCACACGTCTGCGTCTGGTTCTTAAGGATGACAATCTGGCAGACAAAGCCGCCATTGAGAAAGTCGAAGGGGTTAAAGGCTGTTTCCAAAATGCCGGACAAATACAGATTATTTTCGGCTCCGGGCTGGTGAATAAAGTCTATGCCGAATTCATCAAGGTGGCGGATATCAACGAATCCACTACCACAGAAGCGGCAACACTGGCGGCACAGAAACTCAATCCGTTGCAACGCCTCGCTCGTCTGCTTTCCAATATTTTTGTACCGATCATCCCGGCTATTGTTGCCTCTGGCCTGCTGATGGGACTGCTGGGCATGATCAAAACCTACGGCTGGGCAGATGCCAACAGTGCCATCTTCATTATGCTGGATATGTTTAGCTCCGCGGCGTTCATCATCCTGCCTATTTTAATCGGCTTTACCGCCGCGCGGGAATTTGGTGGCAATCCCTACCTCGGTGCCACTCTGGGCGGTATTTTGACCCATCCGGCATTGACCAACGCCTGGGGTGTCGCGGGTGGTTTCAAAACCATGTCACTGTTTGGCATGGATATCGCCATGATCGGCTATCAGGGGACGGTGTTCCCGGTACTGCTGGCAGTCTGGTTTATGAGTCTGGTTGAAAAACGGCTGCGAAAGGTGGTTCCCAATACGCTGGATATCATTGTCACACCCTTCCTGACCGTGATTATCTCCGGCTTTGTCGCCATGCTGTTAATCGGCCCGGCGGGCCGTATGTTGGGCGATGGCATTTCAATGGTGTTAAGCACGCTCATCACCCACGCAGGATGGCTGGCCGGTCTGTTGTTTGGTGGCCTTTACTCCGTTATTGTCATCACGGGTGTTCATCACAGCTTTCATGCCATTGAGGCAGGATTACTGGGAAACCCCAATATCGGCGTGAACTTTCTGCTGCCCATCTGGGCGATGTCCAACGTGGCGCAAGGTGGTGCCTGTCTGGCCGTTTATTTCAAAACCCGCAATGTCAAAATCAAGGCTATTGCACTGCCGTCGGCCTTCTCGGCCATACTAGGGATTACAGAAGCAGCAATCTTTGGTATCAACTTGCGTTTTGTAAAACCATTTTTGGCCGCCCTGGTAGGCGGTGCGCTTGGCGGCGCCTGGGTGGTTGCCAACCATGTGAACATGACCGCCGTCGGCTTAACCGGCATCCCCGGATTGGCTATAGTTCAGACGGGATCAATTCTGAACTATCTGATTGGCATGCTGATAGCATTCGGGGTAGCGTTTACCGTTTCATTACTGCTGAAATATAAAACGGATAGCGAATAATATAATGAAGGAAATCCACTTATTAAAACAGATAGTTCATGCTCTGATGTCAGGCCAATCCCGCCAGACATACGACCCATACCGTCCATACTGGCACTTGTCACCAAGCGTCGGATTGCTCAATGATCCAAATGGATTTGTGCAGCACAAAGGGCGTTATCATCTGTTTTATCAGTGGAATCCTTTAGCCTGTGCTCATGGTGCCAAGTGCTGGGGGCACTGGAGCTCTACTGATCTGGTTCACTGGCGCCACGAACCCGTGGCGTTGGTGCCAGGGGAAAGCTATGAAAGCCACGGTTGTTACTCCGGTTCTGCCGTGGTGGAGAACGATGCTCTGGTGCTGATCTACACCGGTAATGTCAAATACGAGGATGGATCACGTACCGCCTACCAGTGTCTGGCACGGGAAAATGCCGACGGCGAGTTTGATAAACTCGGCCCAGTGTTAACACTGCCGGAAGGCTATACCGGGCATGTCCGTGACCCAAAAGTCTGGCGCCACGATAACGATTGGTACATGGTGCTTGGGGCGCAAAGTAAAGACTTGCAGGGAAAAGTGCTGCTTTATCGCTCTGACGATCTGCATACCTGGCACTCTATGGGTGAAATTGCCGGTTCCGGTCTGGGCGGCCTGGGCAACTTTGGTTATATGTGGGAATGTCCGGACCTTTTCACTATTGATCAACAAGATGTACTGGTTTGCTGTCCTCAAGGGCTTGTCGCGGAAGAAGAACGCTACCTCAATACCTTTCAGTCGGGATATTTCATCGGCAAACTGGATTATGAAACCGGTGATTTCCCGCATCAGGAATTCCACGAGCTAGATAACGGCTTTGAGTTTTACGCGCCCCAGACCACGCTCAGTCACGATGGGCGTCGTCTACTGTTTGGTTGGATGGGTATCCCCGATCAGAATGAGTTCCATCAGCCCACACTTTCCCACGGCTGGATCCATACCATGACCTGCCCACGGGAACTGACATTACATGAAGGGCGTCTGTTTCAGCATCCCGCCCGGGAGCTGCAAATTCTGCGTAACCAGCAACACATCTGGCAAGGTGTAGCAAGTTACGCACCGGTACTACCCGCCAGCAATGCCGAGCTGGTGCTAGACTCGCAGGGAGAGTTTCAGCTCAACTTTACAGACTTGATGGTGCTGTGTTGGGACGGAGAACGGTTGACCCTCAGTCGCCGTAATCTGCGCAGCGATGAACCAGAGCACCGTTATTGGCACGGCAACCTGAGTCATTTACAGATCCTCTGTGATCGCTCCAGCATAGAGATCTTTATCAACCACGGTGAAGCCGTGATGTCCGCCCGCTATTTTCCCACCCGTGACGCCACCGTTACGTTTAGCGGTCCCGGTAGGTTGACGCTCCAACACTGGTTGTTAGCGCCATGCGTGATAGAATGATGCCTTCTTCTTTTTCAACACAGATATTGCGGTGAAACAAACTAAGCGCGTAACAATCAGTGATATTGCCAAACTGGCGGGCGTTTCAAAATCGACAGCCAGTCTGGTACTTAATGGCCGCAGTAAAGAATTTCGCGTGTCGGATGAAACCCGCGATCGCATTATTGCCCTGGCACACCAGCAACGTTATCAACCAAGTATTCATGCTCGTTCGCTACGTTCAAACCGCAGCAACACGCTGGGGTTGGTCGTGCCAGAAATGACCAACTATGGTTTTGCAGTCATTTCACGCGAGCTGGAAATGTTATGTCGTGAAGCAGGGCTACAACTGTTGATTGCCTGTACCGACGAGAACGCTGGTCAGGAAATGATGGCGGTCAACAACCTACTCCAACGTCAGGTGGATGGTTTGATTGTCGCATCCAGTATGTTCAGCGACGTGGAATATCGTAAAATTAACCAACAATTGCCGGTGGTGCAGTTTGACCGTGTCATTGGTGATTCTGATCTGCCACTGGTGGTTACCGAATCCGTCGAATCAACGGCGGAACTGGTGGAGAAAGTGGCCAGACAGCATCAGGATGAATTCTATTTCATCGGTGGTCCGTCACGGATATCTCCGACTCACGATCGTCTGGCGGGTTTTAAGCTGGGTCTGGAACGTGCCGGTATAGCGTGCCAGCCTGAGTGGATTATTCACGGTAGCTATCATCCCAGTTCCGGCTATGAAATGTTCGCCCAACTATGTGCTAGTCTGGGCCGCCCACCCAAAGCGCTATTTACGGCTGCCTGCGGTCTACTGGAAGGAGTTTTGCGTTATCTGAACCAGCATAATCTGATGGATAGCGACCTGCGGTTATGCAGCTTTGACGACCACTATCTGTTTGATTGCCTGCCGTTGAAGATTGATACCGTAGCGCAGGATTGTGAAACGCTGGCCCGCAACAGTTTTGACATGATTACCACACTGATTGAGGAACGTCCGCTGGAGCAGAGCCGGATTTATGTGCCGACCCATATCCATTGGCGCCATCCTGATTCACGTGGATAATCGCCTAAATAACAAGCGCAAAAATCTTTCAGACAACACGCCCCATTAGTGGGTGGCTTTTTCCACACCAACCAGGCCAATTTTGAGATAACCCGCGCTGCGCAGTAAGTTCATAACTCGCATTATGGTTTCATAATCCACACTTTTATCCGCCCGGAAAAAAATCGTGGTGTCTTTGTCAGCTCGGGTTTTAACATCAAGCACCTGCGCAAGCGCTTGCTCAGGCACCGGGTCATTCCCCAGATAAAGCTGGTTATCTGCTTTTACGGTCAAATAAACTGGCTTTGCCGGCTTGGGTTGTGGTGTTGCCGAAGACGCCGGTAAATTGACACGAATATCTACGGTAGCCAGCGGTGCCGCTACCATGAAAACGATCAGCAGCACCAGCATGACATCAATAAATGGCGTCACGTTGATATCATGCATTTCACCATTTTCATTCTGATCGTCGTTCAAATGCATGGCCATCGCTTAACTCGCCCGCCGTTTCTGCACTGATGACGTCATCTTACTCTCGATGCTATCAGCAATATCCAGGTCACGGCTCTGTAACAGCAGAATTTGTGCCGCCACATCGCCGACAATCGCTTTATAACTGGCTATCCAGCGAGCAAATATGTTGTAGATCACCACTGCCGGAATCGCCGCAACCAGACCAAGCGCCGTTGCCAGCAGCGCTTCTGCAATACCAGGTGCCACAACGGCCAGATTGGTGGTCTGAGTATGCGCGATACCAATAAAGCTGTTCATGATCCCCCATACCGTACCAAATAAGCCGATGAATGGCGCAATCGCCCCAACCGTGGCCAGATATCCGGTACCGCGTCCCATATACCGACCCGTTGCAGCCACACAACGTTCCAGACGGAATGCCGTACGCTCTTTAATCCCGTGGTTATCATCAGATAGGTCTGACAAGACCCGTTCGTTTTGCGCATCCGACAGCAGTCGCAGAGCGACACTGTCCGGTGCGAAAGTGCGGGCGGTATCCACAGCATCATCCACGGTTCTAGCCTCTTCCAACGCCAGATGTTCATCGCGAATACGACGTTTAGCTTTCATCAGCTCGATACTTTTACCAAAAAAGATTGCCCAGGTAATGACCGATGCCAGCATCAGACCAATCATTACCACTTTTACCACGAGGTCGGCGTGCTGATACATACCCCAGACCGAGAGATCCATCTGCATCAGATTGCCTGAAGCATCCGCTCCCGATGGCAGTTCCAGCGCAGACACCACGGCATCTTTGTTAATTACTGGTATGGAAGGAGTGGCGGCAAACGCACTGCCACCCAATCCCGCCATCAGCAGGATAACCACTACACCACGAGAAAATGTGCTCAACGCACAACCTGTGCCTTTCCAGGCTGATGTGAACGGTTGAGTCATGTTGTTGCCAGCCGTATACACGCTGTACCTCCACCTATCATCCAATGCCAGTCATGTAATAAATCAGCGTAAAATAATACCAAAACCTGAATTAATTGATAGTAGTTCTCATTATTATCTACGCATTTTTCTGACAACCCGCTATCACCATAATGCCTGGCTCAACATCCTGAACAGCATCGCTGGCTTGCTATAGCGCTTGATGAAAGCATGCGTTAGCGGATTTTGTGTATTCTGCAACGTCGTATATCTAACGATTTTTATTCTGTGATCGCCATTAAGTTATTACACCATTTATGATGAAAATTCGATAAGTTATCCATTAGCAACAATTAATGGCATACAAATAAAAACATTAATAATCAGTTAATTATTAACAAATTCTCATAATGCATCAAGATTAACGCCACTTGAAACAGCATTTCTTATCATGTTTTGCTTTTGTGATACTTGTCATTCTTCAAAGTTGTATAATAGGTTAGCTTGCTTATCTACAAATGAGGATGCATCACAATAAATTAAGCCTTATCCGGCAAATCTCATCGCATATCTCATTTTTCATGTCAGTGTTTTATGACCTTTTTATGACATAAAAAAATAAAAACGTACTCATTCTATTTACAGTAATACCTATTACCCATCACCTCTGGAGGTAATCTGATGAAGTTATCAAAGACGTTAATCAGTTTGTGTTTAAGTTCTACCGTGGTGTTAATGAGTCATTCGGTTATTGCGCAACAAATTAAAGCTGCTGATGTTCATCCTGAAGGTTATCCAAATGTGGTTGCGGTACAACACATGGGAGAAAAACTTAAAGCAGCAACTAACGGAAGATTAGAAATAAAAACCTTTCCAAGCGGTGTGTTGGGTGATGAAAGGCAGATGATAGAACAAGCACAATTGGGTGCCATTGATATTATCCGCGTTTCCATGACGCCAGTAGCAGCTATTCTGCCGGACGTTGAAGTATTTACCTTGCCCTATATTTTCCGCGATGAAGATCATATGCATAAAGTATTAGACGGGAAAATAGGTCAGGAGGTAGGGGATAAAATTACTAATAGCCCTAAATCAAAACTGGTCTTTCTGGGCTGGATGGATGCGGGTACTCGTAACCTGATAACCAAAGACCCGGTAACCAAACCGGAAGATCTGAAAGGGATGAAAATCCGCGTCCAGGCCAGTCCTGTATCATTGGCAACCCTGAAGGATATGGGAGCCAACTCGATTGCGATGGGTGTCAGCGAAGTGTTCAGTGGTCTACAAACTGGGGTTATCGACGGCACAGAAAACAACCCGCCGACATTTGTTGCCCATAATTATATGCCGGTCACCAAGAATTATACCTGGAGTCGTCATTTCATTATTCCGGAAGTATTCCTCTACTCAAAAATAAAATGGGATAAATTGTCTAAAGAAGATCAGCAACTTATTCTGAAACTGGCCAAAGAAGCACAGCAAGAACAACGGGTATTGTGGGCAGATTATAATGCAAAATCACTGGAAAAGATGAAGGCCGGTGGTGTGAAATTCCACGATATTAATACCGCAGAATTCTATAAAGCGACACAACCGGTACGCGATCAATTCGGTGCCAAATATCAAGGTTTGATAAAAGCCGTTGCCGACGTGAAATAATCTATCGAGTGGGTAAGTTATTTTAATTTACCCACCCATTATTTGCTGTCTGTAGGTGAGAATATAATATGGCCCGTATATATATTTCAGCCATGGATGTGCTGTACCTGATGGCTATGTGGGTATCTGGGTTAGCATTATTCATTATGACGTTAATTATTCCAGTAGGTATTTTTTTCCGTTATATCATGAATGACGGTATTTCCTGGCCAGAACCCATTTCTATTCTTTGCATGGTCACGTTCACCTTTGTTGGGGCAGCAGTGAGTTATCGTGCCTGCTCGCATATTGCTGTCTCCATGCTGGTTGACCGGTTACCGGATGTCGCCAAAAAAGTCTGTAAACTCCTGTCAGATATACTGATGCTGCTAATTTGCCTGTTCATTCTCTATTGCGGTTCACTACTCTGCCTGGAATTATGGGATCAACAGATTGCCGAGTTCCCCATCATCTCTGCCGGACAAACCTATCTACCGCTGCCCATTGGTTCATTTATAACGATGCTGTTCGTCATTGAACGTATTTTATTTGGTTCACAGGATAAGCGTCCTGTGGTCATGCTTGGCAACGCCTAACGGAGCCTGTCACCATGGATGCATTTATCTTGCTTGCGACGCTGGCGGTATTGCTGGCAGTCGGGGTACCAGTGGCCTATGCCGTTGGCTTGAGCGCACTGGTTGGCGCGTATTGGATCGACCTACCGCTGGAAGCGATCATGATTCAAATCGCCAGTGGCGTGAATAAGTTCTCCCTGCTGGCAATTCCATTTTTTATTCTGGCAGGCGCCATCATGGCGGAAGGTGGTATCGCCCGCCGGTTGGTGAACTTTGCCTATATATTTGTCGGTTTTATCCGCGGGGGACTGTCTCTGGTCAATATTGTCGCCTCAACGTTCTTTGGTGCCATTTCAGGTTCTTCTGTCGCCGATACGGCTTCTATAGGTTCGGTAATGATCCCGGAAATGGAAAGAAAAGGTTATCCCCGTGACTTTGCCGCTGCCGTGACGGCGGGCGGTTCGGTACAAGCTATTTTGATTCCCCCCAGTCATAACTCGGTTATTTATTCGCTTGCCGCAGGCGGTACGGTATCAATTGCCTCGCTGTTTATCGCCGGGATATTACCAGGCATCCTGCTCGGTTTAACCATGATGCTGATCTGTATCGGCTTCGCCCACAAACGTGGCTATCCCAAAGGCGAAGTAGTTCCGTTCCGTAAAGCGGTGAAAATCTTCCTTGATACATTATGGGGGTTGATGACCGTCGTGATCATCATGGGCGGTATTCTTTCCGGTATTTTTACTGCCACCGAGTCCGCTGCCATTGCCTGTCTATGGTCATTCTTCGTCACCATGTTTATCTATAAAGACTATAAATGGTTCGAATTGCCCAAACTGATGTATCGAACCGTTAAAACAGTCACTATCGTCATGATTCTGATTGGTTTTGCCGCTTCCTTTGGCGCGGTTATGACGTATATGCAGTTACCAAGCCGCATCACCCACTTCTTCACGTCCATTTCCGATAATAAATACGTCATCCTGATGTGTATCAACCTGATGTTGTTGGTATTGGGGACACTGATGGACATGGCGCCGTTGATCCTGATACTCACGCCAGTGTTACTGCCGGTTGCCGTTTCACTCGGTATCGATCCAGTACATTTCGGGATGATCATGATGATAAACCTCGGTATTGGACTGATTACGCCGCCAGTAGGTTCTGTGCTATTCGTCGCCAGCGCCGTCAGCAAACAGAAGATCGAAGATGTCGTCAAAGCCATGATGCCTTTCTATATCGGCCTGTTCACGGTACTGCTGTTGGTGACCTATATTCCGGAGATTTCACTCTGGTTGCCTCGCCTGTTTGGTGTTCATACCGGTTAACTCCTCTTCTCACTGCATGCATTAACTTGCCCGTTTTCGATAAAAACGGGCTTTTTTGTTTTTATCACGCGGAACAGACAGCATGAAGTCCCTACAACAAACCACACTGACAGCAAGAGTGTCCGTTTTTACAAGTGAACGGAAAAGCGTCCCCACAGGCTGTGCCAGCCGTGATAACGTAAGGACTTGGCAATAATGATATGCCACGGTTTTCCTGAATTCAGGAACGGCAAAGATTACTCAGCAACAGGTAAAAACAGATATGACAAGCAAAAAAACCGCTACAGCGTTGATAGCCGCCGGACGAAGCAAAAAATTTACGCATGGTTCCGTCAACCCCGTCATTCAGCGGGCGTCTTCTTTGGTTTTTGATACGGTCGAGGACAAAAAACACGCCGCTATCAACCGCACCAAAGGTGCACTGTTTTATGGTCGCCGTGGCACGCTGACTCATTTTGCTTTACAGGACGCCATGACCGAGCTGGAAGGCGGCGCCGGTTGTGCACTCTATCCCTGTGGCGCTGCGGCAATTGCCAACGCCATACTGGCTTTTGTTTCTGCCGGGGATCATCTGCTGGTTACCGGATCAGCCTATGAACCAACGCAAGATTTTTGTAATAAAGTGCTGAATAGAATGAACATCAGCACTACCTTTTTTGATCCCATGATCGGTGATGACATCGCCTCATTGATTCAACCCAACACCAAAGTAGTGTTTCTGGAATCTCCTGGATCCATCACGATGGAAGTACAGGATGTTCCCACCATTGTCGCGGCAGTTCGTCGCGTAAACCCGGAGATTATCATCATGATTGATAACACCTGGGCGGCGGGCATACTGTTTAAAGCACTGGATTTTGGTATTGATATTTCCATTCAGTCCGGCACGAAATACATTGTGGGCCATTCTGACGCGATGCTCGGCACGGCAGTAGCCAATGCTCGCTGCTGGGATCAACTGCGCGAACAGTCTTACCTGCTGGGACAAATGGCAGACGCCGATACCGCTTATATGGCCAGCCGTGGGTTGCGGACACTGGCCCTGCGCTTGAAACAGCATCAGGAAAGCAGCCTTCGTATCGCCCACTGGCTTGCTGAACGTCCAGAGGTCGCGCAGGTCAATCATCCGGCCCTGCCAGACTGTAAAGGTCACGATAATTTCGTGCGTGATTTCAGCGGTTGTAATGGACTGTTTTCATTCGTTTTAAAATCAAAGCTCAACCAGGATCAGCTATCAAACTACCTCGACCATTTCAGCCATTTCAGCATGGCTTATTCCTGGGGCGGGTTTGAATCACTGATTCTGGCTAATCAACCGGAAGAACTAGCCGCCATTCGGCCAGCCGGTGGAGTGGACTTTAGCGGTACACTCATCCGTTTACATATTGGATTGGAGGATTGTGACGATCTGATAGAAGATCTGGCCGCAGGTTTCAGAAGAATCAAGGAAATGTGACGTCTCTATCCCTTCAGCCTTGATTCAGCTGCGGCAGGGGAGGTAATACGTGTATCATGGAAGCAATAATAATGATGATTATAAATTTATCTTTTTCCCCTAGTCTGGCCTGGTATCTATTCACCAGTAATCAGAAACGCGCAGTCGCTGTTTAAGGGGTTACAGCAAACCAGACAGGAAGCAATATGAATGTAGTTCATGAAATTATTCAGGCTCTGTGGCAGCAGAATTTCGACGCGTTGGCCGATCCTCACGTTATCTGGGTGATTTACAGTATTCTTTTTACTACGCTGTTTTTGGAAAATGGTTTGCTTCCCGCCGCTTTCCTGCCGGGCGACAGTCTGTTATTGCTCACTGGTGCCATGATTGCAAAAGGTGTAATGCACTTTATCCCGACAATGATCCTGTTGACGGTAGCCGCTAGCCTGGGTTGCTGGTTCAGTTATCTTCAAGGCCGCTGGTTGGGTCATACACGGCTGATGCAAAAATGGCTACGGCAATTACCCGCGCATTACCATCAGCGTGCCTACCATCTTTTTGACCGTCATGGTTTGATGGCATTGCTGATCGGCCGTTTTCTGGCCTTTATCCGCACATTACTGCCCACCATTGCTGGCCTTTCCGGATTAGACACAATGCGTTTTCAGTTTTTCAACTGGCTCAGTGGTTTTCTCTGGGTATTTGGCATCATCTCTCTTGGCTATTCCATGAGCCATATTCCCCTGGTACAACGCCATGAAGCGCTGGTTATGTCAGCGTTGTGCATCATGCCGCTAATTTTGCTGATGAGCGGTCTGGTGGGGATGTTGATCGTACTGTGGCGAAAAAAACGCACGGTTGCCTGATCTACAATAGCGAGTGGTTCCCTAGCTACCTTCTCCCACCCAGCTGCCAGCCCGCAGACGTGATACTTCATTGCCGGGCGTGGTGCCAAAGTAACGTTTAAATTCACGGCTGAACTGCGAGGGACTTTCATACCCCACACGAATGGCGGCCGTTCCCGCTTTCAGCCCATCATGCAACATCATAAGGCGCGCCTTATGCAACCGGTACGATTTCAGATATTGCAACGGCGACGTGTTGGTTACTGCTTTGAAGTTATGGTGAAATGCCGACACGCTCATGTTAACTTCCATGGCCAATTGTTCTACATTCAGGTTATCAGCGTAGTGATTTTCTATCCGCCGCAGCGCTTTAGCAATCTGGCTGAAATGCGTGTGACGATTAACCAACGCCTGTAATGCATCACCACAAGCACCGCATAGAGCGTGATAAATAATTTCCCTGACAATGCCTGGTCCCAACACTCTGGCATCCCGTGGATTTGTCATCACATCCAGTAACCGTTCTGTTGCGCACAGCATGGCATCCGTCAACCGAACACTGTTGACGCCTGACGTCTCAGCCCGGGGTTTATCCGCACAAGCATCATCACCAATGTCGATCAGTAAATCCTGCAGAATCTGGATATCCACCCGGACAGACACCCCCACCAGCGGTTGCTCCAAACTGGCGAACGTTTCACACTCAAAAGGCAACGGAACCGTCATCAACAGGTAGTTTTCCGGATCGTAACGAAAAACTTTACTCCCCAGATATCCCACTTTGTGCCCCTGAAAAATAACCACAATGCTGGGGTCATACATCACCGGCGTACGTCCGTAATGGCGATCAGAATAGATAATCTTTACCTGCGGAACCGGAGACGGCGTAACCCAAGCGCCCCCCTCACCCACAAACTGCATGGCCTGTTTGACCAGTCGACTATATGTACTATCGTTTCTCATATGTTCATCTCTTCCCACAGAAGGGAGTAAAATGACATATCACCGTCATGGAATCATCATTTTCTCTCTTTTTTTATAGAAATAGGCAAAAAGAGAACAGGAATGAGCATTGTATGAAAATGATAGGTTACCGAGAATAGGGCACCGACAACATCACCATTGATACCCAAACGCTATTGTCGGATATCCATCACCAGCAGGTATGTATAAATAAGATCAATGTGCTGCCTGCCATTCTCCAACAAGGCTTTAAACTGGATAAATAATCTATGCAAAATTTTACACTTCATACCCCAACAAAAATTCTGTTCGGTGAAGGCCAAATTTCCGGACTGGCTAATGAAATTCCCGCTGATGCCCGAATCCTGATTACCTATGGCGGCGGCAGCATTAAACATAACGGCGTGTTGGATCAGGTACATACGGCGTTGCATGGTCGTAACGTGCTGGAATTTTCCGGCATTGAACCTAATCCAACCTACGAAACACTGATGAAAGCCGTTGAACTGGTGAAAAAGGAAAAAATCGATTTCCTGTTAGCGGTTGGCGGTGGCTCCGTTGCGGATGGCACCAAGTTTATTGCGGCGGCAGTCAACTATACCGAGGCAGAAGATCCGTGGCACATTCTGCAAACCCGTGGTGCGCAGATTAAAAGCGCCATTCCACTCGGCGTCGTACTGACCTTACCGGCGACCGGCTCCGAATCCAATAGTGGCGGAGTTATCACCCGGAAATCCAGCGGCGACAAACAGGCCTTCATGAATCCGCTGGTTTGCCCGCGATTTGCCATCCTCGATCCAGTGACGACATATACGCTGCCAGAACGGCAAATAGCCAACGGCGTGGTAGATGCTTTTGTGCATACTGTTGAGCAATATCTGACCTATCCGGTTGATGCCAAAGTGCAGGATCGCTTTGCGGAAGGGCTGCTGTTGACATTGATCGAAGAAGGCCCGCGCGCACTGAAAGACCCCAAAAACTATGCGATTCGCGCCAACGTGATGTGGAGCGCTACCATGGCACTGAATGGTTTGATCGGCGCGGGCGTACCGCAAGACTGGTCAACACATATGCTGGGCCATGAAATCACAGCTATGCATGGATTGGATCACGCTCAAACGCTGGCTATCGTCCTGCCAGCCATGTTGAACGAGCGTAAAACGCAAAAACGACAAAAACTGCTGCAATATGCCGAACGTGTCTGGAATCTGCGCGACGGTAGCGAAGAGCAACGCATCGACAGCGCTATCGCCGCCACCCGTGATTTCTTCGAGAAAATGGGGGTTCCTACTCATCTCTCTGACTATCAGCTCGACGGCAGTTCCATTCCGGCACTGGTCGCAAAACTGAAAGAACACAATATGACCGCATTGGGCGAACACCATGATATTACGCTGTCAGACAGTCAACACGTTTATGAAGCTGCCCGTTAATTTGGTCGATAACAGCCCACCCAAAACAGAGTAACCCAATCTCATATAACGGAAAGCGCGGGGGAATTATCCCCCCGCGACTTACACTTCACGCTCTTCATCGTCTTCCTGTGACAGCGTCAACACATTGTAAGCGACCGCACAAAACAACGAGTTCAGACGGTTCATATCTCCCAACAACCCAAGATGCAATGAACTGGTTTCCAGACTCTGTACGTTTTGCTGATGCAGTCGATCCACATGCGCGTGGGCATAGCGGCGGTTGAGAATACGAAAACGGTGTTTGGCACGGCGTAACCGTTTGGCGCTAGCCACATCCCCAGACAAAAATACCGACAGCCCAAGGCGCAAGTTGATCACCAACTGCTCGTGCAAATGATTCAACTCGGTCAACCCTTGTGCAGAAAACGCACGCTGGCGCCCCATCGCCCCTTGGACGACATCACCGACAATGCGTTCGATAATATCGCCAGCCTGCTCCAGATTTAGTGCCATTTCAATGACTTCTGCCCAGCGTTGAGAATCTCGCTCATGTAGCCCTGTTTTCTCAATCTGGGCCAGATAGAGCTTGATGGCGTTGTACAGCACATCCACGTCATCGTCCAATTTGCGGATTTCACGTACCTGCTGACGGTTCCCTTGCAACACGTCATGATACATATTGAGCATCTGCTCGATCACATCACCAATCCGCAACGTTTCACGGGCAGCGTTTGTCAGCGCCAGTACGGGAGTATCCAACGCGCTGATCTCCAGATGCCGGGGATGAAGACGGGGATCGATTTCCTGTTCAGTGGTAATCAGATTGCTGCACAGTTGCGCCATTCGTCCGGCAAAAGGCAGTAACAACACACAGCGGATCAGGTTATAGAACAGGTGAAAATAGATAACCAGCTCTTCACTCGCCAGTGGGATACGGGCCAGACCATCAGCCAGATAACCGATGGCAGGCAATGCGGGCAGACAACCAATCAGCTTAAATAACATACTGCCCAACGCAACCTGGCGCGCCGCTGGACTTTGTGTACTGGCATTCATCAGCGTTAGCACACCACTCCCCAGGTTCGCGCCAATCACCAGACACAACGCCACTTCCAGCGAAATAACATGGCTGGCGGTAAGTGTGGCGGTTAACAATACCGCCGCCAGGCTGGAGTAGCTGATTACGGCAAACACAGCGCCGACCAATGCATCCAGCATCACATCCCCGGTCAACGAGGAAAACAACACCTTCACACCTGCGGTCTGGGTAATCGGGGTAGCGGCTTGCACAATGAGTTCAAGCGCCAGCAGAATCAAACCTAATCCGATAGCAACTCGCCCAAGCTGACCGGCATGGGTTTGTTTACGGCTCAGGAAAAAAATAACCCCCAGAAAAATCAACAGCGGAGAAAGCCAGGACAAATCAAACGTCAGGACCCGCACCATCAACGCGGTCCCGACATCGGCACCCAAGATAATCACCAGTGCCGGGGCCAGGGCGATCAACCCTTGTGACACAAAAGAAGTGGTCAATAATGCAGTGGCATTACTGCTTTGAACCAATGCCGTGACGCCCATGCCCGCCATAAAGGCCAGCGGTTTTTTATCAACGCTATCGCTGATTATCCGGCGCAAACGGGAACCATACACCCGCATAATGCCGGTCCGTACAATATGCGTTCCCCATACCAACAAAGCGATAGCAGAAAGTAAGTGCAACAGAGTTAACACAGAGCAATAATCCCATCCAATATAAGAAACATAACAATAAAAACAGCCTGTACCACCAAGGAGAAAGAGTACTCTCCTCGCAGATACTGGCATTATGATGCGTGTTGGCTATACCATCCGCCCCAAAGATTTCACCTCAGTCTGACAGACCACCCTTTATTGTGAAAATTCATTTGCACAAATAACGGTAAAATTTTCAAAATACCCGCCCAAATCAACAAGTGGCTATTTTTCGCTTTTTAGGATTTAAGCTAGCGCTATTCTGCGCACATACCTAACTTTAAAGCGTTAGCGTATTAGTAAACGTTTCCGATCTCAGCAAGGAAAATGGATGAAGACCAAAACATCATATGGCCTAAACTGGCTGCCTTTAGTAATTATCCTGATAATTGCCGCTATCTTTTGGCATATCACCCCACCGACAGGACTAAAACCAGCGGCCTGGCATTCGGCTGTCATTTTTGTCTCTACCATTATCTGTATTGTGGCCAACGTATTACCCATCGGGGCCATCGGTATTATCAGTATCACTTTGTTTGCTCTCACTTATGCCGCAGGCGATACCACCGCGAGTGCCTCCATCCAAACGGCACTGAGTGATTTGAACAGCTCACTCATCTGGCTGATTGTCGTCGCATTCATGATTGCCCGAGGGTTTATTAAAACCGGTCTGGGGCGTCGTATCGCACTACAAATGATTCGTATGCTCGGTAAACGGACGCTGGGCCTGGCCTATGGTCTGGCATTTGCGGACCTGGTGTTATCGCCTGCCATGCCGAGTAACACCGCCCGTTGCGGCGGGGTAATCTATCCGATTGCTGACTCACTGGCCCGTAGCTTCGATTCCAAACCGGAAGATGCATCCCGCAGTAAGATTGGTACCTTCTTGATTACGTGTATCGGTAACGTTAACGATGTCACCGCAGCGATGTTTATGACCGGTTACACCGGTAATCTGCTAGCGGTAAAACTGGCAGCTAACGCCGGTATTACCATCACCTGGGGTAGTTGGTTCGTGGCAGCGGTGGTGCCTTGCATGATTTCCCTGCTGCTGGTCCCGTTGTGCGTTTATATCCTGGTAAAACCGAAAATCCGCCATACGCCAGAGGCACCCAAGCTGGCCATTTCCGAACTGGGTAAAATGGGCAAGATGAGTCGGGGAGAATGGCTGATGGCCGCCACGGTACTGATCCTGCTGGTATTGTGGATTTTTGGTGGCGTACTGGGCGTGAATGCCACCACTGCGTCTTTTGTCGGCTTATCCATATTGCTGTTAACCGGGGTATTAAACTGGGAAGACGTCAAGAGTGAAAAAAGTGCCTGGGACACGCTGATTTGGTTCGCCGCGCTGTTGATGATGGCTAACCAGCTGAAAAGACTTGGTTTCACAACCTGGTTTGGTGATCTCATCGGTACCAATATAGGCCATATGATGGGGAACACCAGTTGGGTACTGGTACTGCTGTTACTCAATGCCGCCTATTTCTATACCCACTATTTCTTTGCCAGTGGTAATGCACAGATTGCCGCTCTGTACGCGGTATTCCTGGGTGTCGGTATCAGTCTGCATATCCCGGCAGCACCGATGGCGATGATGCTGGCTTTCACCAGTAGCCTGTACTGCTCACTAACACAATATACCCACGCTCGCGGTCCGATTCTGTTCGGGTCTGGCTATGTGCCTACCGTCGTCTGGTGGAGAACCGGGTTTGCTATCAGTCTGGTTAACCAGGCAATTTTCATGTCCGCTGGCCTGCTGTGGTGGAAAGTGATCGGCCTGTATTAATACCCGACAAATAAAACGTAGACGGGCACCGTAGGGTGCCCGTTCTATGCCATACCGCCAACGCATTCTCTCTGATATCTGCCTGCCATCCGACGCCCTGGTAAAATATTAATCCGCGTCATACCCCAGATTCGGGGCTAACCAGCGTTCAACTTCACTTACCGTCATCTGCTTGCGCAGGGCGTAGTCTTCCACCTGATCGCGCTGAATCTGTGCTACGGCAAAATACTTACTTTCAGGGTGGCTGAAATACCAGCCGGATACTGAGGCACCCGGCCACATGGCATAGGATTCCGTCAACTTCATTCCTGCTTGATTGTCCACATCCAGCAGCTGCCAGATGGTAGCTTTCTCGGTATGTTCCGGGCACGCCGCATACCCCGGAGCTGGGCGGATACCCTGATAATTTTCACGAATCAGCTCATCGTTACCAAGATTTTCATTCGGCGCGTATCCCCAGTAAACTTTACGTACCCGCTCGTGCAAATATTCGGCAAAGGCTTCCGCCAGACGATCCGCCAGCGCTTTGAGCATAATCTTGTTGTAATCATCGTGTTGCGCTTCCCACTGTTCCGCCAGCAGATCTTCTTCCAACCCACCGGTAACGGCAAATGCTCCGATATAGTCTGGCTTTCCACTGGATTTCGGGGCGACAAAATCGGCCAGACAATAGTTGGGGAAGTCGATTTTTTCGGTTTGCTGGCGCAAATGATGGCCTACCGCACGTACCTCATTGCGATGCTCATCAGTGTAAATCTCAATATCATCCCCGACACGATTGGCCGGAAATATCCCAACCACACCACGTGGGTTGAGCGATCCCTCTGCGGCCAATGAATCCAGCATGGTATTCGCGTCGGCAAACAACCGTTTAGCTTCTTCGCCCACCACATCATCTTCCAGAATGCGCGGGTATTTGCCAGCCAGCGACCAGGTCATGAAGAACGGTGTCCAGTCAATATAGTTACGCAGGGTTTCAATGCTGGCGGAAACCTGCTGTGCACCCAGTCGATGCGCCACTGGCGGCGTGTAATTTTTCCAGTCGATGGTCTGGGCATTATCCCGTGCCACTGCCAATGATACCGGCGGTGTACGTGGTTTTTTACGACCATGCTGAATGCGCACCGTTTCATACTCTTTGCGGATACGGGCGACAAATTCATCGTGTTGCGTTTCTGACAGCAACGCCGATACGACCCCGACGGAACGTGAAGCATTTTGTACGTAGACGGTTGGACCACTGTAGTTTTGTTCTATCTTCACTGCGGTATGCGCTTTGGATGTGGTGGCACCACCGATCAGCAACGGCAACGTAAAGCCCTGACGTTCCATTTCTTTTGCCACATTCACCATTTCATCCAGAGATGGCGTGATCAACCCCGACAACCCGATAATATCGACGTTCTCTTCCCGTGCGGTTTTCAAAATTTTATCGGTGGGAACCATCACGCCCAGATCGATAATCTCGTAGTTATTACACTGCAACACGACACCCACAATGTTCTTGCCGATATCATGTACATCGCCTTTCACCGTTGCCAACAGGATCTTCCCGGCGGTGGAACCTTTCGCCTTGCTGGCTTCAATAAAAGGTTCCAGATAGGCTACCGCCTGCTTCATGACTCGGGCGGACTTCACGACTTGAGGCAGAAACATTTTCCCGGCACCGAACAGATCGCCCACCACATTCATACCATCCATCAGCGGCCCTTCAATCACCTCAATCGGGCGTTCTGACTGTTGGCGTGCCTCTTCGGTATCCTGCTCAATAAATTCGGTAATACCTTTGATCAGAGAATACTCCAGCCGTTTTTTCACCGGCCAGCTATGCCACTCGTGTTGCGGTTTATTGCTGTCACCCTCGGATTTGCTACCACGGTATTTTTCCGCCAGACCCAGCATCTGTTCCGTTGCATCGCTGCGACGGTTAAGAATCACATCCTCCACCGCATCACGCAGCTCGGCGGGTAAATCATCATAGATCGCCAACTGACCTGCATTCACAATCCCCATATCCATACCATTACGGATAGCGTAATACAGGAATACCGCGTGTATGGCTTCACGAACCGGATTATTGCCACGGAATGAGAACGACACGTTAGACACACCACCGGAAATCAACGCATGCGGCAATTGCGCTTTAATATCGGCACAGGCTTCAATGAAATCAACGGCATAGTTGTTATGTTCGTCAATGCCGGTCGCCACGGCAAAAATATTGGGGTCGAAAATAATATCTTCCGGCGGGAAGCCAACCTCTTCTGTCAGGAGGCGATAGGCCCGGCGACAAATATCAATCTTGCGGGCCCGGGTATCCGCCTGCCCTACTTCATCAAACGCCATCACGACAACAGCCGCGCCATAGCGTCGTACCAATTTGGCGTGATGGAGAAAAATATCTTCCCCTTCCTTCATGGAAATCGAGTTGACGATACCTTTGCCCTGAATACATTTCAGCCCGGCTTCGATTACCTCCCATTTGGAAGAGTCAATCATGATGGGGACGCGGGCGATATCCGGCTCACCGGCAATCAAGTTGAGAAAACGCACCATCGCCGCTTCGGCGTTCAGCATCCCCTCATCCATGTTGATATCGATAATCTGTGCACCGCTTTCCACCTGTTGGCGGGCCACATCCAACGCTTCGTTATATTTTTCTTCTTTGATCAAGCGTTTGAAACGGGCTGAACCGGTCACATTGGTACGTTCGCCGACGTTGACGAATAGTGTGTCATCACTAATGTTCAGGGGTTCCAGTCCTGCCAACCGGCAGGCGACTGGCAGAGTCGGCAACACGCGCGGAGCCACACCGTCCACTGCCTGAGCGATAGCCGCAATATGCTGCGGCGTGGTGCCACAGCACCCACCCACAATATTCAGAAAACCGGCGCGCGCCCATTCGCCAATCTGCTGTGCCATCTCTTGCGCATCCAGATCGTACTCACCAAACGCGTTAGGTAATCCGGCGTTAGGATGCGCGGTGACATAACATTCGGCAATACGCGCCAATTCCGCCACATACTGCCGTAACTCATCCGGCCCCAGCGCACAGTTAAGACCAAATGACAACGGCCTGGCATGACGCAGTGCATTGTAGAATCCTTCCGTCGTCTGGCCAGACAGCGTACGGCCGGAGGCGTCGGTAATCGTGCCAGAAATCATCACCGGCAGCGTGATACCCAACGCCTCAAATTCGCTTTCTACCGCAAATACCGCCGCTTTGGCATTCAGTGTGTCAAAAATGGTTTCGAGCATAATCAAATCGACACCACCCTCGATCAGCGCTCGGGTAGATTCCCGGTAAGCATCAACGAGTTGATCAAAGCTGACATTGCGGAATGCCGGGTCGTTCACATCTGGTGATATTGAGGCAGTGCGGTTGGTTGGCCCAAGAACACCCGCGACATAACGCGGTTTATTCGGTGTCCGTGTGCTCCATTCATCGGCACAGGCGCGTGCCAATCGGGCGGCAGCGGTGTTAATCTCAGCCGACAACGCCGCCATGTCATAATCGGCCATGGCAATGCGGGTCGAGTTAAAGGTATTGGTTTCCAGAATATCGGCACCCGCTTCCAGGTAACCATCATGAATAGCGGTAATCACATCCGGCTTAGTCAGCACCAACAGGTCATTGTTACCTTTCAGATCGCTAGGCCAGTCAGCAAAACGGGCGCCGCGATAATCCTCTTCCTGCAAATGATAACTCTGGATCATGGTTCCCATGCCACCATCCAAAATCATAATGCGTTGTGCCAACTGCTGTTGTAATTCGTTTAACCGATTCGTCGCCATCATCTTTTCCAGTCGTCAATCCCCATCGCCGCTGCGAAGGTCTATCCTAGCACAAGTTCACCCCCTGCCAGCCCCATGCCAGATGAGAGTTTCTCAGTTATTGACACCAACTTATCAGGTGTTGCAGAAGAAGGTTGCAATCTCTGAAAAAAAAACGAAAATCAATTCCATTATATGAAAAAGGAACCGAGATCATGACGCCACCAGAGCCAGTCAAACGAGGAAAGAAACCCAGAGCCACTACCGTGGCAGCTCAACCCGCAGGGCAGGTACAATCACTGACGCGTGGTCTGACCCTGTTGGAATACATTGCCAAGGCAAATGGCAGTATCGCCTTGACTGATTTGGCTCAGCAGGCCGGTTTACCCAATTCCACTACTCATCGGTTACTAAGCACTATGCAGCAGCAAGGCTTTGTCCGTCAGGTGGGTGAACTGGGGTTATGGACCATTGGTGCGCAGGCGTTTGTGGTCGGCAGTAGCTTCCTGCAAAGCCGTAACTTACTGACCATGGTGCACCCAACGCTACGCAAGCTGATGGAAAGCTCAGGGGAAACCGTCAATCTCGCGGTGCTCGACCACTCAGATTATCAGGCCATCATTATCGATCAGGTACAATGTACCGCGCTGATGCGGATGTCTGCCCCCATCGGCGGTAAGTTGCCCATGCACGCCTCTGGCGCTGGCAAAGCCTTTTTGGCCAGCCTGCCGGATGACAAGATCTCGCAGCTACTGCATAAAAAAGGGTTGCACAGTTACACACCACACACCTGCAATTCACAGAATTTAAAAGAAAATCTGGCGCAAATACGCAAGCAGGGTTATTCGTTTGACGATGAAGAACACGCGCTGGGGCTACGTTGTGTGGCCGCCTGTATTCTGGATGAACATCATGAAGCCTTTGCCGCCATTTCTATTTCCGGCCCGATATCCCGAATCACAAATGATCGCACTACTGAATTGGGTGCACTGGTCATCAAGGCGGCTAAAGACATCACTTATGAATATGGTGGCATACGCTAACGGTATATCACTCAGTGTCAGGCAGCACTGACTCGTGGCCCTATCGGTACAGCATTACGCTGACTAAAACGTTTTCTGCGCCGATAGGCATAAACATCTTCAATATGCCCCTCACGGATACGCTGCTGTAACGCCCGCCAGTAATCCGCCTGAAACAGATCGCCATGAATCTCTTCGAATAACGACGACAAGCGGCGATCGCCACACAGAAACAGGCGAAATTCCTCCGGGAACACATCATTTGACGCCACGCTGTACCAGGGCTCAGCCGCCAGTTCATCTTCAGGATAGCGTGGGGGTGGAATATCGCGGAAATTCACTTCCGTCATGTAGCAGATCTCGTCGTAATCGTAGAATACGACCCGCCCGTGTCGGGTAACACCAAAGTTCTTGAACAACATATCACCAGGGAAGATATTTGCCGCAGCCAACTGCTTGATAGCATTACCGTACTCTTCAATCACATCCCGCAGTTGCTGTTCGTTCGCCTGCTCCAGATAGATATTCAGCGGCGTCATGCGGCGTTCCATATACAAATGGCGAATGATCAGTTTGTCGCCTGAATATTCCAGTTTCTCCGGTACTTCTCTTTGCAATTCCGCCAGCAGTTCCGGACTGATACGGCGCATTTCGATCACGAAATTTTCGTACTCCTGCGTATCAGCCATACGCCCAACCCGATCGTGCTCCTTCACCAAGCGATAACAGGCCCGAACCCGTTCCTCATTTACCTCTTTCTGCGGGGCGAAATGATCTTTTATCACTTTGAACACGCGGTCAAAGGCCGGTAATGTGAATACCAACATGACCATACCTTTCACACCTGGCGCAATAATGAATTGCTCCTCCGAATCCGCCATATAATTCAGATACTCGCGGTAATATTCGGTTTTGCTGTGCTTCTGGCATCCTATCGCCAGATACAGTTCCGCCGTAGTTTTGCCGGGCAGAATATCGCGCAACCAAGCCACCAGCGCAGACGGCAATGGCGCATACACCATGAAGTAGGAACGCGCGAAACCAAACACAATGCTGGCTTCCGCCTGCGTCGTCAGGCAAGTATCAATAAACAGGGCGCCGTGCTCACTATGGTGAATCGGCAACAAAAAAGGGAATACACCATCAGGCAAATACAGTTTTCCCACCAGCCAGGCAGCTTTATTACGATAAAACAACTCGTTGGCCACCTGTAATGACGCCTGCGATAATGAGTCATCCGCAAAATCCTGCTGTAGCGCGTCCACAATATAATCAATGTCGCGGTCCAGATTTTCCCACGGTAAACGCAACGGCAAATCCGTCAGAAGCTTTTTCAACATGGCCGGCCAACCGTCGGTTGGTGTAAAAGTTTTTGCCAAGGGACGAGGAATTTCATGGAAACGTTGTTCTGGTTGTGAACTGAACACGAACAACTTATCCGGCGTCAGCTCACGATGATTAAACAGGCGGCAATAAACGGAATTAAAGAAGCTTTCCGCAATTTCAAAACGTGGGTAATCCGGCAGCAACGAGGTGTAAATCTGCTTTACCCGCTCGACAAAACCCGCGTCATAACACTGTGAACCGGTGATACACCCCAACTGTGCCACCACCAGTCCAACATGATGATCGTAAAGGTGGATCCTCTGCTTCATAGATTGCTGAACGGCTAGCCAGTCGGCGCGTTCAAAACGCTGCTGAGCACCAGCAGTGACTTCCAGAAAACGACCATACTGCGCATCAAAACCTTGTAATATCGTCTGGGCTACCAAATGTTCTCGATCATGAATCATCGTGATCTCCATACGAATACGGCCAGCACAAGGCTGGCCGCTCAAGATCAAAACTGCTGCTCTTCCGTTGATCCCGTCAGCGCGGTGACCGAAGAAGCCCCGCCCTGAATAATCGTCGTCACCTTATCAAAGTAGCCAGTACCCACTTCCTGCTGGTGTGAGACAAAGGTATAACCCTCCTGACTCGCAGCAAACTCAGGTTGCTGCACTTTTTCCACATAGTGCTTCATACCTTCGCCCTGGGCATAGGCATGGGCCAGATCAAACATGTTGAACCACATACTATGAATCCCTGCCAACGTAATGAACTGGTACTTATAACCCATCTCCGACAACTCATCCTGGAAGCAGGCAATAGTCCGGTCATCCAGATTCTTTTTCCAGTTGAACGACGGTGAACAGTTATAGGCCAGCAATTTACCAGGGAATTTTGCATGAATAGCCTCGGCAAAGCGACGTGCCAACCCCAGATCGGGTGTCGAGGTTTCACACCATACCAAATCGGCATAAGGCGCATACGCCAGCCCACGACTGATAGCCTGTTCGACACCGGCCCGGGTACGGTAGAAACCTTCCACCGTGCGCTCACCGGTAACAAAGTCCTTATCGTAGTCATCACAGTCAGAGGTCAGCAGATCGGCCGCATCCGCATCGGTACGCGCAACCAACAGCGTTGGCACACCCAGCACATCCGCCGCCAGACGGGCTGCCACCAGTTTCTGGATAGCTTCCTGCGTCGGCACCAATACTTTGCCCCCCATGTGACCGCACTTCTTCACCGAGGCCAATTGATCTTCAAAATGGACTGCCGCCGCCCCGGCCTCAATCATGGATTTCATCAATTCAAACGCATTCAGCACACCACCAAAACCCGCTTCAGCATCCGCGACAATCGGCAGAAAATAATCGGTATAACGCGGATCGTCTGGCCCGATACCGTTAGCCCACTGAATCTGGTCAGCGCGACGGAATGTATTGTTAATGCGCTGCACCACAGACGGTACCGAGTTGGCCGGGTACAGTGACTGGTCGGGATACATACTGGATGCCAGATTGGCATCGGCGGCCACCTGCCAGCCGGAAAGATATACCGCCTCTAACCCGGCTTTGGCCTGTTGCAATGCCTGTCCTCCTGTCAATGCTCCCAGGCAGTTCACATAGCCTTTGCGTGACTTACCATCGTGCAGGAGTTTCCACAGTTTGGCCGCACCCAATTGAGCCAACGTACTTTCCGGGTTGACCGAACCGCGAAGATTAACGACATCTTCAGCGCGATAAGGACGGGTGATGCCTTCCCAACGCTCATTTTTCCACTCTTCTTCAATTTGCTGTATTTGTTGGGTACGAGAGGTACTCATAACGACTCTTCCTTTTATCAACTGGATTAATCAAGTAATGCGTAGCCGGGCAAGGTGAGGAAATCAATCAACTCATCTTGGGTCGTAATACGCTCCATCAAACGGGCAGCTTCATCGAAACGCCCATTGCCGAAACGTTCTTCACCTACTTCTTCTCTGATCACTTGCATTTCTTCCGACAGCATCTGCCGGAACAGTGATTTGGTAATGGCTCTGCCATCATTCAGAGTTTTACCGTGATGAATCCATTGCCAGATGGAGGTGCGGGAGATTTCCGCTGTAGCGGCATCTTCCATCAGGCCATAAATCGGCACGCAGCCGTTGCCAGAAATCCAGGCTTCAATGTACTGCACTGCTACACGGATATTGGCTCGCATCCCTGTTTCCGTGCGTTCCCCCGGACATGGTTCCAGCAACTCAGCGGCCGTAATGGGGGCATCCCCCTCGCGCAACACGTCCAGCTGATTTTTGCGTCCACCCAGAATCCGGTCAAAAATCGGCATTACCGTGTCTGCCAGGCCCGGATGCGCGATCCAGGTGCCATCGTGACCATTTCTCGCCTCCATCTCCTTATCCTGGCGAACTTTCTCCTGCACCCATTGGTTGTGCTTAGCATCTTTACTGGGAATAAACGCCGCCATACCGCCCATAGCAAATGCGCCACGCCGGTGACAGGTTTTAATCAATAAGCGCGAATAGGCATTTAGAAAGGGTTTATCCATCGTTACCGACTGGCGATCCGGCAGCACTCGATCAGGATGGTTTTTCAGCGTTTTGATGTAGCTGAAAATATAGTCCCAGCGGCCACAGTTCAGCCCAACGATGTGATCACGCATAACATAAAGAATTTCATCCATCTGGAAAACCGCTGGCAAAGTCTCAATCAGCACCGTGGCTTTAATGGTGCCACGTGGTAAACCAAAACGATCTTCGCTATAGCTGAATACATCATTCCACCAGGTGGCTTCTTGCCAGGATTGTGTTTTAGGAAGATAAAAATAAGGGCCACTGCCTTTCGCCAGTAGTTGCTGATAATTGTGGAAGAAATAAAGTGCAAAATCGAACAGGCTACCGGGAATCGCCTCCCCTCGCCAGGTGACATGCTTTTCAGGCAGGTGCAAACCGCGGACACGACAGATCAACACGGCCGGATCAGGTTTCAGTTGGTAAATTTTCCCAGTTTCATTGATGTAGGAGATGGTTCCCCGTACCGCATCACGCAAATTGATTTGTCCATCAATCACTTTGTCCCAACTGGGAGACAGTGAATCTTCAAAATCTGCCATGAAGACCTTCACATTAGCATTAAGCGCATTGATTACCATCTTGCGCTCTACTGGTCCGGTAATTTCTACCCGGCGATCCAGCAAATCTTCAGGAATACCACGGATTTTCCAGCCATCATCAATAATGGAACTTGATTCCGAAATGAAATTCGGTAATTGACCTTCATCAATCAATTGTTGCTCGGTCTGCCGGACGGCCAGTAATTCATTGCGTTGCGGTGTGAAACGGCTGACCAGGTCAGTGAGGAAATCAACCGCATCATCAGTCAGGATATGACGCTCAGCCTCGCCAAAATGCTGACTGAATGCCAATTCCTTACTTATCGTCTGTTGCGTCATTATCATAGTTCCTTGTTAGATTCTCTTCGTCTTGTTGGCTGCAAAACCAGTGAATTTCATACAACCATTTTTCACTCAACAGGGTTAAGCCTAACTCATCGAATTTAAAAATCAAAAACTATTTCCATTTTAAAATAAAAAACACGACAACATATTGAAATATAAAAAATTAAAGTTAGTTCCAATGAGGAAACGAATTTCACCAGAAGAGAAGATGGAAAAAGTGAAGTGATAAAGAAGAAAAAAGGAAGGTGCTTTGCTAACCGTTGATAAACCTATGTACGGCATCAGAACAGTGATAATGGGAAGAAGAGTAAAGCATCCGCGCCAGGAGTGGCATGGTTTGAGATTGAGGAGATACTTGTAGCGTCTTACGATCTCCTCATTACTGCCGCTATACGCACTTATAAAATACAAGGTGTCTTCTTCGACGCCTTATATCGCTATACAGAAGACTACTCCAGGGTAGGATTCATATGCCGCAAATCATAAGGTGTAATCTGATAAACGTAATAATTCAACCAGTTGGTGAATAACAGATGACCATGGCTGCGCCAGCTGGCGCTGGGCGGCAAGTCCGGATTGTTATCCGGGAAATAGTTAAACGGGATGACAGGATTAAGGCCGGCCGCCAGATCGCGATGATATTCGCTGGCCAGCGTCAACGCATCATATTCGGGATGTCCGGTCACAAAGGCCAGTCGTTTATCAGGGCTGGCGAACAAATAGGCACCGGTTTGCTCCGACTCCGCCAGTATTTCCAAGTCGGTGTACTGACGAATAGCCTCAGTCGGAAAATCAGCATAACGGGAATGTGGTGCCAGGAAAGTTTCGTCGAACCCACGGGTCAGCAAAGCATGGGGTGCCAAGGTGCGGTGTTGATACACACCAGCCAGTTTTTCCTTACGGGTCATCTTGGGAATATCATATAAAATATTCAACGCCGCCTGTACCGCCCAACAGACGAACAGTGTCGAGGTGACGTGCCCTTTCGCCCATTGCAGAACGCGCTCTATTTGTGGCCAGAACATCACATCATGGAAGTCCACTAGTCCCAGCGGTGCGCCGGTGACCACCAGACCATCAAAATTTTCGTCCTGGATATCTTCAAAATCGCAATAGAAAGTATTGAGATGCTCCGCCGGCGTGTTTTTAGATTCATGACTGTCAATACGTAACAGTTGGATATCAATCTGCAACGGCGAATTGGATAACAGCCGCAGGAACTGATTCTCCGTCTCGATTTTTTTCGGCATCAGATTGAGGATCAGCACCTTGAGCGGACGGATTTCCTGGGTACGAGCGCGTGAAGACGTCATAACAAAAACATTTTCGTTACGCAGGAAATTTACAGCTGGTAACTCATCAGGAACCCGAATTGGCATAACTATAGAACCTCAAAGCATACGTATAAACGTTTAGACATCCAGATGCCTACGATATCGTCTTTGCCTAATGATGTCGAGTATTCAACTGTTAGTTGAAAATATTTCATCTTAAGAGATGATATTTTCCTAACGTCGATACTCTCGTATCAGTCTTATGGCAGGCCGATGCATCTCGCTGGCACCGGTGCTAAAGGCAGTGTTAGCGCTTTGGCACCGCCTGCGCTACAGCTCTACCGATGATTTTATGATCTTGCTATCATGGCGGTGCCTTTCCCCTCCTGCAGATTCTACGTGGTCGCGTCGACCAGACAACACCGGAAGTTTTTCTGATGATGACAACGCAATTTTATCGTCAGCGAGATCGGGCGCTGGAGTTAATCGAACATAGCGAGCAAAAGCTTTACGCGGCATTGGCCACAAAATGAACTACGGTTAGACCATGTAGAAAAACGTTGAACCGTTTAAGATAAAACACTGCCTCAAGTCTTTGGATCGAATGATGATCTTCTCCCATGCTCGTTTATAAAAAGCATTGGGCAATTCATTATGGGTTATCTTTTATAGCTGTTTGAAAAATCAATAGAACTAAATTTATTATTCCAATATTCTAAAGAAGGTTTGCCGTTATTTGATACGGGCCCGGCGACAGCATGCTGGGCAGATATCCCTCCGTGCCTGCCGGCTGCATCAACACGACAGACGTGAAAAAGCCCTCTGCTTTCACAGAGGGCTTCATCTAGTTGAATGCCTGGCAGTTCCCTACTCTCACATGGGGAGACCCCACACTACCATCGGCGCTACGGCGTTTCACTGCTGAGTTCGGCATGGGGTCAGGTGGGACCACCGCGCTATCGCCGCCAGGCAAATTCTGTTTCGTTCCAACCGTCACACTTCCGCGTCACCATCAGAACCAATACCGGAACATCACTGAAAATAGCTCGTCTCTCATTCCAAAACACCTTGGGTGTTGTAAGGTTAAGCCTCTCGGGTCATTAGTACTGGTCAGCTCAACGCATCACTGCGCTTACACACCCAGCCTATCAACGTCTTCGTCTTAAACGTCCCTTCAGGGGCCTTGAAGGCCCAGGGAAGACTCATCTCGGGGCAAGTTTCCCGCTTAGATGCTTTCAGCGGTTATCTCTTCCGCACGTAGCTACCGGGCAATGCAATTGGCATCACAACCCGTACACCAGTGGTGCGTTCACTCCGGTCCTCTCGTACTAGGAGCAACCCCCTCAATCTTCCAACGCCCACGGCAGATAGGGACCGAACTGTCTCACGACGTTCTAAACCCAGCTCGCGTACCACTTTAAATGGCGAACAGCCATACCCTTGGGACCTACTTCAGCCCCAGGATGTGATGAGCCGACATCGAGGTGCCAAACACCGCCGTCGATATGAACTCTTGGGCGGTATCAGCCTGTTATCCCCGGAGTACCTTTTATCCGTTGAGCGATGGCCCTTCCATTCAGAACCACCGGATCACTAAGACCTGCTTTCGCACCTGCTCGAGCCGTCACTCTCGCAGTCAAGCTAGCTTATGCCTTTGCACTAACCTCCTGATGTCCGACCAGGATTAGCTAACCTTCGTACTCCTCCGTTACTCTTTGGGAGGAGACCGCCCCAGTCAAACTACCCACCAGACACTGTCCGCAACCCGGTTCACGGGCCCACGTTAGAACATCAAACATCAAAGGGTGGTATTTCAAGGTTGGCTCCACGCAGACTGGCGTCCACGCTTCGAAGCCTCCCACCTATCCTACACATCAAGGCTCAAGGTTCAGTGTCAAGCTATAGTAAAGGTTCACGGGGTCTTTCCGTCTTGCCGCGGGTACACTGCATCTTCACAGCGAGTTCAATTTCACTGAGTCTCGGGTGGAGACAGCCTGGCCATCATTACGCCATTCGTGCAGGTCGGAACTTACCCGACAAGGAATTTCGCTACCTTAGGACCGTTATAGTTACGGCCGCCGTTTACCGGGGCTTCGATCAAGAGCTTCGCCTTGCGGCTTACCCCATCAATTAACCTTCCGGCACCGGGCAGGCGTCACACCGTATACGTCCACTTTCGTGTTTGCACAGTGCTGTGTTTTTAGTAAACAGTTGCAGCCAGCTGGTATCTGCGACTGCGCAATGCTCCATCCGCAGGGGACTTCACCTCGCACAGCGTGCCTTCTCCCGAAGTTACGGCACCATTTTGCCTAGTTCCTTCACCCGAGTTCTCTCAAGCGCCTGAGTATTCTCTACCTGACCACCTGTGTCGGTTTGGGGTACGATTCGATGTTACCTGGAGCTTAGGGGCTTTTCCTGGAAGCGTGGCATTTGTCACTTCGACACCGTAGTGCCTCGTCATCACGCCTCGGCGTTAATAGCACTCCGGATTTGCCTGGAGCACCCACCTACACGCTTAAACCGGGACAACCGTCGCCCGGCCAACATAGCCTTCTCCGTCCCCCCTTCGCAGTAACACCCAGTACAGGAATATTAACCTGTTTCCCATCGACTACGCCTTTCGGCCTCGCCTTAGGGGTCGACTCACCCTGCCCCGATTAACGTTGGACAGGAACCCTTGGTCTTCCGGCGTGCGGGTTTTTCACCCGCATTATCGTTACTTATGTCAGCATTCGCACTTCTGATACCTCCAGCAATCCTCACAGACCACCTTCAACGGCTTACAGAACGCTCCCCTACCCAACAACGCCTAAGCGTCGCTGCCGCAGCTTCGGTGCATGGTTTAGCCCCGTTACATCTTCCGCGCAGGCCGACTCGACCAGTGAGCTATTACGCTTTCTTTAAATGATGGCTGCTTCTAAGCCAACATCCTGGCTGTCTGGGCCTTCCCACATCGTTTCCCACTTAACCATGACTTTGGGACCTTAGCTGGCGGTCTGGGTTGTTTCCCTCTTCACGACGGACGTTAGCACCCGCCGTGTGTCTCCCGTGATAACATTCTTCGGTATTCGCAGTTTGCATCGAGTTGGTAAGCCGGGATGGCCCCCTAGTCGAAACAGTGCTCTACCCCCGAAGATGACCTCACGAGGCGCTACCTAAATAGCTTTCGGGGAGAACCAGCTATCTCCCGGTTTGATTGGCCTTTCACCCCCAGCCACAGGTCATCCGCTAATTTTTCAACATTAGTCGGTTCGGTCCTCCAGTTAGTGTTACCCAACCTTCAACCTGCCCATGGCTAGATCACCGGGTTTCGGGTCTATACCTTGCAACTTGACGCCCAGTTAAGACTCGGTTTCCCTGCGGCTCCCCTATTCGGTTAACCTTGCTACAAAATATAAGTCGCTGACCCATTATACAAAAGGTACGCAGTCACCCCACCCCAAAGCACTCACCGCTTGTTTTGTGTGTTGGGCGTCGCAAAAGACGCGCCGCCACCGCGATGCTGCTGTTGCGGTGCCTTCATCACCAGAGAATGCTTTGGTGGTGGGGCTCCCACTGCTTGTACGTACACGGTTTCAGGTTCTGTTTCACTCCCCTCGCCGGGGTTCTTTTCGCCTTTCCCTCACGGTACTGGTTCACTATCGGTCAGTCAGGAGTATTTAGCCTTGGAGGATGGTCCCCCCATCTTCAGACAGGATATCTCGTGTCCCGCCCTACTCGTCGAACTCACAGCACGTGCATTTTCGTGTACGGGACTGTCACCCTGTACCGTGCGACTTTCCAGACGCTTCCACTGATGCACAAACTGATTCTGGTTCTGGGCTCTTCCCCGTTCGCTCGCCGCTACTGGGGGAATCTCGGTTGATTTCTTTTCCTCGGGGTACTGAGATGTTTCAGTTCCCCCGGTTCGCCTCATGCCACTATGTATTCATGTCATGATAGTGTGTCGAAACACACTGGGTTTCCCCATTCGGGTATCGTCGGCTATAACGGTTCATATCACCTTGCCGACGCTTTTCGCAGATTAGCACGCCCTTCATCGCCTCTGACTGCCTAGGCATCCACCGTGTACGCTTAGTCGCTTAACCTCACAACCCGAAGGTGTCTTTTTCATGAAGAGCAAGACCACCTCGCGCTGCAATTATTTGAGAGACTCTGATACAGCAACATCCTCGCCATCAAGGCCAGGTTTCGCTGTATCGTTTCAATTTTCAGCTTGTTCCAGATTGTTAAAGAGCAAAATACTTCACAGCATACTGTTGCCAATATACTCTGAAGTCTTTTTTTGTATGGTGGAGCTATGCGGGATCGAACCGCAGACCTCCTGCGTGCAAAGCAGGCGCTCTCCCAGCTGAGCTATAGCCCCATCGCATGAAAACCTTTACACAAATTTCTGTCAGGCAAGGCGCAATTCTCGACACAGACTCTCGTCCGTGACAGGAAACACAACACAGCATGGAAAGAAATTGGTAGGCCTGAGTGGACTTGAACCACCGACCTCACCCTTATCAGGGGTGCGCTCTAACCACCTGAGCTACAAGCCTATAAAGGTATTTCTGCTCGTACTTCATCAGACAATCTGTGTGAGCACTTCACATTACCACTATCTTTGGTAAGGAGGTGATCCAACCGCAGGTTCCCCTACGGTTACCTTGTTACGACTTCACCCCAGTCATGAATCACAAAGTGGTAAGCGCCCTCCCGAAGGTTAAGCTACCTACTTCTTTTGCAACCCACTCCCATGGTGTGACGGGCGGTGTGTACAAGGCCCGGGAACGTATTCACCGTAGCATTCTGATCTACGATTACTAGCGATTCCGACTTCATGGAGTCGAGTTGCAGACTCCAATCCGGACTACGACGCACTTTATGAGGTCCGCTTGCCCTCGCGAGTTCGCTTCTCTTTGTATGCGCCATTGTAGCACGTGTGTAGCCCTACTCGTAAGGGCCATGATGACTTGACGTCATCCCCACCTTCCTCCGGTTTATCACCGGCAGTCTCCCTTGAGTTCCCGCCATTACGCGCTGGCAACAAAGGATAAGGGTTGCGCTCGTTGCGGGACTTAACCCAACATTTCACAACACGAGCTGACGACAGCCATGCAGCACCTGTCTCTCAGTTCCCGAAGGCACAAGTCTGTCTCCAGTCTCTTCTGAGGATGTCAAGAGTAGGTAAGGTTCTTCGCGTTGCATCGAATTAAACCACATGCTCCACCGCTTGTGCGGGCCCCCGTCAATTCATTTGAGTTTTAACCTTGCGGCCGTACTCCCCAGGCGGTCGACTTAACGCGTTAGCTCCGAAAGCCACGGCTCAAGGCCACAACCTTCAAGTCGACATCGTTTACAGCGTGGACTACCAGGGTATCTAATCCTGTTTGCTCCCCACGCTTTCGCACCTGAGCGTCAGTCTTCGTCCAGGGGGCCGCCTTCGCCACCGGTATTCCTCCAGATCTCTACGCATTTCACCGCTACACCTGGAATTCTACCCCCCTCTACGAGACTCTAGTCTGTCAGTTTTGAATGCAGTTCCCAGGTTAAGCCCGGGGATTTCACATCCAACTTAACAGACCGCCTGCGTGCGCTTTACGCCCAGTCATTCCGATTAACGCTTGCACCCTCCGTATTACCGCGGCTGCTGGCACGGAGTTAGCCGGTGCTTCTTCTGCGGGTAACGTCAATGAAACACTCTATTAAAGTGCTCCCCTTCCTCCCCGCTGAAAGTACTTTACAACCCGAAGGCCTTCTTCATACACGCGGCATGGCTGCATCAGGGTTTCCCCCATTGTGCAATATTCCCCACTGCTGCCTCCCGTAGGAGTCTGGACCGTGTCTCAGTTCCAGTGTGGCTGGTCATCCTCTCAGACCAGCTAGAGATCGTCGCCTAGGTGAGCCATTACCTCACCTACCAGCTAATCCCATCTGGGTTCATCCAATGGCGTGAGGCCCGAAGGTCCCCCACTTTGGTCTTGCGACGTTATGCGGTATTAGCTACCGTTTCCAGTAGTTATCCCCCTCCATCAGGCAGATCCCCAGACATTACTCACCCGTCCGCCGCTCGCCGGCGGGGAAGCAAGCTTCCCCCCGCTGCCGCTCGACTTGCATGTGTTAGGCCTGCCGCCAGCGTTCAATCTGAGCCATGATCAAACTCTTCAATTTAAGATTTGTTTGATGTGCTTCCGAAGAAGCGATGCTCAAAGAATTTATAACTGTTTATTCGTAATGAATTTACTGTCAGTCACTCTTCAAGTCTTTTCGTATTGATTACGATAGGGTCCTGTGAGTGCCCACACAGATTGTCTGATTATATTGTTAAAGAGCAGGACCACCTTTTCGTGGTCGCGGGCCGCATATACTATGCGTTTCCGCTAGAAAGTCAAGTAATACAAACTCTAATTCTTACTGAAACCACCACAACATCATCGCTGTTGCCGTGTCAGTGGAGGCGCATTATAGGGATCCGCCAAAGTTACACAACCTCTTTTTAGATCTTTCTTTCTGTTCGCACATTTTTCCACCCTTTCGTTGAGATCTTGTACATACAACGCTATTTTCAAAGTCAAATAAGGAGATCCAATCAGAACACTGAAGCTAAAATAGGTAGTTGTGGTGAATATTTTACCCAAAAGAGGTGATTGAAGATGACTAACGTGCTCCGTCCGTTTAAAGGAATTGTGCCAATAACTGGCGAAAGGGTTATGATCGACCCATCAAGTGTGGTTATAGGCGAGGTCACTCTTGCAGATGATGTCAGCATCTGGCCATTAGTCACCATTCGCGGAGACGTTAATCGAATCCATATTGCAGCCCGTACGAACATTCAGGATGGCAGCGTACTGCATGTCACACACTGCTCGGAAAAAAATCTGCAAGGTAATCCTTTGATCATTGGCGAGAATGTCACCATCGGACATAAGGCTATGCTGCACGGTTGTACTATAGGAAATAGGGTTCTAATTGGTATGGGCTCGATCATTCTGGATGGTGCCATCATTGAAGATGATGTAATGATCGGTGCAGGCAGTCTGGTATCTCCAGGCAAAGTACTGGAAAAAGGCTATCTTTACCTCGGCAGTCCTGCTAAAAAAATTCGCCCCCTAAGCCCACTGGAAATTGAAGGCTTACTTTACTCGGCAAATAATTACGTTTTATGGAAAGATGAATATCTGGATCAGCAGAGAGCAAAGCACCCTTGATCATACGCTCAAATTCGTCTTCTAAATCTCAACGATAAACGCGGAACAAAGGTAGCCACTGTTCCGCATTTTCCCCACCATATCGCTGCTGGATAGTGACAAAGCTAATAGAACATTAGCTCTGAAATTCGTTAACCAGTACGGAGAATCTTATTACTTTTGATTATTAATCTCATAATTCACGCTCAGGAAGTTGTATTGATTGGTTCAACTGGCAAGTTCCTGTTTCATTTGCTGAATGACCGGGACAACATTAGGCATGACACCGTGCCACAACTGGAAAGCGTGTGCTGCCTGCCAAATAAGCATTCCTAATCCGTCCGAACAATGCTGAGCGCCATGTTGCAAACACCACTTCAGGAATGGCGTTGGCTCCGGCAGATAAAACATGTCATAACAGCATATATCTTGAGAAATTAGCGATGCGGGTAATGCTGGTATATCACCCGTAATACCCGATGATGTGGCATTAATAATAAGATCAAAAGCACAATCATTTAGCTCATGCATTGATACAGCGGTAATATTGCCCAATGAACTGAAATGTTCAGCCAGCACCGTTGCTTTGGACAAGGTCCGATTTGTTAACACCAACGAACATCCATGACTCAGCAAGGGTTGAATCACTCCCCTGGTTGCTCCACCAGCCCCAATCAGCAAAATGCGAGACTGTGGTTGTATCAAATCACGATGCTTAAGGTCACTCAGTAAACCAATACCATCCGTGTTATCACCATACAGTTCACCATTATCCATTTTTTTGATGGTATTTACGGCTTTCGCAAAGGAAGCTCGTTCACTGAGAGCATCGACTTCAGCGCAAGCCCGCTCTTTAAAAGGTGCAGTAATGTTGGCACCATAAGCCCCCGCCTCAAAATAATCTCTCAAGCTTTTCTCGAAACCGGCAACCGGCGCCAGAATACGCTCGTATGCAAGCTCAATCCCGGTCTGCTCGGAAAAGAGAGCGTGAATGCGAGGGGACTTACTATGCGCGATGGGATTACCAAAAACCGCAAAAAATTTCATATTAGACATCGTATCTCCCATTGCATTTACCCTTGTCGCAACATCTCTCCCGTCAAGGCATCACGAATTTCAGACGGATTTAACCGGCCACCAACATTGCCATGTAATACTGGGAAATCATCTCCAAACTGTTGAGCTACTTCAACAGCAGAACGACATGGTAGCTGACCACTCAAGTTAGCGCTGGTTGATACCAATGGCTTACCATAACTCAGACACAACTGTTTCACCAAAGGATGAGCGCTGACACGGACAGCCAGAGAGGTGAACTTTCCCGTTAACCATCTTGGTGTAGCTGGTTTGGCCGGGATCACCCATGTCACAGGTCCTGGCCAGGAAGCGAAAATAGCCGCCTTCTGTTCTGCGCTTAATGCGGCAAGATCCAGGTAAGGTTCCAGTTGCGAAAATTCAGCGGCAATCAGAATCAATCCTTTTTCCCACGGACGTTGCTTCAACTTTAGCAGCTGTTTAACTGCAGTCTCGTTGTCAGGATCGCATCCTAAACCAAATACAGCCTCGGTTGGGTAGGCGATGACGTTTCCTTCCTTCAATTTCTGTAACAGAGGAACCAATTGATCTTGTGGGAAATTATTCATTGCTATCCATCTTTTCTGTTATTACTGGTTTTCCGCACAATTTACTGGCACAAAAACGTTTCAGTCCATGCGCCGTTTTTTTCTCAAGCAATAACGGATAATGGCAATACTCACACTCCCCCGCTATTGGTTTATGGTTCAGTGTAAATTGACAGTCAGGATAGCGTTCACAAGCATGGAAAACCTTCCCATAACGGGATTTACGCTGGAGTAACTTACCTTTATGGCATTGAGGACAGGTCAGCGATGTTGTATCTGGACGATCCATCGTTTCGATATGATCGCAATCAGGATAGCGACTACAACCGATAAACATGCCATAACGGCCTTGCCGCAGTATTAATGTCGACTGGCAGAGAGGGCAGCTTTGCCCCTCCAATACTTTGACCACATGACCGTCAGCCTGCGCTTTTAACGGCCGGATATATTCACACGCCGGGTAGCAAGAACAACCAAGAAAAGGGCCATGCCGTCCGGATCGAATAACCAGCGCAGCCCCACATTCAGGACAAGCCTGTTGCTTTTTCTCATCAAAAAGAGTGGTTTTAACCATTACGTATCTACTTACCCTTCTTTACTGCTACTGCAAATGACCGTCGTTTTCATCAAAGAGTAACTCTTCCATTTGTTGATAGGCATTTTCACAGCCAGGCACATTAAACAACACCATCAGGATGACCCATTTCAGGTCTTCCAGGTCAAATTCCTGAGTTTCCAGCGCCATAACTCGATCAATAACCATTTCCCGTGTTTCCAGATTCAATACCTGAATCTGTTCAAGGAACAGCAAAAACCCCCGACATTCCGTCTCTAGGCGCTGCTCTTCTTCAGCCGTATAGATCCGTAACGCCAAAGGATCACTGGCTAACGCCAGCGGGATAGTCTGCCCTTCTTGAAGATCAGCTAATTTTTCCAGCCAGTCCAGCGCACTATAAATATCATTACGATCGAATCCCGCGCGAGTGAGGTCATCAGTTAACGTATCTTGATCGACACGCATTTCAGTTTCATTGTGTATATATGTTTCAAACAAGTACATGAGTACGTCGAACATGGCCTGCCCTCCTTAATCGGACATAGCCGCCGGGTACAGCTGCGATCCATCCTGCTAACTCCAGATCCAATAGTTTACTGACTACTTCTGGCACAGGTTGGCCGGCACGTTCAGCGACAACGTCAACAGGTGTAACCTCATCTCCTACGTTAGCCAACACGTCAGCAAATGGCAATTCCAGTTCATCATACCGGATAGAAATAGTTTCACCCGTGCTTTCATTGGGCAGACCAGAAAACCACTGTAGACTACTGTTCAATTGTTCCAGAATATCTTTCGGATGTGTTACCAAATACGCACCTTGCTGAATCAGCCAATGGGTCCCTTCCATCATAGGGTTGCCAATCGGGCCAGGTAAGGCAAAAATCTCCCTGTTTTGTTCCAGTGCATAACGTGCCGTTACTAGTGAACCACTGCGCCTAGAGGCTTCAACCACTAAAACACCGAGGCTAAGCCCACTGATAATTCGATTCCGGCGTGGAAAATTGGCAGGCACTGGAGGAGCGGTTAATGCAAATTCAGACACCAACGCACCACCTTGTTCGAGAATGCGTTCTGCCAAAAGCCGATGGCGATGCGGATAAATACTCTTCAGACCACTGCCTAATACTGCGATCGTTTTCCCTCCCATCTCCAACGCTGATCGATGTGCAATACCATCAATTCCTATTGCCAGTCCGCTGGTAACAATCAAGTCATTCAGGCTAAGTTCCTGAGCAAAGTACCGTCCCCACTGTTCACCATAAGCACTGTTATCACGACTACCCACGATCGCGATCTGAGGCAATGCCAGTAAATGGGAATTGCCAGAAACAAAAAGGAGTACAGGCGGAGAGCTGATATTGTTCAGCAAAGGGGGATAATTAGTATCGCTATAGGTGATAAGATCGTGTCCGGGTTGCTCCAACCAGCACAACGTGTTTTCCAAAGATACACGATCAAGCGTCAAAAATTGTTCGATCTGCGCCACATTCAATCCAAGGGAAAGCATAAAGTCCGGCGAGTAATCTTTCGTGTCCAGTAACTGCCGGGCCAACTTTGCCGTCTGTTTCGCTCCCAAACCACGTACCGATGCCAGACGTAACCAAATTTCCGTATCAGTCATACCCTTACCCACTTCCTGCTTTGCTATCGGATGTTGATGCTGTCAATCAGCACAGGAAATGTCTAGAATACAGACTGGAACTTTCTTACCACTTGGATACAGATCTAAATATATATGTCAGTTTTGCAGGTATTACATTATCCAGAAGATGATCGGCTCCGCATTACGGCTGCGCCCGTCAAAGAAGTGAATGCAGAGATTCAACGTATTGTGGACGATATGTTCGATACCATGTACGAAGAAGAAGGCATTGGCTTAGCGGCTACTCAGGTTGATATTCATCAACGAATCATCGTGATGGATATTTCAGAAGAACGTAATCAACGTCTGGTATTCATCAACCCAGAGCTACTTGAGAAAAGTGGTGAGACTGGTATAGAAGAAGGCTGCTTGTCTATTCCCGAGACCCGAGCACTCATTCCTCGAGCCGAGCACGTTAAGGTCCGGGCGTTAGATCGCGAAGGCAACTCATTTGAACTGGAAACCGACGGTCTGTTAGCTATCTGTATTCAGCATGAAATGGACCATCTGGTTGGAAAGCTGTTTATTGATTATCTGTCGCCGTTAAAACGCCAGCGGATTCGTCAAAAGCTGGAAAAACTGGCAAAGCAAAACAGCCGGGCCTAATCACTCTTTTCCAGGCAGGAAATCACGTGTCATTACGTATTATTTTTGCAGGTACTCCCGATTTCGCAGCGCGTCACCTCAACGCGCTGCTTTTGTCTGAGCATGACGTTATTGGCGTATTTACTCAGCCAGACAGGCCTGCCGGACGTGGAAATAAACTCACAGCCAGTCCGGTAAAATTGCTGGCTGAACAACATGGCATCCCGGTTTTTCAGCCGAAATCCTTGCGCCCTGTCGAGAATCAGCAACTGGTCGCAGCGCTCAATGCCGACATAATGGTTGTTGTTGCTTATGGACTACTCTTACCACAGGCAGTGCTGGATATGCCTCGTTTAGGTTGTATCAATGTCCACGGCTCATTATTACCGCGCTGGCGTGGTGCCGCGCCCATACAACGTGCATTATGGGCAGGGGATAAACTGACCGGCGTAACCATTATGCAAATGGACGCCGGATTAGATACTGGAGCCATGTTGCACAAAATTGAATGTGCCATTCTTCCGGAAGATACCAGCGCCACACTCTATGACAAACTGGCTGAGCTGGGACCACAGGGGTTACTGACGACATTGAGTCAGTTGGCTGCATCTCAGACCGAACCCGAAATGCAAAATGATGTGCTGGCGACCTATGCCGACAAGCTTAGTAAAGAAGAAGCGCTGTTAGATTGGCAACTTTCAGCAGAACAACTGGCACGCTGCATCAGGGCCTTTAATCCATGGCCAGTCAGCTATTTTATGATTGATGGCCAACCAGTAAAAGTGTGGAAAGCTGAAGCCCTCAAAATGGATCATCATGCTCAGCCTGGCACTGTAATAAAGGCGGATAAAACAGGCATTCAGATCGCCACTGCCAACGGTCTGTTAAATATTCTGGTATTACAACCCTCTGGCAAAAAAACCATGCCGGTTCAGGATCTGCTGAATTCACGCCGAGAGTGGTTTACTCCAGGCCGCGTACTTGCCTGATTCCCATTGGTACCGGTGCACATACCGGTACATCTCACTTCACATACCGTTGCTGAAACAATGAAAAGTACATATAACCTCCGCAGTATCGCAGCAAAAGTTATCGCCCAGGTTCTGGACCAAGGGCAATCGCTTAGTAATGTATTACCTATCTATCAACGCGATATCTCAGAAAAGGACCGTGGTTTATTGCAAGAACTTTGTTTCGGCGTGCTGAGAGCCCTACCACAACTAGAGTGGTGCATTCAGCAGTTAATGGCAAAACCACTTACCGGCAAACAAAGGGTATTACATTATTTACTTATGATTGGTATCTACCAATTACTTTACACGCGTATACCTCCCCATGCCGCACTCGCCGAGACGGTCAACGGTGCGACAGCATTAAAACGCCCGCAGTTAAAAGGTTTGATTAATGGAGTGTTACGGCAATTTCAGCGTCAACGGGAAGAATTACTGCAAAGGCTGGAAAACAATGATGCCCGGTATTTACATCCTAAGTGGCTGCTGAACCGCATTAAGACCGTCTATCCGGCTGATTGGAAAAACATTGTTGAAGCGAATAATCAACACCCTCCAATGTGGCTAAGGGTCAACCGTCTACATCACCAACGTAATGAATATCTGTCTTTACTACAGCAAAACGGCATTGAGGCAAGTCAGAGCGCCGACTATCCAGATGCTATAAGGCTAATGGCTCCTTGCGCAGTAACGAATCTGCCAGGCTTCAATCAAGGATGGGTAACAATACAAGATGCATCAGCGCAAGGTTGTATACACTGGCTAGCTCCTGAAGATGGTGAGTCAATCCTTGATTTATGCGCTGCGCCCGGAGGGAAAACCACCCATATTCTTGAAGCTGCTCCCAAATCACATGTACTTGCCGTTGATATTGACGAACAGCGCCTGGCACGAGTCAAAGAAAATCTGCAACGCCTACAGTTGTATGCAGAGCTGAAACAAGGAGATGGCAGAACACCGACCGCCTGGTGTGGCGACAGAACTTTCGATCGTATTCTGTTAGATGCTCCCTGCTCAGCAACGGGTGTGATTAGACGTCATCCTGATATCAAGTGGTTACGACGGGATAGTGATATTGTCGAGCTGACCATCTTACAACAGGAGATTCTGGAAGCTATCTGGCCACGACTAAAACCTGGGGGCACGCTTGTTTACGCGACCTGCTCCATCTTGCCAGAAGAAAACCACATGCAAATTTCAGCATTCCTTGGCCGTCACCCCGATGCTGATTTGGTCGATACGGGTGATCATGATCATCCAGGAATTCAGAAGCTGCCCTCTTCAGATGGCGGGGATGGTTTCTTTTATGCGAAGCTGGTAAAACGCTGACATTGGTTCCAGTATTATCTGAGTCTCAAAACACACGGCAAAAATAACTATGAAGATTATTATTCTTGGTGCTGGTCAGGTCGGTGGAACACTGGCAGAAAATTTATCGGGAGAAAACAACGATATTACTGTTGTTGATACCAATACGGCCCGCTTACGTCAGCTTCAGGATAAATTCGATCTCCGCGTTGTCACTGGCTATGCATCTCATCCACGGGTATTGCGTGAAGCAGGCGCAGAAGATGCAGACATGCTAGTTGCCGTCACCAATTCTGACGAAACAAACATGATAGCCTGCCAAATTGCTTACTCACTATTTAATACCCCTAATCGTATCGCTCGCATTCGCTCAGCTGACTATATACGCGAGGCGGATCAACTGTTCACGCCCGAGGCCGTTCCCATCGATCATCTGATTTCTCCAGAACAGTTGGTGATCGATAATATCTATAAACTAATCGAATATCCTGGTGCGCTGCAGGTAGTGACTTTTGCAGAAGGAAAAGTAAGTATTGCTGCCGTTAATGCTTATTATGGCGGGCCGTTAGTGGGCAATGCCATTTCCTCTATGCGCGAACATATGCCACATATTGAAACACGAGTTGCAGCTATTTTCCGACAGGATCGTCCTATCCGCCCTCAGGGATCGACTATCATTGAAGCAGGTGATGAAGTATTTTTTGTTGCCGCATCACAACATATTCGCGCAGTAATGAGCGAGTTACAGCGGCTGGAAAAACCCTACAAACGAATCATGATCGTAGGTGGTGGTAACGTGGGTCTTGGTTTGGCTATGAAGCTGGAACGAGACTACAGTGTAAAACTGATAGAGAAAGATACACAACGGGCGGCAGAGCTCGCAGAACGGCTACAAAATACCATCGTCTTTCATGGTGATGCTTCCGATCAGGAACTTCTGACCCAAGAGCATGTTGAACAAATTGACGTTTTCATCGCTATCACTAACGATGATGAAGCGAATATTATGTCTGCCATGCTCGCTAAACGGATGGGTGCCAAAAAGGTAATGGTTTTGATCCAGCGCAGAGCTTATATCGATCTGGTACAAGGAAGTGTTATTGATGTCGCTATATCTCCACAACAAGCGACTATTTCAGCTTTACTGGGACATGTTCGTAAAGCGGATATTATCAGCGTCTCATCATTACGCCGAGGTGTGGCTGAAGCCATCGAGGCCATCGCTCATGGTGATGAAGGAACATCAAAAGTAGTTGGACGCATGATTGAAGATATCAAACTCCCACCAGGAACAACCATCGGTGCAATTGTAAGAGGTGATGATGTCATCATCGCTAACCACAATACACACATTGAGCAAGGTGACCATGTCATTATGTTCTTGACCGACAAAAAGTATGTTCCAGAAGTAGAACGCTTATTCCAACCCAGCCCTTTCTTCTTGTAATCACGATCAGGCCGTTGTCGACTACCTCAACGGCCATACATCTATCTTGCTGGCAAATCGACCACCCCTTGTTAGAATTGACATAGATATTGTCGGGAGAGCCCAAATGAATTTTATTAAAGAATTCCGTGAATTTGCCATGCGTGGCAATGTTATTGACTTGGCGGTAGGGGTCATTGTTGGCTCAGCGTTTGGTAAAATTATCTCATCACTAGTCTCTGACATTATTATGCCCCCTTTGGGATTGCTTATTGCTGGCATCGACGTTAAGCACTTTCACTTTATATTGCGTCAAGCACAGAACAATACCCCTGAGGTTGTCATAAACTACGGTACTTTTATTCAGAATGTCTTTGATTTTATTATTGTTGCCTTTGCTATTTTTGCTTTGGTCAAACTGATAAATAGCATGCATCATAAACAGGAAGAGAAACCAAAAATGCCCGCTGAACCCAATGCAGAAGAGAAATTACTCATAGAAATTCGCGATTTACTTAAGCAACAGGCCAAGCAATAGTCTTAATCGTAACGACATTAGCGTGTTTGAAATTCTAATGCCCATATCAAGAGAATTATTCAGAAGACAATAAAGGAAATAAAAAATGGAGTATCATAGGCCGAGCAAAACACCTACGTACTGATTTACACAATCAGAAGGCCAGTGGTAAACAGAAGGCCAGTGGTAAAAATTTTCTGATTTTTACCACTGGCCTCCCAGTTATTGCCATTAAATTTTTTATGTTTTCCTTTCCGTTGATAACTTCCTTTCCCCTTCATATTTTTCTCAACCCTTTGGCGGAATAAAGGATCGTGAAGCAGTGCTTCAATTGCATTATTATTGATTTGCCCTTTTGTATGCCGATAATTAGACATGATTACTCCTGACACATTATTAGTAAATACAGATTACGAACGCTGCTGTTCGTAAACTAAACACTCACAGTATATTTAATCTACTCTAAGACTTTTGAGAAGAGCTAAGCAACTTATCACTTATTGCTGATTGATACCGGGTTCTTAAAAAGTCAGTACTCATTCCTGCCTGTTGTAAACGTAACTCCAAAAGCCGAATCTGTTTGTTGAGTTTGTCATGTTCAGGATGCTCAGGATTAATTTCCTGCAACAGTTGAATGAGTGTTAAGGCCTCTTTACGGTCCAACAGTTCCTGTGGAAGGTACCCGGCATTTTTAAGTAAATGAAATGCTGATCGTAACTCTTCAGGAACGGCACTATTATCATCAAGCTGGAGCGGTCTTCCACAACCAGATAAATTATCAAACTCTCCTTTCAATTGGGCTTCGACAATGTGCCTCTCAGCCCATTCATCAATAAGAAACATGGCCTTCTCCTACGAGACATTATCAAAAGACAGTAATAGAAGGATAACGCAGAAATTTAGCAAAGATAAGAAAAGACATGACATTTAGACGTAAAAAAACCGGGTTTCCCCGGCTTTTTTACGCTAGCACAGATTTTACTCTGCAGTAGCGACTTCTTCTGTTTGAGAAGCGGCGCGATCAACGAGCTCGATGTATGCCATCGGCGCATTGTCGCCTGCACGGAAGCCACACTTAAGAATACGAGTGTAACCACCAGCACGGCTCGCAAAACGCGGGCCCAATTCATTAAACAGTTTAGCCACGATCTCGTTATCACGAGTACGTGCAAATGCCAGACGACGATTAGCAACGCTGTCGGTCTTGGCAAGAGTAATCAGCGGTTCAACAACACGACGCAGCTCTTTTGCTTTCGGCAAGGTCGTCTTGATAATCTCATGACGAACCAAAGAACCAGCCATGTTACGGAACATAGCCTGACGATGGCTGCTGTTACGGTTCAGTTGACGACCACTCTTACGATGGCGCATGACCTTATCCTTCTCAGTAAAACCTTAACCTGTGATCTGGTTACTCATCGGCAATGCTTGCAGGCGGCCAATTCTCCAGGCGCATGCCTAGTGATAAGCCACGGGAAGCCAGCACGTCTTTAATCTCAGTAAGAGATTTCTTACCCAGGTTCGGCGTTTTCAGCAACTCAACCTCGGTACGTTGCACCAGATCACCGATGTAGTGGATAGCTTCTGCCTTGAGGCAGTTAGCAGAGCGGACAGTCAATTCCAGATCGTCAACAGGGCGCAGCAGGATCGGATCGAATTCTGGCTTTTCTTCTTTCACTTCTGGTTGACGTACATCACGTAAGTCAACAAAAGCTTCCAATTGTTCAGCCAGAATGGTTGCCGCACGGCGGATCGATTCTTCAGGATCGATCGTACCGTTGGTTTCCATTTCGATGACCAGCTTATCCAAGTCGGTACGTTGTTCTACTCGAGCTGCTTCAACATTGTAAGCGATACGCTCAACAGGGCTGTAGCAAGCATCGACTAACAAACGACCAATTGGGCGCTCATCTTCTTCCGTATGAATACGGGCAGATGCCGGCACGTAACCACGACCACGCTGAACTTTAATACGCATATTAATATTCGCGTTTTCATCGGTCAGATGGCAAATTACATGCTGTGGCTTGACGATTTCGACATCACCATCATGTGTAATGTCGGCGGCAGTCACAGGGCCAATGCCAGATTTATTCAAGGTAAGAATAACTTCATCTTTTCCTTGAACTTTCACCGCCAGCCCTTTCAGGTTGAGCAGGATTTCCAGGATATCTTCCTGTACGCCTTCTTTGGTGCTGTACTCATGTAGTACACCATCAATCTCAACCTCGGTCACCGCGCAACCTGGCATGGATGAAAGCAGAATACGGCGCAGTGCGTTGCCAAGAGTATGGCCAAAGCCCCGCTCTAACGGCTCAAGGGTCACCTTGGCGTGCGTCGAACTGACTTGCTCGATATCTACCAGGCGCGGTTTTAGAAACTCTGTCACAGAACCCTGCATTGTGTCCTCTCTTTGGTACTAAGCCTTACTTAGAGTAAAGCTCGACGATCAGGTGTTCATTAATGTCAGCAGACAGATCAGTACGTTCAGGATTACGCTTGAACATACCTTCCATCTTGGCAGCATCAACTTCCAGCCAAGTTGGCTTTTCACGCTGCTCAGCCAGCTCCAGAGCAGCCTTAACGCGAGACTGCTTTTTAGCTTTCTCACGGATGCTAACTACATCATTCGGAGATACCTGATAAGAAGCAATGTTAACAACACGACCATTTACCATGATAGCTTTGTGGCTAACCAACTGGCGTGCTTCCGCACGAGTAGCACCAAAACCCATACGATAAACGACGTTATCCAGACGGCCTTCAAGCAATTGCAGCAGGTTTGCACCTGTGTTGCCTTTCAGACGAGCTGCTTCTTTGTAATAGTTACGGAACTGGCGTTCAAGCACACCGTAGATACGACGGACTTTTTGCTTTTCACGCAACTGCACACCATAGTCAGACAGACGCGGCTTACGTGCGCCATGCTGGCCAGGAGCTTGTTCAATTTTACACTTGGAATCGATCGCACGAACACCAGACTTTAGAAACAGGTCGGTGCCTTCACGACGGCTCAGCTTGAGCTTAGGACCCAAATATCTTGCCATTTTCTTTCTCCAACAATCCTAAAAGCAGCGTTATACGCGACGCTTTTTCGGCGGACGACAACCGTTATGAGGGATCGGAGTCACATCAGTAATATTAGTGATGCGAAAACCAGCCGCGTTCAACGCGCGGATAGTAGACTCACGGCCCGGACCAGGTCCTTTAACCATAACTTCCAGATTCTTGATACCGTACTCTTTCACTGCTTCAGCACAGCGCTCTGCTGCTACCTGAGCGGCGAACGGAGTGGATTTTCGAGAACCACGGAAACCGGAACCACCGGCAGTTGCCCAACCCAATGCATTACCCTGACGATCAGTAATGGTAACGATGGTGTTGTTGAAAGAAGCATGGATATGAGCCACACCGTCAGAGACTTGCTTTCTTACACGCTTACGTGCACGAATAGGTGCCTTTGCCATTATTCAATCACCCCGATTATTTCTTGATCGGTTTGCGCGGACCCTTACGGGTACGGGCGTTAGTCTTGGTACGCTGACCGCGCACCGGTAGACCACGACGATGACGCAAACCACGATAAGTACCAAGATCCATAAGACGCTTGATGCTCAGGGTAACTTCACGACGCAGATCACCTTCGACAACAAACTTGGCGACTTCGTCACGTAGCTTATCGATTTGCTCTTCAGACAGCTCACTGATCTTAACATCTTCGGCAATACCCGTTGCTGCACAAATAGACTTAGAACGGATTCTACCGACACCGTAAATAGCGGTTAACGCAATAACGGTATGTTTATGATCAGGAATGTTAATGCCTGCTATACGGGCCACTATGCACTCCTACAATTTTATACAGCAATACCACTCTGAAAAGCCCGTTTCAGGATACTCAAATGATATTGCAGTTACATACAAAAGATCGGCTGGCTAATCTAGCCAGCTCAACCCAACTTTGCAAGAAAAATATGTGAGATAATCAGCCTTGACGCTGCTTATGCTTCGGCTCGGCACTGCAGATGACACGAACGACACCGTTACGCTTAACGATCTTACAGTTACGACATAATTTCTTGACGGAAGCACGAACTTTCATTTTTACTCTCCGTAACTTCTCAAGCTTACCCTGATTAGCGGTTATAGCCTTTCAGGTTTGCTTTCTTCAATGCAGACTCATACTGACTTGACATCAACAGAGTTTGCACTTGAGCCATAAAGTCCATGATGACAACAACAACAATAAGTAATGAAGTACCGCCAAAATAGAAAGGTACCTTCATTGCGTCACGCATGAACTCCGGGATGAGGCAGATAAAAGTAATATACATCGCACCGATTAATGTCAGACGAGTCATTACCTTATCGATATACTTCGCCGTTTGCTCTCCCGGACGAATTCCTGGCACGAATGCACCGGACTTCTTCAGGTTATCTGCTGTTTCACGTGGGTTGAAAACCAACGCCGTGTAAAAGAAACAGAAGAAGATGATTGCAGACGCATAGAGTAGCACATAAAGCGGTTGTCCAGGCTGCAAATACATAGAAATCGTTGTCAACCAGTTCCAACCGGTACCGCCCCCAAACCAAGATGCAATCGTTGCTGGGAACAGAATAATACTAGAAGCAAAAATAGCTGGTATTACGCCTGCCATATTCACTTTCAGCGGTAAATGCGTACTCTGTGCTGCGTAAACGCGACGCCCTTGTTGACGTTTAGCATAATTAACGACAATACGACGTTGACCACGCTCAATAAATACAACAAAGAAGGTCACTGCAAACACTAAAACTGCAACCAACAGCAACAGGAGGAAGTGCAGATCGCCTTGCCGCGCTTGCTCGATAGTATGGCCAATAGCTGGCGGTAAACCCGCGACAATACCAGCAAAGATTATTATAGAAATACCGTTTCCGATACCTCGTTCAGTAATCTGTTCACCTAGCCACATAAGGAACATAGTTCCTGTAACCAGACTCACAACAGCGGTAAAGTAGAATGCAAGACCTGGATTAATCACCAAACCTTGCATCCCTGGCATATTCGGCAAACCGGTAGCTATACCGATTGACTGGAATATACCCAATACTAGCGTACCATAACGGGTATACTGACTTATCTTACGACGTCCAGCTTCCCCTTCTTTCTTTATCTCCGCCAGAGCTGGGTGCACAACTGTCAGCAACTGGATAATAATGGATGCCGAAATATACGGCATGATCCCCAGAGCAAAGATAGAAGCACGACTGAGAGCACCACCAGAGAACATATTAAACATTTCAATGATGGTGCCTCTCTGTTGCTCGAGCAATTTGGCAAGCACAGTGGCATCAATACCAGGAATGGGAATAAAAGAGCCAATGCGGAAAACAATCAACGCACCGATAACAAACAATAGTCTGCGCTTCAGTTCGCCAACTCCGCCTTTAGCACTTTGAAAATCTAATCCTGGTTGCTTAGCCATCTGCTACTTATTCCTCAATTTTACCGCCAGCAGTTTCGATAGCAGTACGAGCACCTTTAGTGACACGCAGACCACGGATCGTTACCGGGCGAGCAACTTCGCCTGACAGAATTACTTTCGCAAATTCAATCTGGACGCCAATGACGTTAGCGGCTTTTAGCGTATTCAGGTCAACAACATCGCCTTCTACACGAGCCAGATCAGACAAACGAATTTCTGCCGTAATCATTGCTTTGCGAGAAGTGAAGCCAAATTTCGGCAAACGACGATATAAAGGCATCTGACCACCTTCAAAACCACGACGTACACCACCGCCAGAACGAGATTTCTGACCTTTGTGACCACGACCGCCGGTTTTGCCCGTTCCAGAGCCAATACCACGACCTAAACGCTTTGGTGCATGTTTAGCACCTTCGGCCGGAGACAGAGTATTTAAACGCATCTGTTACTCCTCCACTTTAACCATGTAGGAAACCGCGTTGACCATACCACGAACAGCGGGAGTATCTTCACGCTCAACGGTGTGGCCAATACGACGTAGACCCAGGCCAAGCAGTGTCGCCTTATGTTTCGGCAGACGACCGATTGCACTACGGGTTTGAGTAATTTTAATAGTCTTTGCCATGGTTAATTACCCCAGAATTTCTTCAACGGATTTACCACGCTTGGCAGCGACCATTTCCGGGGACTTCATATCTTCCAAGGCAGCAATAGTTGCACGAACCACGTTAATCGGGTTAGTAGAACCATAGGCCTTGGCCAATACGTTGTGAACCCCTGCAACTTCTAGTACGGCGCGCATTGCGCCACCGGCAATAATACCGGTACCTTCGGAAGCTGGCTGCATGAACACGCGAGACCCTGTATGAGCACCTTTAACTGGGTGCTGCAGAGTGCCGTTGTTCAGCGCGACATTCATCATATTGCGACGAGCTTTTTCCATCGCTTTCTGGATCGCTGCCGGAACTTCGCGTGCTTTACCGTAACCAAAACCAACGCGGCCGTTACCATCACCCACTACAGTTAGTGCGGTGAAGCTAAAAATACGACCACCCTTAACGGTTTTAGATACGCGATTTACCGCGATCAGCTTTTCCTGCAGTTCGCCAGCTTGTTTCTCGATGTGAGACATCTTACACCTCTACCTTAGAACTGAAGGCCAGCTTCACGGGCAGCATCTGCCAGTGCCTGGACTCGACCATGATATTGGAAACCGGAACGGTCAAAAGCAACATCTTTGATGCCTTTTTCCAGAGCACGCTGAGCAATAGTTTTACCTACAGTTGCAGCGGCATCTTTGTTACCAGTGGACTTCAGTTGTTCAGAGATAGCCTTTTCTACAGTCGAAGCGGCTACCAGGACTTCAGAACCGTTCGGTGCGATAACCTGCGCATAAATATGGCGAGGGGTACGATGTACCACCAGACGAGTCGCACCCAGTTCCTGGAATTTGCGACGTGCGCGGGTCGCACGACGGATACGGGCTGATTTCTTATCCATAGTGTTACCTTACTTCTTCTTAGCCTCTTTGGTACGCACGACTTCGTCGGCGTAACGAACACCCTTGCCTTTATAAGGCTCAGGACGACGGTAAGCACGCAGGTCTGCCGCCACTTGACCGACCAGCTGTTTATCTGCGCCTTTCAGCACAATTTCAGTCTGAGACGGACATTCGGCACTCACACCTGCTGGTAGGGCATGGTCAACTGGATGAGAAAACCCAAGAGCCAGATTTACCACATTGCCTTTAACAGCAGCACGGTAACCAACACCTACCAATTGCAGCTTCTTGGTGAAGCCTTCGGTAACACCAACAACCATTCCGTTTAACAGTGCACGAGTGGTCCCAGCCTGGGCCCAACCGTCAACGAAGCCTTCGCGCGGAGCGAAAGTCAGTACGTTATCAGCCTGTTTAACATCTACGGCATCATGGATCTTACGAGTCAGCTCGCCGTTTTTACCCTTGATCGAAATAACCTGACCGTTGAGTTTTACCTCTACGCCGACAGGAATGACGACGGGTGCTTTTGCAACACGAGACATTCTTTCCTCCCGATTAAGCTACGTAGCAGATAATCTCGCCACCAAGACCTGCCTGGCGAGCTGCACGATCAGTCATAACACCTTTAGAGGTAGAAACGACTGCAATACCCAAGCCAGCCATAACTTTTGGCAGCTCATCTTTACGTTTGTAGATGCGCAGACCTGGGCGGCTAATACGCTGAATGCTTTCTACCACAGCTTTGCCCTGGAAATACTTAAGTACCAATTCCAGAACAGGCTTGGTGTCGCCTTCAATTTTGAAATTTTCGATAAAGCCTTCTTCCTTCAGCACGTTGGCAATTGCCACTTTCAGCTTGGAGGAAGGCATGGTGACCGCAACTTTGTTCGCGGCCTGACCGTTACGGATACGGGTCAGCATATCCGCGATCGGATCTTGCATGCTCATCTGTCTTTACTCCCGTGATTCAATTGGTGACAATTACCAGCTAGCCTTTCTCAGACCCGGGATTTCACCGCGCATGGCGGCTTCACGGACCTTAATACGGCTCAACCCGAACTTCCGCAGGAAAGCGTGCGGACGACCAGTCTGGCGGCAGCGGTTACGCTGACGGGACGGGCTGGAATCACGCGGCAGAGTCTGCAGCTTCAGAACAGCATCCCAACGATCTTCGTCAGAAGCATTCACGTCAGAGATAATAGCTTTCAGTTCAACGCGCTTTGCGAAGAATTTGTCAGCCAACTTCACGCGTTTGACTTCGCGTGCTTTCATGGATTGCTTAGCCATTAGTAACCCTACCTTACTTGCGGAACGGGAAGTTAAAGGCAGCCAGCAGAGCACGGCCTTCATCATCGGATTTCGCAGTGGTGGTAATGGTTATATCCAAACCACGAACGCGATCGACTTTGTCATAATCGATTTCCGGGAAGATGATCTGCTCACGCACGCCCATGCTGTAGTTACCACGACCATCGAATGACTTGGCAGACAAGCCACGGAAGTCACGAATACGTGGAACAGCAATAGAAATCAGGCGCTCAAGGAACTCCCACATGCGTTCACCACGCAGAGTTACTTTACAGCCGATCGGATAGCCCTGGCGGATTTTGAAGCCTGCAACAGATTTGCGTGCTTTGGTGATAAACGGTTTTTGACCGGAGATTGCTGTCAGGTCGGCTGCTGCATTATCCAGCAGTTTTTTGTCAGCAATCGCTTCACCCACACCCATGTTCAGGGTGATCTTCTCGACCCGAGGGACTTGCATGACAGAATTGTAGCTAAACTGAGTCATCAGTTTTTTAACTACTTCGTCTTTGTAGTAATCATGCAGTTTCGCCATCGTACTACTCCAAATTACTTGATAGTTTCGCTATTAGATTTAAAGAAGCGGACTTTTTTGCCCTCTTCGAATCTAAAGCCTACACGGTCAGCCTTGCCAGTAGCCGCATTGAAGATTGCAACGTTAGAAACCTGAATTGCAGCTTCTTTTTCAACGATGCCACCTGGTTGATTCAGAGCCGGAACCGGCTTCTGATGTTTCTTAACCAGATTGATACCTTCAATAATGACCTTACTAGAAGACAGAACATTTTTTACCTTACCGCGCTTACCTTTATCTTTACCGGTTAGCACAATAACTTCGTCATCACGACGGATCTTCGCTGCCATGATTCGCTCCTTAAAGTACTTCTGGTGCCAGAGAGATAATTTTCATGAACTTCTCATTACGGAGTTCACGAGTTACCGGCCCAAAAATACGCGTACCGATAGGCTGTTCACTGTTATTATTTAAAATAACGCAAGCATTTCCATCGAAGCGAATGACAGAACCGTCCGGGCGACGAACACCCTTCTTGGTGCGCACCACAACCGCCTTCAGCACATCGCCTTTTTTCACCTTACCGCGGGGAATTGCTTCCTTGATGGTAATTTTGATGATATCGCCGACGCCTGCGTAGCGACGGTGCGAGCCACCTAGAACCTTGATACACATTACGCGACGTGCACCGGAGTTGTCGGCCACATTCAGCATAGTCTGTTCTTGGATCATGTTAGTGCTCCGCTAATGTCAACTACTACTTTATAGGACCCAGAATAGGTCGTTAAAAAAGCCCCCATAATTGAAGGCGCAGCATTATAACACTGCTTCTTTACTATGGGTAGAAAAAATAAACGGCCCAGATACTTGAGCCGTTTATCCTATTTGAGAGCGCTCACTGTATTACAGAATCGCTTTCTCTACAACGCGAACCAACGTCCAAGATTTTGTTTTGGACAGTGGGCGGCATTCGCGGATTTCAACCACGTCACCAATACCACATTCGTTGTTCTCGTCATGTACGTGCAGCTTAGTCGTACGTCTAATGAATTTACCGTAAAGCGGGTGTTTCACGAAACGTTCGATCGCAACAACCATGGATTTCTCCATTTTGTCGCTAACAACACGACCTTGCAGAGTACGGATTTTATCGGTCATTACGCACCCGCCTTCTCAGTCAGTAAAGTCTTAACACGTGCAACATTACGACGCACTTGTTTCAACAGGTGAGTTTGTTGTAGTTGACCACTTGCTGTCTGCATGCGCAGATTAAATTGTTCGCGCAGCAGTTCAAGCAACTCAGTGTTCAGCTCTTCAACGCTCTTTTCACGCAGCTCTTGTGCTTTCATTACATCACCGTCTTAGTTACAAAGGTGGTTTTGATCGGCAGTTTCGCTGCTGCCAGTTGGAATGCCTCACGGGCTAACTCTTCCGGCACACCGTCCATCTCGTACAGGACTTTACCTGGCTGAATCAAGGCAACCCAATATTCTACGTTACCTTTACCTTTACCCATACGCACTTCCAGCGGCTTTTCGGTGATCGGTTTGTCCGGGAATACACGGATCCAGATCTTACCTTGACGCTTTACAGCACGAGTCATAGCACGACGTGCAGCTTCGATTTGACGAGCAGTCAGGCGACCGCGGCCAACAGCTTTCAGACCGAAAGTGCCGAAGCTAACATCCGTACCAGCAGCCAGACCGCGGTTGCGGCCTTTGTGCATCTTACGGAATTTTGTACGCTTTGGTTGTAACATCAGCGACTCTCCTTACTTGCGGCCTTTACGCTGCTGCTTTTTAGGTTGAGCAGCCGGTTTTTCCGGTTGTTCAACGGCAGCCATACCACCCAGGATCTCACCTTTGAAGATCCATACCTTCACACCGATAACACCATAAGTGGTGTGCGCTTCGGAAGTGTTGTAATCGATATCCGCACGCAGTGTATGCAACGGAACACGACCTTCGCGGTACCATTCGGTACGCGCAATTTCAGCGCCGCCCAAACGGCCACTTACTTCAACCTTGATACCTTTAGCGCCCAGGCGCATAGCGTTCTGTACTGCACGCTTCATAGCTCGACGGAACATAACACGACGTTCCAGCTGAGAAGTAATGCTGTCAGCAACCAGTTTTGCGTCCAGTTCAGGTTTACGAACTTCAGCGATGTTGATTTGTGCAGGTACGCCAGCGATATCCGCTACGACTTTGCGCAATTTTTCAACATCTTCACCTTTTTTACCGATAACGATCCCCGGGCGGGCAGTATGAATGGTTACACGTATACTTTTTGCCGGACGTTCGATAACGATACGAGAAACGGAAGCCTTCTCCAGTTCCTTCGTCAGGTATTTACGAACTTTAAAGTCGCCGTCCAGGTTGTCAGCGAATTCTTTGGTATTCGCATACCAGGTAGAGTTCCAAGGTTTGACAATACCCAGGCGAATACCATTAGGATGTACTTTCTGACCCATTGCTAGTCTCCAGAGTCTCAGCGATCGGACACAACCACAGTAATGTGGCTGGTACGCTTCAGGATGCGATCCGCACGACCTTTGGCACGCGGCATAATGCGCTTCATGCTAGGGCCTTCGTCAACGAAGATTTTCGCAACTTTCAGATCATCAATGTCAGCGCCATCGTTGTGTTCTGCGTTAGCAATGGCAGACTCCAGTATTTTTTTAACCAAACCAGCAGCTTTCTTGTTGGTATAGGCCAGAATATCCAGAGCTTGCGACACTTTCTTACCGCGAATCAGGTCAGCCACCAGGCGTACCTTTTGAGCAGAAGAACGAGCGTGGCGATGTTTAGCGATAGTTTCCATCTCTTCCTCCTACCTTAGCGCTTTTTAGCCTTTTTATCGGCCGCATGGCCGCGATAAGTACGGGTCGGTGCGAACTCACCCAGCTTGTGGCCGACCATTTCATCAGAAATGAATACCGGAACGTGCTGACGACCATTATGGACAGCGATGGTCAAACCGATCATGTTTGGAAAGATCGTTGAACGACGGGACCAAGTGCGCAAAGGCTTCTTGTCACCGCTTTCCACCGCTTTCTCTACCTTCTTCAGCAAGTGCAGGTCAATAAATGGACCTTTCTTGAGAGAACGTGGCATGGCTTATCCTCTAAAATTATTTAGTACGGCGACGTACGATGAATTTATCAGTACGCTTATTGCTGCGGGTCTTCTTACCTTTGGTCTGAATGCCCCACGGGGTAACCGGGTGCTTACCAAAGTTACGACCTTCACCACCACCATGTGGGTGATCTACCGGGTTCATCGCCGTACCACGAACAGTAGGACGAATACCACGCCAGCGAGCAGCACCTGCTTTACCCAGAACCCGCAACATATGCTCAGCGTTACCAACTTCACCTAACGTAGCGCGACAGTCAGACTCAATTTTACGCATTTCACCTGAGCGCAGACGCAAGGTAACGTAAGCACCTTCACGAGCAACGATCTGAACGTAAGCACCAGCAGAACGAGCCAATTGGCCGCCTTTACCTGGTTTCATTTCTACGTTGTGAACCGTTGAACCCACTGGGATGTTACGCATCGGCAGTGTGTTGCCCGTTTTGATTGCAGCATCAACACCAGACTGAATCTGATCACCCGCTTTCAGGCCTTTCGGCGCTAGGATGTAACGACGTTCGCCATCTTTGTACAAAACCAACGCGATGTTGGCAGAACGGTTCGGATCATACTCCAGACGCTCGACAACAGCCGGGATACCGTCTTTGTTACGTTTAAAGTCAACAATACGATACAGCTGCTTGTGACCACCACCGATATGACGGGTGGTGATGCGGCCATTGTTGTTACGGCCACCGGTTTTGCTGTTTTTTTCCAGCAATGGGGCATATGGTTTGCCCTTGTGCAGCTCAGGGTTAACCACTTTAACAACGTGGCGACGACCCGGAGATGTCGGTTTACACTTAACAATTGCCATTGTTCTTTACTCCTCCGACTTACTCTGCGCCGCCAATGAAGTCCAGATTCTGGCCTTCTTTCAGGGTGACGTAAGCTTTTTTCCAGTCGCTACGACGACCGATACGTTGTCCATGACGTTTAACCTTGCCTTTAACAATCAAGGTACGGACATCATTGACTTCGACTTCGAACAGTTTCTGTACGGCAGCTTTGATCTCTGCTTTAGTCGCGTCTTTAGCAACTTTGAGCACGATGGTGTTATTTTTTTCCATCGCAGTAGACGCTTTTTCAGAAACGTGCGGCGCGCGCAATACTTTCAGCAGACGTTCTTCACGAATCATGCCAGCATCTCCTCAACTTGCTTAACAGCATCAGCAGTCATGACTACTTTGTCGAAGGCGATCAGGCTAACCGGGTCGATACCTGCTACATCGCGTACGTCAACCTTGTACAGGTTACGTGCGGCCAGGAACAGATTTTCATCCAGTTCACCTGTGATGATCAGCACATCTTCCAGCGCCATGTCTTTCAGTTTCTGAGCCAATAGTTTGGTTTTCGGTGCTTCTACAGAGAACTGTTCGACAACGATCAGACGATCCTGACGTACCAATTCAGACAAAATGCTTTTCAGCGCGCCGCGGTACATCTTCTTATTAACTTTCTGACTATGGTCCTGAGGCTTGGCAGCAAAGGTTACACCACCGGAACGCCAGATCGGGCTCTTGATAGAGCCTGCACGAGCACGGCCAGTACCTTTCTGACGCCACGGTTTCTTACCGGAACCAACTACTTCAGCGCGGGTCTTCTGAGCGCGAGTACCTTGACGGGCACCTGCTGCATAAGCAACAACAACCTGGTGAACTAGCGCTTCATTGAAATCACGCCCGAAGGTAGTTTCGGAAACAGTCAGCGCGCTTTGCGCGTCTTTCAATACCAATTCCATTCCTATCTCCTCGACGTTAAGCCTTGACAGCCGGTTTAACGATCAGGTCGCTGCCGGTTGCTCCCGGAACGGCGCCCTTGACCAGCAGCAGGTTGCGCTCAGCGTCAACACGTACTACATCCAGGCTCTGAACGGTTACACGCTCATTACCCAGTTGGCCTGCCATTTTCTTGCCTTTGAACACTTTGCCCGGAGTCTGATTCTGACCAATAGAACCATGACCACGGTGAGACAAGGAGTTACCATGGGTAGCGTCTTGGGTACGGAAATTCCAGCGCTTAACCGTGCCAGCAAAACCTTTACCTTTAGAAGTACCGGTAACATCAACTTTCTTAACGTCAGCGAAAATTTCAACGCTAATGCTCTGACCTGCAGTGAACTCTTCACCTTCAGACAGGCGGAATTCACGCAGCGTACGGCCAGCTTCAACACCAGCTTTAGCAAAATGACCAGCTTCCGGCTTAGTTACACGGTTAGCTTTTTTAGCGCCGGTAGTGACCTGGACAGCACGGTAACCATCGTTTTCCAGGCTCTTAACCTGGCTCACGCGGTTTGCTTCAATTTCGATTACGGTTACGGGGATAGAAACACCTTCTTCAGTGAAGATGCGCGTCATACCCACTTTTTTACCGACTAAACCAATCATTGTTTCAACCTCTCAATCGCTCAATGACCTGATTAACCCAGGCTGATCTGCACGTCTACACCGGCAGCCAGATCCAGACGCATCAGAGCATCAACGGTTTTCTCGGTTGGCTCAACGATGTCAACCAGACGCTTGTGAGTGCGAATTTCATACTGATCGCGCGCATCTTTGTTAACGTGCGGAGAAATCAGAATGGTAAAGCGCTCTTTGCGGGTCGGCAGCGGGATCGGACCACGAACTTGAGCGCCAGTGCGCTTAGCAGTCTCGACGATTTCCGCAGTTGATTGATCAATCAAACGATGATCAAACGCTTTCAGGCGGATACGGATTCTTTGGTTCTGCATGAGACCAGAGCTCCAATTATTTTAAACATAAATAATTACTACCCACACCCATTTCGATTGATGGGGGAGTGTAATCGTTCTTCATATAACCCCCATATCGGGGATATTGTTTGACTAGTACTAACAACACTAGCCATCTGATTCAGATCAAACCAGGCTCACCATCTCAGGTAAGCCCGCGCATTATACGCAAATCCGTTCAGGAAGCAACCCGTAGGTAAAAATGATTTGCTATATATCACTCTGCTTTATGTGAATAAGAACAACATATAAATTTAGTCAGATAATGCGAGATATTATTCTTACTTGAACTGAGTTTGTAGATAATTTTGCATTCTCATATAGGTAATAGATTCTAACTCAGTTTCACGCCAATCGCTGTACCCTTCTTCGTCTACCAAAACTTCAATCATTAACCCCCGACTGACATAGCTGCGTACAGAGTCAGAAGAATTGATAACCTTTCAAAGATCACTGACCCCAAGTACAGGTGGGAATCATTTCTATTCAAATTTATCTTCTGATTTCTGATGAGCGCCAATAAAAAAGGGCACCGAAGTGCCCTCATTCTTATTACCACATTAAACGCGATTAAGCATTAAGCGATAACTTTAGCAACAACGCCAGCACCTACTGTACGGCCGCCTTCACGGATAGCAAAACGCAAACCGTCATCCATTGCGATTGGCGCAATCAGGTTTACTACCATCTTGATGTTGTCGCCCGGCATTACCATCTCTACGCCTTCTGGCAGTTCAATCGTTCCCGTAACATCCGTCGTACGGAAATAGAACTGTGGACGATAGCCTTTGAAGAACGGCGTATGACGGCCACCTTCATCTTTGCTCAGAATATAAACTTCTGATTCAAACTGCGTATGCGGCTTGATTGAACCCGGTTTAGCCAGTACCTGACCACGTTCCACTTCATCACGCTTCGTACCGCGCAGCAGAACACCAACGTTCTCACCCGCACGGCCTTCGTCCAGCAATTTACGGAACATTTCAACACCGGTACACGTGGTTTTCGTGGTGTCTTTGATACCCACGATTTCAACTTCTTCACCCACTTTGATGACGCCGCGTTCTACACGACCCGTCACTACCGTACCACGACCAGAGATGGAGAATACATCTTCGATCGGCAGCAGGAACGGTCTGTCAATCGCACGTTCAGGTTCTGGAATATAGGAATCCAGGGCTTCCGCCAGCTCAATGATTTTGGCTTCCCACTCAGCGTCGCCTTCCAGTGCTTTCAGCGCAGAACCGCGAATTACCGGAGTGTCATCACCTGGGAAATCGTACTGAGACAGCAGCTCACGCACTTCCATCTCTACCAGTTCCAGCAGTTCTTCGTCATCAACCATGTCACATTTGTTCAGGAACACGATGATATACGGAACACCAACCTGACGAGCCAGCAGGATGTGCTCACGAGTCTGAGGCATCGGGCCGTCAGTCGCGGCAACCACCAGGATCGCGCCATCCATCTGGGCAGCACCGGTGATCATGTTTTTCACATAGTCAGCATGTCCTGGGCAGTCAACGTGTGCGTAGTGACGAGTCGGGGTATCATATTCAACATGAGAAGTGTTGATGGTGATACCACGTGCTTTTTCTTCCGGCGCGTTGTCGATTTGGTCGAATGCACGAGCCTGGCCACCGTAGGTTTTAGCCAGAACACTTGTGATAGCAGCGGTCAGCGTTGTTTTACCATGGTCAACGTGGCCGATAGTACCGACGTTAAGGTGCGGTTTTGTACGTTCAAATTTTTCTTTAGACACGGCTATATTCCTTACTCAAATGCTCTCCCCTTCTGGAAAGAGCACGGGATCAATGATTTAAACCCGGATTATTTACCACGGGCTTCAATAACGGCTTGAGCAACGTTGTTCGGCGCTTCGCTATACTTCAAGAACTCCATGGAGTAAGAAGCACGACCTTGAGTCTGCGAACGCAGATCAGTAGCATAACCAAACATTTCTGACAACGGTACCTGAGCCCGAACAGTCTTGCCAGTTGCGATATCTTCCATACCTTCAATGATACCACGACGACGGTTCAGGTCCCCGATAACATCACCCATGTAGTCTTCAGGCGTTTCAACCTCAACTTTCATGACCGGCTCCAGCAGAACTGGTTTCGCCTTACCGAATGCTGATTTAAACGCCAGGGAAGCAGCCAGTTTAAACGCCAGTTCGGAAGAGTCGACGTCATGGTAAGAACCAAAATGCAGTCGAACCTTGATATCGACGACTGGATAACCGGCCAAAGGACCCGCTTTAAGCTGTTCCTGGATACCTTTATCAACAGCAGGAATGAACTCTTTAGGGATAGAACCACCAACAATATCGTTGACGAATTCATAACCCACACCACCTGGTTCTAGCGGAGACATGTCAATAACAACATGACCATATTGACCACGACCACCGGACTGTTTCGCGTGTTTACCTTCAACATCCGTAACAGTTTCACGGATAGTTTCACGGTAAGCAACCTGAGGTTTACCGACGTTTGCGTCTACGTTGAACTCACGACGCATGCGATCAACCAGGATTTCCAGGTGCAATTCACCCATACCGGCAATGATAGTCTGACCAGATTCTTCATCAGTCCACACACGGAAAGAAGGGTCCTCTTTTGCCAAACGGCCCAGAGCAATACCCATTTTTTCCTGGTCGGCTTTGGTTTTCGGCTCAACCGCAACAGAAATAACTGGTTCTGGGAACTCCATACGTTCCAGAATAATCGGTGCATCCGGATCACATAGTGTGTCACCAGTGGTAACGTCTTTCAGACCGATGGCAGCCGCGATATCACCCGCACGAACTTCTTTGATCTCTTCACGTTTGTTGGCATGCATCTGAACGATACGACCCAAACGTTCACGTTGGGCTTTAACAGAGTTCAGTACAGCATCACCAGACTTAACCACACCAGAGTACACGCGGAAGAACGTCAGGTTACCCACAAACGGGTCAGTGGCGATTTTGAACGCCAGTGCTGAAAACGGCTCTTCATCATTAGAATGACGCTCAGCCGGAGTATCTTTACCGTCATCCAGGATGCCATTGATCGCAGGCACATCAGTCGGAGATGGCAGATATTCGATAACTGCATCCAGCATTGCCTGTACGCCCTTGTTCTTGAACGCGGAACCACAGGTAACCAGAATGATTTCGTTATTCAGCACGCGTTGACGCAGTGCTTTCTTGATTTCTTCTTCGGACAGCTCTTCACCACCCAGATATTTGTCCATCAGCTCTTCAGATGCTTCTGCTGCAGACTCAACCAGGTTTTGGTGCCATTCGTTGGCCAATTCAACCATATCAGCTGGAATCTCTTCATAAGTGAAGGTTACACCCTGATCGGTGTCATTCCAGTTGATAGCTTTCATTTTCACCAGGTCAACAACACCCGTGAATTTCTCTTCTGCACCGATCGCCAGTTGCAACGGAACCGGGGTAGCAGCCAGACGAGTTCTGATCTGCTCTACAACGCGCAGAAAATTCGCGCCCATGCGGTCCATTTTGTTAACGAACGCAATACGCGGAACTTTGTATTTGTTTGCCTGACGCCATACGGTTTCAGACTGTGGCTGAACACCACCGACAGCACAGTAAACCATTACTGCGCCATCCAGTACACGCATAGAACGTTCTACTTCAATAGTGAAGTCGACATGTCCTGGGGTATCAATGATGTTGATACGGTGCGGTTCAAACTGCTTAGCCATACCAGACCAGAAGGCGGTAGTAGCGGCAGAAGTAATGGTAATACCACGCTCCTGTTCCTGCGCCATCCAATCCATGGTGGCTGCGCCGTCATGAACTTCACCGATTTTATGATTCACACCGGTGTAGAACAGGATACGTTCAGTTGTAGTGGTCTTACCGGCGTCGATGTGTGCACTGATACCGATATTACGATAACGTGCAATAGGTGTTATACGAGCCATTTGTTTCCTCTATATCCTAGGACGTTCGAATTAGTAAACCCAGACGGGTTAGCATTTGAAGCGCCCGCTGGGTTATTAACGTCTACGCAGGAATTACCAGCGGTAGTGAGCGAACGCCTTGTTGGCTTCAGCCATACGGTGAACGTCTTCACGTTTCTTCACAGCAGTACCTTTATTTTCTGCTGCATCAGAAAGTTCGTTCGCCAGGCGAAGAGCCATGGATTTATCACCGCGTTTACGAGCAGCTTCAACGATCCAACGCATTGCCAGAGCATTACGACGAACCGGACGGACTTCAACTGGAACCTGATAGGTAGAACCACCAACGCGACGAGACTTAACTTCGACAGTCGGACGTACGTTGTCCAGTGCAGATTCAAAAGACTCCAGATGATCTTTACCAGAGCGCTGAGCCAGGGTTTCCAGCGCGGTATAGACGATTGATTCTGCGGTAGATTTTTTACCATCTACCATCAGGATATTTACAAATTTGGCCAGTAACTCAGATCCGAATTTCGGATCCGGCAAAATTTTACGTTGACCAATAACGCGACGACGTGGCATGGAAATACTCCGTTGTTAATTCAGGATTGTCCAAAACTCTACGAGTTTAGTTTGACATTTAAGTTAAAACGTTTGGCCTTACTTAACGGAGAACCATTAAGCCTTCGGCTTCTTCACACCGTATTTGGAGCGACTTTGCTTACGGTCTTTAACACCGGAGCAGTCAAGCGCGCCACGAACGGTGTGGTAACGCACACCTGGCAGGTCTTTTACACGACCGCCACGAATCAGGATCACGGAGTGTTCCTGCAGGTTATGACCTTCACCACCAATATAGGAAGTGACTTCAAAACCATTAGTTAAACGAACACGACACACTTTACGCAGTGCAGAGTTCGGTTTTTTCGGAGTGGTGGTATATACACGGGTACATACACCACGTTTCTGCGGGCACGCTTCCAGCGCCGGAACGTTGCTTTTAGCAACCTTCAAGGCGCGCGGTTTGCGAACCAGCTGGTTAATCGTTGCCATTAAAAGCTCCTGGTTTTTGCTTCGTAAACACGTGATAAATCGCCTCATACCAGCCAGAGGCAAAATATGAGGACGCAGAATTTTAGGGCTGGCTGGGTAAGGAGTCAAGAAATATACAAAAATACAGTATTACCAAGCCAGCTGCTGGGAATGCCGAGCTGTTAATTGCACAAATTGAGTATAGCTAATGAGTGTGATTTTGCCTGAAACTTGGTTAGTCAACCCTCTAGCCTCTACATCCTCTTTCAACACATAAATTGGTACGGCTAATACCAGCAGGCGCACTAATGCAGCAGCTTCTTCCAGTGATGCAATAACACCATCCTGAAACAGCAGGATTTCGTCTTCTGCACCAACGTTACGTAGCAACGAATCAAAATCCGTTTGATAAGGTGAATGAGAAAGTGTGTGCAGCATGACAACATCTCCGCTAGAAAGTGAGAACGGAATGATAGGTTGATAAGGTTGTGCGAAGTACGTCTGCCGGCAGGATTTTCACATCCAGAATCCAGCCCATGCCTGGCGAAATACCTCGTTGCTGCAAAGATGTCTCGCACACATAACAATGTTCGACATCATATAGAGGGAGCACACCAAAGGTGGCAATATAATTACGCATCAGCACTTTTTCGGGCTGCTGCTGAGGTAACAATTGAAATACACCATCACCGATAAAGAACACACCAATATTTTCAGTCAGCGCTGACATTGCTAGTAGCGCGTCCAGTCCTTCCCTGCCAGATGCATTGCCGTGAGGCACATGAGTAAAGACGAAGGCAATACGCTTCATAATCCGCCCCTAACAACTATTAGAACTGGATAACCCGATCGCATATCAGAACCGACTGAGCTAATTCGCCAAGCCCACTTAAATTAAAACCAGGTTGCAGATTTGCCCCTGCCAGATTGAGTTGTTCTGCCTGTTGATTATCAGTAACACCACGCCGCAGCGCCGCCGCCACACAGACGTTTAATGCGACCTGATGTTTCTGTCCGAAACGCTGCCATGCACGCACGAGGTCGAATTCATCACTGGCGGGTGACGTAAACTGATTGGCATTCAATACACCTTCACGATAAAAAAAAACGCTGTCCAACTGATGCCCAACCGCCAGCAATGTCTGCGCAAACTGCAATGCACTGCTGGCTTGTTGTGTGCCGTAAGCCGGCCCGGTGACCAATAGGCAGTAAGTCAACATCAACGATCATGCCCAGTAAAATCACCGCTCTTAAACTGGCGGATATAAAGATAAACAGTATGCTTGGAAATATTCAGCCGATCGGCAACCTGATTAATGGCATCTTTAATATCAAAAATGCCTTTCTCATAAAGGTTAAGAACAATCTGCCGATTTTTGGCGTTGTTGGAAACATTCCGGTCGGCATTAACTTCTTCGATGGTAAACTCCAGCGTTTGTGCCACCAGGTCATCTACCGACGAAGCGAAATTAACAGAAGAAGCCACTTCTTTGATTTCCGGTGGCATGAATGTCTGCATAATCTGGGAAAAAGGTACATCCAGATTCATATTGATGCACAGTAAACCAATGACACGCTGTTCACGATTACGGATCGCGATAGTTACTGACTTCATCAATACTCCGCTTTTAGCACGGGTGAAATAAGCTTTTGATACGCTACTATCTTCACCCGCCATATCGTGGAGCATCCGCAATGCCAAGTCGGTGATCGGTGATCCAATTTTCCTGCCGGTATGCTCGCCATTCGCAATACGTACAGCGGAGCACTTCAAATCTTCCAACGAATGCAGCACGATCTCACAGTGTCCACCGATCAGCATCGCCAGACCATCAACCACAGCTTCATACGACTTCAGGATCTCATAATCCGTCGTCATAAACGGACGGTCATCCAGCAAATCAAGGTCATTGGATTCGCCAGTAACGAGCGAACTAGACATGGCAGACACCACCCTCAACGTCATTTATTCATCCTATTCATAGGATACATAGTCTAGCAAACAACCCTTCTGTCGTCCTCGTATTTAACCGACGGGAACTATTTTTTCTTGTACGATTTCGCCTTTCTTAAGGTTGAATTAATTCAACCTCTTTACTGTTACCCTGATATACCTATACATAATTTGGATATACCGTAAGTGATTAATAATATGCTTAAACTCAAGAGACCAAAATGGAACAGTATCACTTACAATATAGTGTTTGCCGCCTTTATCGCCACGGTACAAAACATCGCCTATTATCGACAGATTAGTCATCTTGTCGCGATGTCATCCTGGGTTGATACTCTGTTTGTTCTCACGATGCCGATAGTCATTTTTTCCGTACTGAACATTCTGTTCACCTTGTTGGCAATGCCTTACTTGCGTCCACTCGTCGTCGCCTTCTTTCTATTGAGTGGTGCCGCCGTTCAATACTTTATGTTGAATTATGGCATCATTATTGATCGCACGATGATGCAGAATGTTTTTGAGACTACAGCGGCAGAGTCATTTTCTTTAATTACACCACAATACATAATATGGCTTATATCACTGGGTGTTTTTCCTGCTTTTTTAGCATTATGGATTAAAATAAAACCCACCAAGCTGACATGGTTTAACATCGGCACACGTTTCTTTAGTATTGTGCTTTCTCTATTTGCTATTTTACTGATAGCCACATTCTTTTATAAAGACTATGCGTCTTTAATGAGGAATAATAAAGAGCTAGTGAAATCACTAACCCCCAGCAACATTATTGTCGCGATACACTCTTATTATAAACATAAGGCAATGGATAATCTGCCATTAATCCAGATCGGCCTGGATGCCCACAAAAAACCATTGGCAGAAACGGCGACGAAAAAGAATCTGGTTATTCTTATCGTGGGGGAAACATCACGGGCTGAAGATTTCTCATTGGGTGGGTACACTAAAGAAACCAACCCGTTACTGGCACATGATAATGTTGTCTATTTCGATCATACCAGCTCTTGTGGCACGTCCACCGGGGTTTCTGTGCCATGCATGTTCTCCAATATGCCACGAACCGGCTATAACGAACAGTTAGCCAGCCATCAGGAAGGTGTGCTGGATATTTTGCAGCATGCGAAAATCAATGTACTGTGGAATGAAAATGACGGTGGCTGCAAAGGTGTCTGTGACCGAGTTCCCAGCAGGGACATTACTGCATTGGATCTCCCCGGCCTATGTGCGGGAGGTGTATGCTATGACGAAGCTCTGTTTAATGGTCTTGAAGATTACATCAATAACCTGAAAGGTGATGGCATTATCGTATTACATACGATGGGCAGTCATGGTCCGACATATTATAAACGTTACCCTCAGACCTTCAATAAATTCACGCCAGCCTGTGACACCAACCAAATACAGAATTGCTCGCGCGAAGAACTCACCAATACCTATGACAACACGATTCTGCATGTGGATTATATTGTTGATAGAGCGATTAACGAATTAAAAAGGCACCAGGATAAATTTAATACTGCATTGGTCTATCTTTCCGATCACGGAGAATCATTAGGTGAAAACGGCATCTATTTACACAGTATGCCCTATTCTATTGCCCCTGAGCAGCAAACACATATACCGATGCTCATGTGGTTATCCAAGGGATATCAGCAACAATTTGCGATTAAAGACAGTTGTCTGCGCACTAACGCCAAACAGCGTAATTTCTCGCAGGATAATCTCTTTCATACCCTATTGGGAATGTTTGACATCGACACAAAAGAGTACCAATCTCAACTAGATATACTTCAACCGTGTCGGGGCAATTCATGAAATTATTGATTGTTGAAGATGATACATTGCTACAGGAAGGATTATTACAAGCGTTGAGCAGTGAAGGTTACGTCTGTGATTGTGCCGGTACAGCAAAAGAAGCCCATGCGCTGATCAGCAGCGCTCACTACAGCCTGGTAATTCTGGATCTGGGCTTACCGGATGAAGACGGATTAACCCTACTCGCGCGCTGGCGTAAAACTAATTACCAGCAACCTGTTTTGATATTGACTGCCAGAGATACGGTATCTGACCGCGTCAGTGGTTTGGATGTCGGGGCTGATGACTATCTGGTCAAGCCCTTTGCATTGACAGAATTGCAAGCGCGGGTCCGGGCGCTAATCCGCCGCCATCAAGGTTCCAGTGATAGCCAGATACAGGTCGACAATATTACTCTGGATCTTAATAATCAGCAGGTCACGGTGGATGACAAACCCGTGGTGCTCACCCCCAAAGAGTTCGCCATTCTCTCACGTCTGATTTTAAAAGCGGGCTCTCAAGTACATCGAGAAGTGCTTCATCAGGATATATATAATTGGAACGACGATCCCTCCTCTAATTCTCTGGAAGTGCATATCCATAATCTCCGACAAAAAATCGGGAAAAATCGTATTCGCACACTGCGAGGATTTGGCTATTTATTAACCAAGAGCAGCCAACCATGAATCAACGCATTCATGATGCTGATGAAAAAACCTCCAGTATGCGATGGCGCCTGATTCTGGCGCTAGGCAGCATTCTATTGGTTTGTCAGCTCATCAGCGTGGCATGGTTATGGCACGAAAGCAAAGAGCAGATTGAACTGCTAGTTGAACAGACACTAACCGCCAAAACACTCCATCGTGATATCGATCAGGAAATTCGCGAAGCCATCGCCTCGCTCAGCGTGCCAAGCCTGGTTATGGTAATCGCTTCACTGCTGATGTGTGTTCAGGCGGTAAACTGGATTACCCGCCCACTATCACGCTTGCAGCAAAATTTGCAAAATCGCACTGCTGAAAACCTTGAACCACTAGAATATGACAGTAACATCACCGAAATAAGAGCCGTTACCAGTAGCCTGAATCAACTTTTTTTGCGACTCAACGGAACACTATGTCGCGACCGGCAATTCACTGCCGATGTAGCGCACGAATTACGAACGCCACTGGCTGGCATCCGTCTGCATCTCGAGTTGCAGGAACAACATTATCAGATAAATTGCCAGCCGTTGATTAACCGCATTGATAAACTGACCAAAACGGTTGAGCATTTACTACTGTTAGCCCGTACCGGACATGAGTTTGCTTCTGGGCATTACCAGATGGTATCGCTGATTGATGATGTCATTTCTCCTACTCTGGAAGAATTGACAGAAATGATCGAACAGCGCCACCAAACACTGGAATGGCAATTGCCAAAAGAAGATACAGTGATTAAAGGGGATGCTACGCTGTTGCAGTTGATGCTGCGTAATCTAGTAGAAAATGCCCATCGTTATAGCCCGGAAAACAGTACGATCACGATTGCCTTGAATCCGTTGGAAAATGATGTAACGGAATTGCTGGTACAGGACCAAGGGCCGGGCATTGATGAAAATAAGGCTGGCGAGTTGAGCAAAGCCTTTGTCCGCATGGATACTCGTTACGGTGGTATCGGCCTGGGGTTAAGTATTGTCACCCGCATTGCCCAATTGCATCAGGGACAATTCTTTTTGGAGAATTGCTCGCAACACTCTGGCGCTCAGGCCCGGGTGGTATTCAACCATCAGGAAAGTATCATCTAACCCGCGAACAGGAAGCGAAGTATACTCAGATAAAACGGCTGCGAAATGCCTGAGTTCGTCGGTGTTGTGGGTAAGTTAACACCTCTTCAGGCGTCCCCTGCTCCACGACCACACCGCCATCCATGAATACCACCCGGTCAGCCGCCTCACGGGCGAACCCAATTTCATGGGTTACCACGACATAGTCAACCCTTTCTCTGCCAACGCTCGCATCGTCGCCAGCACTTCTCCCACCAGTTCAGGGTCGAGTGCAGACGTTGGCTCATCAAACAGCATCAGCCTCGGTTTAATCGCCAGTGCCCGAGCGATTGCCACCCGTTGTTGCTGGCCGCCGGAGAGATGGCGTGGCCAGACATCGGCCTTGTCATTCAATCCTACGGTTGCCAGCAGCTCAGTTGCAAAACGAATGGCTTCCTCTCGAGGATATTTGTGAACCCCGATAGGTGCTTCAATGATATTTTGTAACACCGTTATATGCGGATAAAGATTGAATTGCTGAAATACCATACCGATTTCCTGACGTTGACGCGCAATCTTACGCGGCGACAAGCGGCAGTGCGCAGTTTATCCGGGTCAGCACATCAATGATGAAAAAGGAGCAGGTTGAAAGCATCGCCGATGCGTTAATTCTCGCCTGTGGTATGGAGCCAGGTGAACATCAAGCCTGTCTTTGACATAAAAAAACCGCTGGTTTCCCAGCGGTTTATATTTGGATACTGTTGTGGAATTACATTGTTACTTCGCGCTTTTCTTGGCCTCGTCACCAGCTGGTTTTCCCGCCTTGGCGCTATCTGCCGCTTTGGTTTGCGCGTCTGATTTGACATCCAGTAATTCAACATCAAACACCAGTGTAGAGTTGGGTGGGATCCCTGGAACACCAGTTTCACCGTAGGCTAATGCTGGCGGAATAACCAGCTCGATTTTGCCACCTTTCTTCACGTGCTTCAGACCTTCAGTCCAACCGGGGATAACACCATCCAGACGGAAAGAAAGCGGTTCGCCGCGCTTGTAAGAATTATCGAACTCAGTACCATCTACCAACGTACCTTTATAATTCACTACCACCGTATCGCTATCTTTCGGTACAGCACCGGTGCCTTCTTTATCTACTTTATAAAGCAGACCAGACTTGGTCTTCTTCACGCCTTTTTCTTTGGCGAAAGCATCACGGTATTTCGTCCCTTTATCAGCGTTTTCTTTAGCATCTTGCTTCATTTTCGCCTGAGAAGCTGCTTTCACCCGGCCTTCAAACGATTGCAATGTTTTTTCGATCTCTTCGTCAGACAGTTTGCTCTTATCAGCAAATGCATCCTGAACACCTTGGATCAGCTGTTCCTTATCCAGCTTTATACCCAATTTTTCTTGTTCTTTCAGGGAGTTGTCCATGTAACGCCCTAAGGATGCACCTAATGCATACGCCGCAGCCTGATCATCATTATTGAATTTTGCTGTTGCATTACTATCCGTCGCTTTCGCCGTATCCGCAGCCATGACACCTGCATTCAAAGCCAGTGCCATTGTGGTTGCTAACAGCGTTACTTTAAACAGTGATTTCATCCATCTCTCCAGAATCTGGAGCGACATGCCCCAGCGATCGTTAAAAAGTCGGTCACTACTATAACCGTGCGCACGAAGGCAACACAACGATGTGCGCAACAATACATTAAGAAAAATAACTTACCCGGTAATTGCGCCTTAATCAGACTGTTTTTACTACCAGAAGTTTCCGCTTTCTGACAAACTCTACGGACATCGCTTGGAGAGGAGAGAAAATGTCACCGCAATGGCTTGAACAACGACTTGAACAATTGGAAAGCCGAATCTCGTTTCAGGAAGTCACAATTGAGGAACTGAACCAGACGGTAGTGCAGCATGAGTTAGAGATGGTAAAACTGCGTGAGCAACTGCGCTTATTAACTGAACGGCTACGGACTCAGCAGACATCGCTGCTTGCTCCCGTGTCTGAAGAAACACCACCACCACATTATTAACCGCACTTAATTCTATTGCGTCATTGGCAGTAAGGTGTCTCACGCTTTACGCCATTGTCGGGGGCTGATCCCGAACCAGCGCCGGAAAGCCCGGGAAAACGCACTGACTTCCGAATACCCCAGCAAAAATGCCATCTCAGAAATCGAGAGCTGACGTTGCTGCAAATAGTGGGTTGCCATCTCACAACGGACTTTTTCAACCAGCGTCGTATAATTAATACCCTCATCTTTTAAACGCCGCTGCAATGACCAACTAGACAGACCTATCTTGTCCGCCACCTCATCCAGAACAGGTTCTCCCTGTGGCAACATATGCCGTACCTGGGTACGTGCCAAATCCACCACGCTTTGCGGATGTATATCACTGTTTAAACGCCGGATGGCATCCTGAACAACCAGCAACAGTAACGGATCGCTATCTGGCATCGAACGAACTACATCCCGTTTAGGTATAAGCAATGAATTGAACGGCTGGTCAAAATAGACCGGTGCATCAAAAACCTTACAGTGTTCATGCCATTGTTCCGGACGAGGATGCTCAAAATGAACTTCACGCGGTGCCCAGTTTCTACCCGCAGCATGGCGAATCAGGTTCAGGATCATCCCCAGGGTCAGTTCCGCATCCTGCCGGCAGTGCAGAATGGCGCCATGGCGAACCTGATAGTCAAAACGCCAGCAATCGCCTTTATCAACCAACCGCACCAGCGTGTCATGCTGGTGAAAAGGGAAAGCATTCACTACATTGTGCAACGCTTGCTCAAGCGTTGCACTGCACAATCCGACATACCCCACCAGCCCTAAAGACTGAGGCTTGAACTGTCGACCATAATGCAGACCGAAATTGTCACAGTCAGAATAACGAGCCGCTTCTTCAAGCACCCGGCAATAATTGACCAACCCGACGCTCAATGTCGGGCAAGACAGATGCTCGGGATTGATACCGCTGATTCCCAGGATACGATCAGCGTCCCCCCCTTTATCACAGATGAACTGGCCCAACCCGGATGCTGCCGCAGCTAACACCCCCCGGTGCCCTACCTGCGTTTCGGTGATCGGCGGAAGTCGAAAAAGTGGCATTTCCATTATCCTTACCCCGTAAGTAATCAGTTGAAGCAGAGGTAAGCCAGCAATTTTCATACCAGATAGAAAACGCACAATCAGACAGATTTTTGTAGGAAAAAGCACCACCACGAGACAAAGAGTGCGCGTCACTGGTGCAAAACGTCCACAGGTGTGGCGATGAACTAATCACACCCGACCGGCAGTGATGCTTTTTCCAGATAACGCCGGCACAACCGCACACTGTGCTCACTCCAGTTATCACCCAGACTTTTCGCCTGCTCGGTCTGTGCATGAGAGCCAGCCCAGGCCATCAGTTGTATACGCCGCTGGATCAATAATGCCGGAATGACTGCCATATCAGCGTCAGTGAGAGGGCAAATCCGCTGATAACCACGCAACCAGCCTGCTACCCAGGCGTCAGCACGGGGATGATGCTCGACAAAACTGATTGCTGCGGCCAGGTCATGCAGATACCAGCCGAAACCACAGTCATCAAAATCAATGACCCGAGTTTCCCCTTTAAACATCAACAGGTTGGTTAATCGCAGATCGGCGTGAATCAGCCCATAACGCTGGCTGTCTTTGCCATAAGCATCCAACGCTTCTCCTACCTGATGCAGCGTTTCCTCGATAACCGTATGATCTGTAGCCTGTAAACGGGGAGCATCCTGCCAACGTCCCCAATGACCATCTGAGCCGACCATCGTCTGGTGATCCCAAATGATGCGCCTGAATTGTGCGGGTTGTTGCCAGTTTCTGCTGTGTTGATGCAAACGAGCGGTAATCATCCCCAACTGCTCAAAAGCCCGAGCGTCCACTTCCGTGGTCGGCATTTCGCCCTCAATCCAGTGAAACAGCACCACATGCCGTGGTGTCCCATCTGCCAGTATCACGGTTTGTACAACATCGCCATCTACTCCACCCAGTGCCTGCGGCACAGCGATACCCTCAGCACTCAACGCCGACAGCCAGGCAAGTTCGCAAGCAATTTCATCACGCTGGTGATAATTCTCTCGATGAATGCGCATGGCATAGCGCTTTCCTCCAGCATCAAGCCGGTAGGTCGCATTTTCCGAACGGCACAATAACGTCAACTTCCCCTGTAGCGATGGGGCATAGCGTTTCATTGCCACCTCGGCTAAATGGCTCATCGCCACGTCATCAAGCGTATCATATTGTTTTGCCATATTTTTCTCTCGCAAAGAGTAGTGTCCTGAGTAGTATTCAGGATGTAATCACTCTCTTTTCGATGCTTGACGTAAAAACGGCATTAGTTGACTACACATGACAACGGCAGGCATTTCTCTGCACCACTTGACTGTAAAGCGCAAAAATCACTGCCTTGGTGTCAAGTATCCCTTTATCTGACAGCGGCATTATCGACAACATGCGGACTCATCGGGCATGTTCCGTCGCAGAAAAAAATACAACGCTTTATCGAGTCACTCGTTATGAAAACGCCGTCTGTTTTCATCCTGAATTTGTTAGATGGGAGAGAGTCATGACAACGCAGCTAAAACCCACCCTGGGAGCCCTCCATTTGTGGGGGATCGCAGTCGGTCTGGTCATTTCCGGCGAATATTTCGGCTGGAGCTATGGCTGGGGGGTGGCAGGCACGATGGGATTTTTGATCACTTCACTGCTTATTGCCGCCATGTATACCTGTTTTATTTTTAGTTTCACCGAACTGACCACCGCCATTCCCCATGCTGGCGGGCCATTTGCCTACAGCCGTCGGGCGTTTGGTGAAACCGGTGGACTGATTGCTGGTATGGCCACACTGATCGAATTTGTGTTTGCACCGCCGGCCATCGCTATGGCGATCGGCGCTTATCTCAATGTCCAATACCCCGGACTTGATCCGCGTTATGCGGCTACCGGGGCCTACCTTATTTTTATGACACTGAATATTCTGGGGGTAAAACTTGCTGCCATGTTCGAGTTGTTAGTGACATTGCTGGCTGTAGCGGAATTACTGGTATTTATGGGGGTCGTCGCACCAGGGTTTAGTGTCAGCCACTTCGTCGCCAACGGCTGGGCAGGTAGTGATCACTTCAGCATGTCGTCTGTTTCCGGAATCTTCGCCGCCATTCCTTTCGCCATCTGGTTCTTTCTGGCGATTGAAGGAGCGGCCATGGCCGCCGAAGAAGCCAAAGATCCCAAAAGAACCATTCCTAAAGCCTATATCACCGGCATTATAACGCTGGTCGTGCTGGCACTGGGCGTGATGTTCCTTGCCGGTGGCGTAGGTGACTGGAGAACGTTGTCCAATATCAACGATCCGCTGCCGCAGGCGATGAAAATTGTCGTGGGTGAGCACTCAGGTTGGATGCATATGCTAGTCTGGATCGGGCTGTTCGGACTGATCGCCAGCTTCCACGGTATCATTCTGGGTTATTCCCGCCAGTTCTTTGCACTGGCACGAGCCGGTTATCTGCCCACCGGGTTGGCAAAACTCTCCCGTTTCCAGACGCCGCACCGAGCGATCATCACTGGCGGGATCATCGGTATTGCCGCCATCTTCAGCGATGGCTGGATTAACCTGCAAGGCATGAGCCTGACGGCGGCGATGATCACTATGGCAGTATTCGGTGCCATCGTGATGTACATCATGAGTATGCTAAGTCTGTTCCGGCTGCGCCGCAGCGCACCAGAGCTGGAACGCACCTTCCGTGCGCCTGGCTACCCCATTGTGCCCGCTATTGCACTGGTACTGGCGCTGGTCTGTCTGATCGCCATGCTGTGGTTCAATCCGCTGATTGGCGGGATCTTCATTGTCTTCATGCTGGTGGGTTACAGCTATTTCCTGGTGACCAAAACCCAGCGAAATAACGCACCGCAAGATGTACTGCTGATGGGAGAAGAATAACCGGTTACCGAGCGTCAACGTCAAATAGAAAAGGCCGCATATACGGCCTTTTCTATCAATGGGTATCAGATTAGTTCCCCGTTCTCACCGGGATAGCAAATCCAGTAGCCTTTTTTATCGCAGGATTAGTGGCAACCGCAGCCGCCATGACCGCCACAATCACCTTTACCATGTTCATGACCATGACCGCCACAATCGCCTTTACCATGTTCATGGTCGTGACCACCGCAGCAACCGTCATGATCATGATCGTGACCGCCACAGCAGCCTTCGTGCTCGTGATCATGCTCACCGTGCACATGGCCGTGCGCCAGTTCTTCTTCCGTAGCTTCGCGGATGGCAACCACTTCCACGTTGAAGTTCAGGTTCTGACCTGCCAGCATATGATTGCCATCAACCACAACGTGCTCATCTTGAACTTCAGTAATTTCTACTGGTACCGGACCCTGATCGGTTTCTGCCAGAAAACGCATGCCGACTTCAAGTTCATCCACACCCATAAATACATCTTTAGGAACGCGCTGTACCAGATTCTCGTCATAGTTACCGTAGGCATCGTTAGCCCCTACGTTAACGTCAAATCGCTCACCCACATCACGGCCTTCCAACGCTTTTTCCAGACCGGAAATCAGCGAACCGTGGCCATGCAGGTAGTCCAGCGGTGCACTCACCGGAGACTCATCAACCAATACACCGTCTTCTGTACGTACCTGATAGGCCAGGCTGACCACCACGTCTTTTGCTACTTTCATGATATCTCCTACCGTTGGAAATCAATTTTGCGCAAATTGTAGCTGAAAAAAATCTCCATGTACTGCCTGAGATAAAAAATCACAGCAACCAGCGTGGGATCTACCGTTCAAGGGCTATCTCTCACGTTATTCTGCACCAAAACAGGGCCGACCACCGATGTGCGACGCATTCGTTCAAGCTCGCGTATTTTCAATATTTGCTCACCTGACCGAGCAGTATTAACGTGCTGCGAGCATATTTTATTCAGGGTGGAAAATACCAATGATCTGTTTCTCGTCGGGGCGCGTTATCGCCTTCAACGACTCCTCAGACTGACGCTGATGATAACCACATTTTACACAGATCACGACGTCGGTCTCATCTTCCCGACCGACGGCCAGCGTATCCTGCGAATGACATTGTGGGCAAACCGCCCCAGCAATAAAACGTTTACGTATAGTTGCCATGATTATTTCCAACCTTGATCAAAACTCGTTCCAGTCATCGGGGCGTCGACGTTCACGTTGCATTTCACGGTGGAAGATATCCTCCAGTTCACGACGTGCTTCCTTAATACGAGATGCCTGAGCTACATCCCCCTGGCGCTGTGGCATCAATTCCCGCAACATTCGCATATCCAGCCGCCGGAAATGCTGCTGCGCCCGAAGAGCCTGATGTGGATGCATACCCAATGTAATAAGCGTTTTCCTACCCAGTTCCAGCGCGCTGGAAAATGTTTCACGGGAGAATTGTGTCACGCCGGCCTGCATTAATTCATGTGCTTCCACTCGGCCACGGGCACGGGCCAGTATTTCCAGGTCAGGAAAATGCTGCTGACATAGGTTCACAATTGCCATCGTATCTTCCGGCCCGTTACAGGTAATCACGATGGATTGCGCCTTCCCTGCACCGGCGGCACGCAGCAGCTCCAGATCGGCAGCATCGCCATAGTACACTTTATAACCAAACGATCTCATCAGACTCACTGCACTGATATCGCGCTCCAGCACCGTGATTCGCATTTTGTTGGCCATCAGCAAACGGCCGATCACCTGCCCGAAACGCCCGAATCCCACGACAATCACTTGCGGTTCGTCATCGTCCACATAGGGTTTTTCATCCGGCTCGTCACGCACATTAAAGCGACGCACCAGAATACGGTCTATCAACTGCATCAATAAAGGTGTCAGCATCATCGACAGTGTTACCGTCACCAATAGCAGCGGTAACTGATTGCCTTTAAACATCTGGTGAGCCGCCGCGGCAGAAAACAGCACAAAAGCGAACTCGCCGCCTTGACTGAGAACACCGGCAAACTGCAACCGTTCCGAGGATCGCAGCCCATGAATCCGGGCCAGGAGATAGAGCACCAGCGTTTTTACTGCCACCAGAACCACCACACCGATTAATACGTCGATGATATGGTCGTAGAGCACCCCCAGATTGAGTGACATCCCCACTGAAATAAAAAACAGACCGAGCAACAACCCTTTAAATGGTTCAATAGCGCTTTCCAGCTCATGTCGGTATTCGCTTTCAGCCAGCAGCACGCCGGCGATAAATGTCCCCAACGCCATCGATAGCCCGAGCGCCTCCATAAACAGCGCAGAGCCGAGCACCAGCAACAGTGCTGCCGCAGTAAACACTTCTCTGACACCGGAAGCCGCAATAAAGCGGAATAACGGCCTGATCAAATAGCGGCCACCGATCAACATGCCCGCAAACGCCACGACTTTCATCCCGACCTGATTCCAATTCCCGATCTCGCTCTGCACTCCCGCCAGGAGCGGAATCAATGCCAACACCGGGATCACCGCCAGATCCTGAAACAACAACACAGAAAACCCGAGTTGCCCGGATTCATTGCGATTCATGGCTTTTTCTCGCATCAGTTGCAAAGCGATTGCCGTGGATGACATCGCCAGACCAATACCGCCAATCAGCGCGGACTTCCAGGGAAATGCGCTTAAATACAGTGCGCCGCCGAGAATGGCCGCACTGAGCAACACTTGCGCGGCACCGATACCAAAAATAGAACGACGCAGCTTCCAGAGTTTGGCCGGATTTAGCTCCAGTCCAATGATAAACATCAGAAACACCACGCCAAGCTCGGAAAAATGCAGGATGGCATCCACACCACGGATAAAACCCAATCCCCACGGGCCGATGGCGATACCAGCGATAAGATAACCCAGCACCGCACCAATCCCCATCCGGGCGGCGATAGGCACCATCAATACCGCAACAAACAGAAACAATACGCTAGCACTTAATACGGAGGAACTTTCCATGCTACTGCTCTCCGGTAGTCAGCGGTGAACTCAGCCATTTTTCATACAACCGGGCATGACTGAGCAATACGTGGCGCGGCAGACGCCGCGCCCAGTAAATAACCATCGGTTCCATCCAACGCATATGACACATTGCCGCTGTCATTTCGAACGGCCGTAATACGTCAGACATATAAAAACGATTGCTCCCACCGGGTTGGTATGCTTCCAGCGGTTCACCGGTGGTTACCACCGAGCGCCAATATTTTCCGGCCAGCGCATTACCGCCAATACCATTGGCAAAACCGCGGCACAACACGCGATCCTGCCACTCTTTCAATAACGCCGGACAACTATAAGTGTAGAGTGGATGCTGAAACACAATGATCTGATGTTCACGTAACAGCTGTTGTTCATGGTGAATATCAATGAAAAAGTCAGGATAGTGTGCGTAAAGATCATGCACGGTGACATGCCCCAGATACTGGGCCGACTCCAATAGTAGCTTATTCGCTACTGAGTCCTGTGATTCCGGATGGGCAAACAGCAGCAAAATCTTCGGTGGCTGCGACATCATTCCCCTCCAAAACGTCGTCATAGTGGGTATTTTCCGCTACCATGCAGCGCAGCGGTGACAAGCAGGACACAACAGTCCTGAACCAAGATCCATAATTTAACATATTCTAACTATTTGGCGCGTTATGATTGTTTTCTCCTCCTTACAAATTAGACGTGGTACGCGGGTACTGCTGGATAATGCAACCGCTACCGTGAATCCGGGCCAGAAAGTGGGTCTGGTGGGTAAAAATGGGTGTGGTAAATCGACATTACTCGCACTGCTGAAAAGTGAAATCAGCGCCGATGGTGGTAATGCGACCTTTCCGCAAAACTGGGCGCTAGCCTGGGTGAATCAGGAAACACCAGCATTGGAGCGTCCCGCCATCGAGTACGTGATGGACGGTGATCGGGAATTCCGCCAGTTGGAAGCGGCGCTGAATGAAGCCAATGAAAAGAATGACGGCAACGCCATCGCTACTTTGCACGGCAAGCTGGATGCCATTCAAGCCTGGTCGATTCAGTCCCGTACCGCCAGTCTGTTAAACGGTCTTGGATTTACCCAGGATCAGTTACAACAGCCGGTAAGTGCGTTTTCCGGGGGCTGGCGGATGCGGTTGAATCTGGCGCAGGCGCTGATTTGTCGCTCCGATCTGCTGCTGCTGGATGAACCCACCAACCACCTGGATCTGGATGCGGTTATCTGGCTGGAAAAGTGGTTAAAAAATTATTCCGGCACGTTGATGCTGATCTCACATGACCGGGACTTTCTCGATCCCGTCGTGAACAAAATCCTGCATATTGAGCAGGAAACGCTGTATGAATACACCGGCAACTACTCCTCTTTCGAGCGGCAGCGGGCGACGAAACTGGCACAACAGCAGTCGATGTATGAACACCAGCAGGAACAGGTCTCTCACCTGCAACACTATATTGACCGTTTTCGCGCTCAGGCCACCAAAGCCAAACAGGCACAGAGCCGTATCAAAATGCTGGAACGTATGGAATTGATTGCCCCGGCTCACGTGGATAATCCTTTCCGCTTCAGTTTCCGCCCACCGGAAGCTTTGCCCAACCCATTGCTGCGCATGGAAAAAGTCAGCGCAGGCTACGGTGACAAGCTAATTCTTGAATCGATCAAACTGAATCTGGTGCCAGGTTCGCGTATTGGTCTACTGGGCCACAACGGTGCCGGTAAATCAACGCTGATTAAGCTGCTGGCAGGCGAACTACAGCCGCTTCATGGGGATATCGGGCTGGCAAAAGGTGTGAAGCTGGGTTATTTCGCGCAGCATCAATTGGAATTTCTGCGGGCAGATGAATCCCCATTACAGCATCTCACCCGTCTGGCTGCGCGTGAAACGGAACAACAGTTACGCGATTATCTCGGTGGATTTGATTTCCGCGGCGATAAAGTGACGGAAGCGACGGAACGTTTTTCCGGCGGAGAAAAAGCACGTCTGGTGCTGGCGTTAATCGTCTGGCAACGGCCTAATCTGCTGCTGCTCGACGAACCGACCAACCATCTGGACTTGGATATGCGTCAAGCATTAACCGAAGCGTTGATCGATTTTGAAGGTGCCTTGGTGGTGGTTTCTCATGATCGCCATCTGATCCGATCCACTACTGACGATCTTTATCTGGTACATGACCGCAAAGTTGAGCCATTTGATGGCGATCTGGAAGATTATCAACAGTGGTTGCTGGGTATGCAAAAACAGGACACTTCGGCTGACGACGGTCTGAAAGCGAACGCCACCAATAATGCTCAGGCACGTAAAGAGCAAAAACGACGGGAAGCAGAACTGCGTACACAGACCCAGCCATTGCGCAAACAGATCGCTCAGCTCGAACAGCAGATGGAAAAATTGAACAGTGCACTCGCAGCAGTGGAGTCCCGTCTTGCCGACAGCGAGCTTTATGACAACAGTCGTAAAGCTGAACTTACCGAGTGCCTGCAAAAGCAAACGGCGGTGAAAAACGAGCTTGAAACAACCGAGATGGCCTGGCTGGACGCGCAGGAACAGTTGGAGCAATTAACCCAATCTTTTGATAGTCCCCACTCTTTTGATAGTCAAAGTTAATCCGCTGGGATTTCGGGATATCTGCGAGGGCAGGTATCCCGGTTTAATGCCAAATCATCAGCACACAGGCGGCAGTCAGTAACCCCATACCAAGATTGAATATCTTCCAGGCAGTCGGGCTGCGCAACATCTGGCCGATTACCGAGCCAAACACCAACCAGATGGCCCCCGCTACCGCATTAACCGTGACCAACGCAATACTGATGCCGACCACCGAGCCGATATACCCTTCCCCTGCCAGACTGAATCCGGCCACCGCACCCAGTGACATCAGCCAAGCCTTGGGGTTCAAAAATTGCAGTAGTCCCCCCTGATACATCGGCATAGGATGCGGCGGTGCAGTATCCGTATCCAGTTGTTCATAGGCTGCGGTGGCAATCTTCCATGACAACCACAGCAGGTAGGCACTGCCGAGGACTTTCAACGCCAGGTGTAACGGAGGATAAATCAACAACAAGCTCCCCAGACCCAGCGCGGCCAATAACAACACACTCTGCATGCCGATCATGATCCCGAGCATCAGTGGTAGCGAACGTATAAAACCAAAATTGGCGGCAGACGCCGTCAGTAGCATATTATTAGGGCCTGGGGTAATGGCTGCAACCCACAGAAAACCAAGCATGGAAAGGAAAAGGCTAAAATGCGCCATGAAATCGGGATGCCTTATACCAGACGAATTGACAAGATAATCAACCTAGCAGCGTGATATGGCCCAGACAAGTCTTTTACTATGAATATTGAACCATTGACCAGTCAGACTTTTCATCCCATGTCAGGGATGCACAATCCACATCTGCAAACGCTGCTGCCACAACTGATCCGTCGTCACCTCCGGTTAAAACCCGTCTGGCAGACGCTGGATATGCCGGATGGCGATTTTGTCGATCTGGCCTGGAGCGAAGATCCACTATCAGCAAAACATAAACCCCGGGTGGTACTGTTTCACGGTCTTGAAGGCAGTTTCCACAGTCCTTATGCCCATGGATTACTGGCCGCCTGTCAACGGCGCGGCTGGCTGGCGATGGTGATGCACTTTCGCGGTTGCAGCGGCAAACCCAACCGCATGAAGCGCATTTATCATTCAGGTGAAACCGAAGACGCCAGCTATTTGCTACGCTGGATGCATGAAACGCTGGGTGAGGCGCCAACGGCCGCCGTCGGCGTGTCGCTGGGGGGAAATATGCTGGCTTATCTGCTGGGTCAACAGGGAGCACAATGCAGCCTGGCTGCGGCGGTTATTGTCTCGGCACCGCTGATGCTGGCACCTTGTAGCCAGCGTATCGATCAGGGATTTTCACGGATTTATCAACACTATCTGGTACACCTGCTAAAACAGAATGCCAGCCGTAAAATCGCCGCTTATCCTGATACATTGCCCATTCTTTTGCCACAATTGAAAAAAATACGACGGCTACGCGAGTTCGACGATCTGATCACCGCCCGTATTCATGGCTTTCTGAATGCGGCAGACTATTACCAACGGTGCAGTGCAATGCCGCTGTTACCGCAGATTTGTAAACCGTTACTGATCATTCAGGCCAAAGATGATCCGTTCATGACACAAGACGTGATCCCCGACCTGGCATTATTACCGCCGAATATTGAGTATCAGCTAACAGATCACGGCGGCCATGTCGGCTTTGTTGGTGGCTCGTTACTTAACCCCGAAATGTGGCTGGAACAGCGCATTCCGGACTGGCTCACTCCGTTTTTGGACCAATAATGTGATTATTCCCTGGCAACAACTGGACCCGGAAACACTGGAAAATCTGATCGAATCTTTTGTGCTGCGTGAAGGCACTGATTATGGAGAGCATGAGCGCACACTGGAGCAAAAAGTGGCTGATGTACGTCGGCAACTGGAACATGGCGAAGCGGTACTGGTGTGGTCCGAACTGCATGAAACCATCAATGTGATGCCCCGCAGTCAGCTTACCGCGAGTGATCTTCACGAATATTGAATCAGTAGCAAAAAACGTGAAAAGGGATGTAACCCCCAGATAAACATGGTAACAATGGGGTTATCTAACCGCAGTGACGGTTTTCAGTAACCGTACCGATGCATACCCCCATAACGGAGTTTCAGCATCATGTCGCACCAACACCCGATTATCGCTGTAACCGGCTCCAGTGGCGCCGGAACCACCACCACCAGTCTAGCTTTTCGCAAGATTTTCCAGCAGTTGAAAATCCGCGCTGCTCAGGTTGAAGGGGACAGCTTCCACCGTTACACCCGTCCGGAAATGGACATGGAAATCCGTAAAACACGAGATTTAGGGCGGCATATCAGCTACTTTGGCCCGGAGGCCAACGATTTCTGTCTGCTTGAGAAATCGTTCACTGAATATGGGCAGCACGGCACCGGAAAAACCCGTAAATATCTGCATACTTACGATGAAGCCATTCCTTACAATCAGGTGCCGGGAACATTTACCCCCTGGGAACCGATGCCGGAACCTACCGATGTGCTGTTCTATGAAGGGCTGCATGGTGGCATAGTCACGCAACAGCATAATGTGGCCCGTCATGTCGATTTACTGGTGGGTGTAGTGCCAATTGTCAACCTGGAATGGATTCAGAAACTGGTTCGCGATGTGAATGAACGTGGTCATTCCCGCGAGGCGGTGATGGACTCTGTGGTGCGTTCAATGGAAGACTACATCACCTACATTACGCCACAATTTTCCCGCACCCATATCAACTTCCAGCGTGTACCGACGGTGGATACGTCCAACCCTTTTGCGGCAAAAGCCATCCCGTCGCTGGATGAAAGCTTTGTGGTCATTCACTTTCAGTGTATGGACGACATTGATTACCCTTATCTGCTGGCCATGCTGCAAGGGTCGTTTATTTCCCACATCAATACACTGGTGGTACCCGGCGGCAAGATGGGACTGGCGATGGAACTGATCATGGGGCCATTGGTGCAACGGTTGCTGGAAGGCAAAACCATCAAATAATACCGGGCCGCCACGGTTACTCACAGCATCGATAACGCTTCCGGGGTGGTTTCTGTCAGCAGTAACCCGGCTCGCATGCCCGTCGCCACCTGAGGATTGGGAAATAAAACCCACTCTTGCTCATGCTGAACCCGGTAGATTTCACCGGGTTGCTCTGCCAACAACATCCCTTGGGTCAAGCAGGTAAAATTGGGCGTATCGTCAGACAAATTCAGCCGGAATACCTCGCTGTGTTTGATAATGGTATGCACCACACGGAACAGACGCATGGCGGTCTGGCGGCGCACCGGTCGCGTATCTCCCGAGATAAACGCCTGCAACATACGGTTAATGTCGGCAAAATGCCGCAGATCATTGGCGCCAAACGGGCGGGCTTTTCCCAGCTCAAGCGTACAACTGGCCGCCTGACAGCACTCGCTACTGAAGTGACTGAACGTTCCGCCCGGTGCACGGTGGAACACCAGCGCGTCTAAATCCGCCGCATCCAGCCAGGCAAGCAGCGTCGCGTCATAAGGGTGTGACTGAAACGGCAGCAAACCAAAGCGCGGCAGAACCGAGTCCCGGATAGCCGTATGCAAATCATAATGATAGCGGGCCACGCCGGAATCAGGCACATCGGCGGCAAAGAACGCCGTGACCAGTTGCTCCAGTTGCCGGGCACGTGCGGTTTCGCCGCTGGCGGCAAACTGGCGATAACGACCGCCAAACATACGGTTGATATCGGTGTGCAGATAACGCTTCCCGGCCTGCAACGCCGGAATGTTGCCGAAAATCACCAGCAGACGAACGGCCAGCGGACGTTGCCCGCTCAACAGTTCAGTAACCAATTGATTGAGCATCTCAACCGGTGCCGTTTCATTGCCATGTAATCCTGCCGACAATACCACCGCCTGTCGATAGACGGCTTTCGGCCACAGCGCCAGGATGCCTTCCGCCAGCCATTGCCAGCATAGTGTCGAGGTTTCCCCCTGTTTGATGACTGGCGACTCTCCCTGCAAAGTCAATGACAGAAAATTCACGCGCATCACTCCTAACGCTGAAAAGGATAGATAGATCCCAGCCCCAGGATCACCGTCAACGCATCCAGCGCTTCCCGTCCTTCGCTCAGCAGCAGAGGATCCGCCAGATCATTCTGCGTCAACTGGTCACGGTAGTAACGCTCCACCCAGTCATTTAAGCGGTTAAACAGGTTATCGTTCATGATGACCTGCGGATTGACGGCTTGCAGTTCCTGTTCATTCAATACCACCCGCAAGCGAAGACAGGCCGGTCCGCCACCATTACGCATACTCTCACGCAAATCGAAAACCTTGATTTCGTCAATCGGGCCACCACGGCTCACCCGTTCAGACAAATAACGCCATACCCCGACATGCTGGCGGGACTCTTCCGGTACCACCAGCGTCATCTTGCCATCTTGCCGGGTCAGGAGCTGGCTGTTAAACAGGTAAGTTGCCACCGCATCTTCAACCGAGACACTGGCTTCCGGTACTTCAATAGCGATCAACTCTTCGTCAAGCGTGGCCATTTTGCGGCGAATTTCGTCCAGCGCCTGGGCCTGATTCAAAAACGCCTGCTGATGGTGAAACAATACCTGTTGGTTACTGACCGCAATCACATCGTTATGAAAGACGCCTTTATCAATCACTGCCGGGTTCTGTTGTATAAATACCGTGTGGTTTTCATCAAGCTGATGTAGACGGGCTATCGCCTCACTGGCTTCTCGTGTCTGCCGCGCCGGGTAACGCTGCGGCCCGGCCACATTGCCGTAGACATGCTGACCATAGACAAACACCTGCACACTACGTCGCCCATATGCACCGCCCAGACGGTTATGGTTGGCGGCGCCTTCATCACCAAACAGTGCAACCTGCGGCAGGGCGTTATGATGCACAAAATGGCGCTCATTGCTAAAAATAGCCCGCAACACCGCTGATGTCGTTTCGGCTTCGATCGCCCGATGAAATTTATTGTTCAGATTGGCTGCCGTGAAATGAACCCGGCCATCGGCACTGTCTGACGACGGTGATACTGTCGCCGCATTGGCCGTCCACATTGATGAGGCCGAGCTTAACGCCGACAACAAACGAGGAGCCTGGCGCATCGCCTGCGCCAGTACCGTCGCATCACTGCCGCTGAATCCCAGCCGGCGCAACATCGGTATATGAGGCCGCTCCTGCGGGGGCAGCACCGCTTGCCGGAAGCCGAGATCCGCCAGCGATTTCATTTTCAGCAATCCTTGTTTGGCCGCCAATCGGGGATTGGATACGCTGTTCTGATGTAACGTCGAGGCTTCATTGCCAAACGACAAACCGGCATAGTGATGAGTCAACCCCACCAGACCATCAAAATTCACTTCATAAGACATTGTGTTTCCCCACACCAGGCACGGCATTCATCACAGATCAAATGACACCCCAGGAGACAACGCGGCCGGTAACGTCAGGGTATCGACTTCCAGCGATGCCATTGGCCAGGCACAATAATCGGCCGCATAGAATGCGCTGGCTCGATGGTTACCGGAAGCACCGATACCGCCAAACGGCGCGGCGCTGGATGCGCCGGTCAACGGCTTGTTCCAGTTGACAATACCCGCACGGGCCTCCAGCAGCAGACGATCAAACAACTCGCGCCGGGATGATATCAATCCCACCGCCAGACCGTAGCGGGTCTGATTGGCGATATGCAGCGCTTCATCAAAATCGTCATAACGAATGACACTCAGCAAGGGGCCGAAATACTCTTCATCTGGCGCTGCCTGCACATTGGTGATCTCGAGAATGCCGGGGCTGAGCAATGCACTACCCGGTTCAAGCTGTGTCATCATCAGCAACGGTGTCGCCCCCAACGCCAGCAGTTGCTGCTGGGCATTCAGCAGGTTTGTCGCCGCTGCCGCGGAAATCACCCCCCCCATAAAGGGTTGGGGTTCCGCATCCCAGCGTCCCACACGTAACCCCTGCGCTACTGTCACCAAACGCCGTAACAACACATCACCAGCATCGCCGCGCTTCACCAACAGACGACGAGCACAGGTGCAACGCTGTCCGGCGGAAATAAATGCCGACTGAATAACCAGATTGACGGCTGCATCAATCTCTGTCACATCATCGACAATCAGCGCATTATTTCCCCCCATTTCCAGCGCCAGAATTTTCTCCGGCTGTCCGGCCAATTGGCGGTGCAGGTGATAACCCGTATTGGCACTGCCGGTAAACAGCAGACCATCAATACCGGGATGTGCGCTCAACGCTTCTCCCGTTGAACGACCGCCAGTCACCAGGTTCAAAACACCGTCCGGTAATCCAGCCTGTTGCCACAGCCTGACTGTCTCTTCCGCCGTGGCGGGCGTTAACTCACTCGGTTTGAACACCACACAGTTACCCGCCAACAGTGCCGGAACGATATGGCCGTTCGGCAAATGTCCGGGGAAATTGTAAGGTCCGAAAACCGCCAGCACACCGTGCGGTCGATGACGTAAAGAAGAGGTTCCCACCGTCATCGGCGTGTAGTGCTCACCGGTTCGTTGCTGATAAGCCTGAATGGAGATCTCGATTTTGCCGATCATCGCCTGCACTTCAGTCAGGGTTTCCCAGCGAGGTTTGCTGGTTTCACGGCTGATGATGGAAGCCAATACCGGTTTATGCTGTTCCAACAATTGGGCAAAACCACGAATCACGGCGATACGTTCATTCAGTGTTGTACGGGCCCAGGCGGGAAACGCGGCGCGGGCTGCGTCACAGGCTTCTTCGACATCATCATGGTCAGCGGCGGCCGCTTTCCACAACAATTGATTATCGACAGGATCCGTTTTGGTAAATTCCGGGCCGCGGCCATGCCGCCAGATACCCTTGATAAACAGCGCGGGATGAGACACTAGAACTTCTCCTGAGGTATGAGAGGAAGTAGCCGTATCTGATCGCCTGATACGACACCCAAAGCACGGGCAGCATCTAAAGAAAGCGGTAGCTGGTCACTCATAGGATCTGCATGAACCAAGAGAGCACGGTAGTGGTGATAATTATCATTAGCCACCAGACACTGCGGTAGATGAGGCACCGCACAAGGATGATCCATTATCACAATCGGCAGTAATCTGCTGTGCCGTACTGCACGCAAATCGTCAATCTCGGCATCCAACGTAGGGCCACCGTCAAAAATATCCACATATCCGTTATAGCGCAGCCCTTCTGACTCCAGCACCGTACGCGCGGGCATGGTGTGGGGGTGAACGCTGCCGATGGCTTCACGGGCACCGGGTGCCAGCAAATCGACATACAGTGGATGCTTGGGCATCAATTCGGCAATAAAGGCTTTTTGTCCGGTTCCACTCAGGTAATCGGCTTTGGCAAAATCAATAGAGAAAAAATGATTACCAACACTGTCCCAAAAGGGTGAGTTACCGTTTTCATCCGAGTAACCTCGCATTTCGGCGAAAAGTTTTCGTGAGAAATGCTCGCGAAACGCGGCAATAAACAAAAAGCGCACTTTAGACAGTAACTTACCATTCGATCCATGACGATAGTCAGGATCGAGAAACAGGGTACACAGCTCGCTGCTTCCGGTATAGTCGTGTACCAGCGTGAGGGTCTGCATTGACTTATACACCCCGAGCGCTTTGGATGCGTGCACCAGCGTTCCCAGTCGGAAACTGTACCAGGGTTCAGATAAGCCAACGGCTACCTCCAGCGCACTGACGCCAACAACCCGTCCCGTAACGGTATCTTCCAGCACAAACCAGTATCCCTGCTCGCCTGGGGGGACTTCCCCCTGGCGAGTACAGATTGTCCGCGCTATCCGTGTTGCCAGCGTCTGTTCATTTTTCGGCAACGATGTCAGACCGACGCCGGATTTACCCGCCAGTACCAGTAAATCAGGGAGATCGCTCTGCTCAACCGGACGGATTATCATCATAATTACCCACCTCTCAGGCTCAGTTTCAGCCGTAAATCTTCGCGATAGCCCGTGTAAAGCGCGCTAACCCTTCACGCACATCCGCTTCTGGAATAATCAGTGACGGGGTGAAGCGTACCACATCCGGACCGGCAATCAGGGCAATCACCCCCTCCTCATTGGCCAGTTGAGTGATCGCTTTGGCTTTTCCAGCGAACGCCGGTAACAACTCACAACCGATCAGCAATCCACGGCCCCGTATGTCGGCGAACACCGGATATTGTGTATTAATACTCGCCAGCTCATCTATAAACCATTGATGACGCTGCTTCACCCCCGCCAATAGCACCGGCGATCGTATCAGTTCGAATACCGTCCCCGCGACGGCGGTAGCCAGCGGATTACCACCATAAGTAGTACCATGCGTACCGACGGAAAATGCGGCGGCCAGCCGATTGGTCGTGATCATGGCGCCAATCGGGAAACCACAACCCAACGCTTTCGCCGTGGTCAACACATCGGGAATGACGCCGTATTGCATATAGGCATACAGATCCCCGGTTCTGCCGACGCCGGTCTGCACTTCATCAAAAATCAACAGCGCCTGATGGCGATCGCACAATTCACGCAACCCTTGCAGGAACACCGTATCGGCGGGCACCACGCCCCCTTCCCCTTGAATCGGCTCGACAATCACGGCACAGGTCTTATCGTTGATAACGCTTGCCGCCGCAGCCAGATCATTGAAATCAGTATGGACAATACCGGTGGGCAATGGCGCAAAATCCTGTGAATATTTCGGCTGTCCGCCAGCAGAGACGGTGAACAACGTGCGACCGTGGAAAGCATTGTTAAACGCCACGATCTGATTCTTTTCATGCCCGACGGTATCCAGAGCATATTTACGCGCCAGTTTCAGCGCCGCTTCATTGGCTTCCGCACCTGAATTACAGAAAAAGACCTTTTCAGCAAATGTGGCGTCAATTAACTGCTTCGCCAGACGCAATACCGGTTCATTGGTATAACCGTTGCCAACATGCCACAACATGCCAGCCTGTTCAGTCAGGGCAGCAACCACTGCCGGATGGGCGTGGCCCAACGCATTCACCGCAATACCACCAGCGAAATCGATATACTCTTTGCCCTGTTGATCCCACAGGTGTGAGCCTTCTCCGCGTACCGGAATGAAATCGGCAGGCGCATACAACGGGATCATTCTTTCATCAAAATCGTGACGGCTAACGGGAAGAGCGTGTTCCATAGTAACCTCATTATACGAACGACAGGTGGCCAGTAACAGCGCTACCGCAGTTAAGTGAAAGCCGATTCATGTGCCAATCGGGCAAACCATTCCAGATGACTCAGCACGACAGTAATGATGTCAACATACGGCAATCAGTTTCCTGTTCCAGCGCCAGACAGAAGCTAATCACTGACTGCGCTTGCTGTTCCGATACCACCCGTGTAGCCAGCGTGGCGAATTTCGCCAGCAAATCCGCATCACTCAGCGGGTTGGTTGGCGCGCCAAGCGGAATCCCGACCCGGTGTTGCTGACGTGCGCCGCGGTATGTCGTCAGGGTTAATAATGGCTCGCTGTCGTCATCCTGTTGATCGTCAATATGCAGGGTGATGCGCGACAACAAGCGTTGAATATCCGGATCGTTCCGTTTATCCACGCTGTAAGCCGACAACCCGGCATGACCATGAACCAATCGCGCCGCCAACGCATAAGGCAGGCTCATCTGCGCTGCCGCCAAACTGTCCAGATCACAGCCGCCGCACATGCCATGCAGGAACCGGCTGAGGCTGACATCAATACTGGCCACATCGTTCATGCTGATGTCCATGCTGGTCATTAGTATCCCAACAGCGTCAATCGCGGAATGGACTCCACGACAAGAAGCGTAAGGCTTGATAGAGCAACGCGCCAATTTCCAGACATCACCCAACCCGTCCGTCAGCGCTTCCGGCTGTGCATCCTGTCCCGCCAACGTGGCGAGGAAACCGCCCCAGACATCATCAAACAGTTTCTGTGGTCCACTCACCTGGCCAGCAGCCAACTGAGCTGCCAGCACGCCGCCTTCCGCAGCACGTCCAGCGTGTAATTTCTTGCTTTGAGAACCATCGTGAATAAATGCCCACAACCCACCGCTGAAACTTCCGGCAATCCCCAGTGCCGCACTGGTTTGCGCTGGCGTCAGTTGTAACAGATAAGCGACGGCGGCAGCGGCACCAAATACCCCACAGGTCGCGGTAGAATGCCACCCTTTACCATTGTGGGCAGAGTACCCGCCGCAGGCTTCCAGCACTCGACGCCCGACGTCATAACCCAGCATCACCGCCGTGATGAGTTGCTGGCCGGATACCGGTTGGGAGCACAACGGCAATACCGCCAGTGCCGCCGGCACCACCACCGCACCGGAGTGGTCGCAGCCACCGGTATCATCCAGCTCATACATATGCGCCGCGATACCATTAAGCAGCGCCGCGTTACGCGTACTGGTTCTGCGTGTACTGCCCCATACTTGCGCGAGAGGCGCGGCACCGTCGGCCTCGACAATATGAAAAGTCGTTTGCCAGACATCGCTGTCCACCCCGGCCAGCGCGGCACCCAAGGTATCAAGGATATGGCGTTTACAGCGCTCTACCAATGCGGGAGGAATATCACTAAAGCGAGTGTCATGAATAAACCGCGCTAACTGCATTTGGGCAGAACGCATCATGCATCCCCATGCGTATAACGGTGATAAACCATCACTGGATGCTCGGGAACATTCGCTGGCTGTTGCCGCCATTCATTGGCAATCTCACCGGCGGTCGCCAGCCAGACACCATCATGTCCGGTGATAAAATCAAGTAACTCAGCCAACACACCAATGCGACCGGCAGTGCCCATGATTTCCGGATGCAAACGCAGCACATAGCACAACCCAAAACGGTAGAATCCGCTGAAATCCATCTTCATGTTATCCAGCGTATGGGAGTAAGACGCAATCCGGGATTGACCCGGTGGAACGGCAGGACTGAGGTTAAAGGCAAAGTAGGGTTCATCTTCCAGTTCGTAGTGCAGCGGAAGCTCCACCACGGGTGCATCGGCGTGAAAATAGGGCAAGTCATCACCGCGCAGGGAAGAGGACCAACGTATGCCTTCCCGCTGCATCGCCTGGCTAAAACCATCCGTCCATTGTCCGGCGGGCACTCGAAAGCCGACCGGGCGCACGCCGCTCAGCGCTTCCAGCACGTCGCATCCCTGACGCAGGCTATCAATCTGCTCAGCCAACGTCAGATTGTCGAAATTCTGATGGCGGAGTCCCGAACAGGCTATTTCATGACCAGACTGCACGATACGGCTAAAGGTTTCGGGATTCTCCTGCGCCACAATGGCGGGCAAACACCAGGTTGCCGGCACCTGTTTGGCTGCCAGCAACGCCAGTAAACGATCGACACCTCGGGTGGTGCCATAACGCCATACCGACAGGGTTTTCTCCCGCCCGGCGACCGCCGGTGTCTGAGTGAGAATGCCATGAACATCGTGATAGTCGATGGTGATCACCACCGCACACTTCTGGCCCTCCGGCCAGCAGGATTGATTAATCATGACATGGCTCCTGTAAAAACCAGTGCGCGACATCGCGGCAACGCGCAAACCAGACATCATCACGCTGACGCATGTGAGCTAAAAACTGCTCCAGCAACAAAATACGTCCTGGTTTCCCGCTGATTTTAGGGTGGAACAGCGTCGTCAGGCACAGCCCTTCATTCATGGCTCCATCGTATTCACGCTGCCAGTTATCCAGTGTCAGGGCATAACTGGCGGTCCGGTCAAGCCCGGCGGGAAAATCCGGCGCACGGGTATAGGCCAGCGAGGAGTAGTCATCCATCTCCCAACGACCAGGGATTTCCACCAGTGGCCGCGTTTTGCCCGGCACCGGAATCAGATAGGGGCGATCATCGCCGCGCATACTACTGGAATAAATGACATCCGCATCCAGCAAAACCGCCGTGGTTTGCGCATGCCAGTCCCCAGACGGGGTGCGAAAACCCTCGGCACGAATGCCGAGGTAACGCCAGAAAATATCACGGGAAACCTGCATCACTTGCCGCTGTTCTTCAGCTGACAAAGCATAAAACGACTCATGTCGATAACCGTGATAGGCGACTTCATGACCTCGCTCGACAATGGCGACGCACTGTGAAGGCCAGTTTTCCACCACCCAGGCAGGCACAAAAAATGTGGCCGGGATGGTGAATTGCTCCAACAGATCGAGAATGCGTCCCAACGCCCGAAACGGACCATAGCCGCCGAAGGTAAAGTATTCCGGTTTTTGCCAGATAGAGCCGTCAAGCATGGCATCGCCGGTTGGACCATCAAGATCAAACGCCAGCGCCATACAGCCCTTTTTACCTTCCGGCCAGCGTGGGCAGTTATCCCGTGTATTTATCATGACTGACTCCGACAATACCCGTGTATTAGCGACCCTGATTCACCGTCGCGTTCTTGACAGCACCATCTTGCAGGCCCCATTTTTTCAGGATCGTCAGATAGCTGCCATCGGCGATCATCTCGTCAAGCGCGCCCTGAACGGCACTGACCAACTGGGTATTGGCTTTATCGATACCAATACCGGTGTATTGGAAGGAAAACGCCTTATCCAGTGGCTTATAGGTGTTTTTTTCCAGATTCATGATATAGGGAATGGTTTCACTGCCCTGCACCACGCCATCCAGACGATGCTGCCGCAGTTGGGAACGGGCATCGGCCGTACCTTCCGCGCCAACCACCACAATCGCGGGTTTACCCGCAGCTTCACAATGTGCCTTACTCCAGGCGGCGATTTCCGCCGGGAAGGTGGTGCGTCGGCTGGAGCCGACCTTTTTTCCACACAAATCAAGCGCAGTATTGATATCACTGCGAGAAGCCAGGGTATAAAACTGTGGCCCGGTGGTGAAATAATCGACAAAACTCACGACATCCTGACGCTTTTTGGTATCGGTCATTCCAGACATGATCATATCGATACGCTTGGTTGCCACCGCATTGATCATTTGCTCAAAGCCAATTTCCTGCCAATTGATCTTAATCCCGAGCTTTTTACCAATCGCATTGCCCAGATCGTAATCCGCCCCAGTTAACTGGTTATCAGCGGGATTTTTGAACTCCATCGGCGGATAATTCGGCATAATTGCCACCGTCAATTCCCCTTTGGCCTTGATATCAGCGGGCAGCGATGGCGCAGCCCAGGTGACAGAGCTGAATAAAACCGACACGGCAACAGCAGAGAGCACGAGCTTTTTCATGAGTATTACCCTTGGTGAAAGTTAAAGGAGAATGGCAGAAATGAAATTCTGCATACGTGGATTCTGCGGATTGAGCAGCACATCTTCCGGGGCACCACGTTCAATAATGCAGCCTTCGTCCATAAACACGATCTGGTTCGCCACTTCACGGGCAAATCCCATCTCATGCGTGACCACAACCATGGTTGTGCCTTCCTTGGCCAGCAAGCGCATGACAGCCAACACCTCACCGACCATTTCGGGGTCCAGTGCCGATGTCGGCTCGTCAAACAGCATCAACTTCGGTTTCATCGCCAACGCCCGGGCAATGGCAACACGCTGCTGCTGCCCGCCGGAGAGCGTTTGCGGGTAATCATTCGCTTTATGTGCCAGTCCGACACGATCGAGCAACGCCATTGCCTCTTCGGTAGCTTCCCGTCGCGGGCGCAGCAGTACCTGACAAGGCCCTTCGATAATGTTTTCCAACGCAGTCTTATGGGGAAACAGGTTAAAACGCTGGAACACCATGCCGGTATGCAATCGCTGACGGGCAATTTGCCGGTCGTTAAGGGGGTAGAGTTTTTTACCGGCAACCCGATATCCCACCAGTTCCTCATCGACCCAGATAGCGCCGGTATCAACTTCCTCCAACTGATTGATACAACGCAGGAATGTACTTTTCCCTGAACCAGACGGCCCCAGAATGCACATCACTTCGCCGTAATTCACTTCAAGATTGATATCTTTCAACGCGTGAAAGTGGTCAAAATACTTATTAACGTTGACGGCTCTTACAATGTTTCTCATCCCGCTATCCTCTTTCATCGCGTAATTCAGTTACGACGGCTACTGCCGCGGGAGTAGTACCGCTCCAGCAAGCTCTGACCAAACGACAGGATGGTGACAATAATCAGATACCAAATACCAGCCACAAACAGCAGTTCCATCACCCGTGCATTGGCGTAATAGATGTTTTGAGTGTTATAGAGCAGTTCTGAATACTGAATCATGCTGGCCAGACTGGTGGTCTTGATCATGCTGATGAATTCGTTACCCACTGGCGGGATAATTACTCGCATCGCCTGCGGTAAAATTACCCGACGCAACGCTTGCAGGTGTGGCATACCGATAGATTTGGCTGCTTCGTATTGCCCAATGTCCACAGAGAGCAACCCGGCGCGCACCACTTCCGAGGTATAAGCGCCCTGATTGATGCTCAACCCCAACAACGCGGCCATGAACGGCGTCATCACACTTACTGTCTCAACACTGAATAGACCCGGAATAGCGATGGTTGGAAAAACCAGCGCCAGGTTAAACCACAGCAACAGTTGCAGGATCAGCGGCGTACCGCGAAAAATCCAGGTATAGCCGACAGAGACATAGTGCAGCACCGGATTGCGCGACATATGCATAATCGCCGCAATCACCCCGAACACGATACCCAGCGCCATCGCCAGTATCGACATGATCAGCGTGTTGACCACCCCATCAAGGATGGCTTTGGCGGTAAAGAACTTCCCAACATAGGACCACTCAATATTTCCCTGTGAAAACGAGTGACCCAACGCTATCAGCAGTAAGACGATAATGACCGTAGCGATGATCCGGCCGTAATAGCGGCGCGGAACATATTCATAATGGCTGAGGTCGACATATTTCTCGCGGTGCGAATACTCAGAGTGCTCTTGCGAGCGTTGCGAGGTGCTCATACCAGGCTCCAGTCATGGGTAAAAGAGATAAACATCAAATAACCAGGCCACGATAGGCACTGACCCACGCCGACTGTGATTGCATTACAGACTTCAGCCGCTCGATCTGCTCATTGACCCGCAGAGGTGCGGTGCCGCCATAACCATCACGAGCAGCGATTGCGGCATCAAGGGTCAGACAGGTACGGACATCAGCGGTCAAACGGGTATCCACGTCAGCCAGCTGTTCATCACTGACCTCCCATAACTGGCAAGCGTGTATTTCACACAGACGGACCAGTTTTCCTGTAATTTCATGAGCTTCCTTGAAAGGAACGCCGCGTTTTGCCAGCCAGTCGGCCACTTCGGTTGCTAGCGTAAAACCGTCTGGAGCCTGATGCAGAAGTTGATCGACATTCACGCTCATGGTTTCGATCATGCCGGACATGGCGGGTAGGACCAGACGCAGCGTATCCACCGAGTCAAGGACGCTGCGTTTGTCTTCACCCAAATCCCGGTTATAGGAAAGCGGCATAGCTTTCATTGTCGCCAGCATGGCCATCAGGTTGCCAATCAAGCGACCGCTGCGACCTCGCGACAATTCGGCAATATCGGGATTTTTCTTCTGCGGCATAATCGAGCTGCCAGTGGCATAGCTGTCATTAATCTCCACCCAGCGGAACTGCCGCGAGGCCCATAAACACACTTCCTCACTTAAACGGGAAAGATTGACGCCCAGCATGCCGGTAACAAACAGAAACTCGGCCACATGGTCACGACTGGCGACCGCATCAATGGAATTTTCACAGGGTGCCAGATACCCCAATTCCCGGGCCGACAGTTCAGGATGCATGGCAATAGCCGAGCCTGCCATGGCCGCCGCGCCCAGCGGAGATAACGCACAACGCGCGTCCCAATCTTGCATGCGCTGAATATCGCGGGAGAAGGCCTGAGCATGCGCCATCAACTGATGGGCAAAAACGATGGGCTGCGCCTGCTGCAAATGGGTAAACCCAGGCGCCAGAGTCTGTATATGTGCCTCAGACTGTTTGATTAATGCCGCCTGCAATTGCAGCAGGTCGGCAACGATTTTACGGCCATGATCGCGGAGGTACAGGCGTAAATCATTAGCAGTCTGATCATTCCGGGACCGTCCGGCACGCAGTTTTCCACCCAACTCGCCCAGACGAACCACCAGTTCCCGTTCGATAAACGTATGAACATCTTCATCATTTTGACTGGGCTGGAGCGTCCCCTGACGAAACTCGTCGTCCAACGTATCCAGGGTAGCGATCATTCTGAGCGTTTCATCATCCGTAAGTAATCCGGCACGCTGCAACTCATGAGCATGGGCACGACACCCGGCAATATCGTAAGGCGTGAGTGAAAAATAGTTATCGGGACAACGGGATAACGCGGTCAGTGCTGCCGCAGGCGCACTTTTAAAACGGGCTCCCCAAAGAAGCTCAGAACTGTTGGACATAACAACCCTCATGCTGGCATATTGAATGCGTTATTCTTTTCCGAGAATGAAATGAAGAAAGAAATTTTATATTTGGGGAATCGCTCTATAATAATAAAAGCTTATTGCCCGATAGTGATGAATCTCAACAAATAATATTAAATCCGTCGAACATCATATTTGTTGAAAAAACATCGGGAGGTAAATACCAATTATGGAAAGTAAACTTTCCGATTTCAGAAACCTACTAGCAGAAAAAAATGAAAGCTCACAAATAAGCATCAATAATGTGGACTTAAAGCTATTACGCGTATTCAAAAGTGTTGTCGAAGCCGGAGGTTTTACTTCTGCAAGTCATGAATTAAACATTGGATTGGCAGCAATAAGTAAACAGGTTTCTGATCTGGAAATTCGCCTTGGGATGACACTATGCAGCCGTGGGCGTGATGGTTTTTTTCTTACCGAATATGGCAGTATCGTCTATCAGGCCACGTTGGAGCTATTTTCTTCCATCAATCAATTCCGCGATCGTCTGCAAAATAGCCGTAATGAAATCCTCGGTGAAATCAATATCAGTGTGATTGATAACACCATCACCGACCGCCAATCGCCCATCACCAAAGCGGTGCGCCAACTTGCTCACATCGCACCAAAACTGAACATCAGGCTTCAAACGGAACAGCTCGACAATCTTGAGAGAGGATTAAACGAAGGTCGATTAACGTGCGCTATTGCGCCGGTTTATGAAGAAAAAAGCGAGTTTGAATATTATTTTCTCTATCAGGAAGAGTCACAAATATATTGTAGTAACGAGCATGAATTCTTCCATTTAAATGACTTGGATATCACTATTGATATGCTGAAAAATGCTAAAGTCATTAATCATAGTTACGCCAGCATACATCATAAAAATAAAGTATTTAATTTCAAGAATAGCAATATTCAGGCAGTGCAAATTGAATCTGTCGCCATGCTCATTCTGACTGGCCATTTTATTGGCTATCTCCCTTGCCATTATGCAGAAAGGTATGTTGAACAAAATTTACTACGACCTATTACTTTAGAATCATTAACCATTTTCACCCGATTCTGTTTTATTATCAAAAAAGGGAAAAGAATAAATACGATCATAAAATTATTTATGGACGCGTTGGGCATCCAGAGTGAATCATAACTACATGCACTATTTTGGTGCCTGCCAATCATTTTCGATACTACGTGTTCGCTACATCAGCACTTACTACGGCACCACCTCAAACAGCAGCGCGTGCCACTGACAACCGTGAGATATACTCACCTCACGGCTATTAAAGCTTTACGCCACGTCGCGCACTTCATGACTGTGGGTAATGTCCACCGCCTGACCCAGCATCAACGCGACAGAGCAATATTTTTCAGCCGAAAGGGAAACCGCTCGCTCCACGACCTTATCGGTCAGCCCTTTACCAGTAACAATAAAATGCAGGTTGATGGCAGTGAACAAACGGGGAGCGTCGGTTTTGCGATCCGACGTCAGCCGGACTTCACAATCCATCACATCATTACGGCCTTTTTGCAGAATGGAAACCACATCTATAGCACTACACCCACCGACAGACATCAGCACCATTTCCATCGGGCTTGGTGCCTTATCACCGGCATTGCCATCCATTAATACCTGATGTCCGGAGGCAGATTCACCGATAAACGTTAAGCCTTCAACCCACTTCACTCGCGCCTGCATAAACTCACCCTCAATCAACTATTTTTGAAATATTACATCGCTTATGTACAAAAAAGCCTGATAATCAGAGCTTAGTCATGCTGAAGCGAGACAACACGAGACACTACGTGCAACCTGTGTTACAAACGAATCCTGAATCTGCTTATTTCGAGCCAAAGCAAAAAAACGAGCAGATCATGACGTCACTCGATAAAGACTTAATTATATTCCCTGACGTCATTCCGCCTACACGGAATTTGAATTATAACTATGTTATCACGCCGTACAGGGAACTCTGAGCCCTGTGATTTGCGCAGTGAATTACAACAGAGGATGACAGCGAATGGTTCTCGGCAAACCGCAAACAGACCCGACTCTTGAATGGTTCCTTTCTCATTGCCATATTCACAAGTATCCATCAAAGAGCACGCTTATTCACCAAGGTGAAAAAGCAGAAACGCTTTACTACATCGTGAAAGGTGCTGTCGCAGTGCTGATCAAAGATGAAGAAGGCAAAGAAATGATTCTCTCCTATCTTAATCAGGGGGATTTTATTGGTGAACTCGGATTGTTTGAAGAAGGCCAGGAGCGAAGTGCTTGGGTGAGAGCCAAAACTGCCTGCGAAGTTGCTGAAATTTCATATAAAAAATTCCGTCAGCTGATTCAGGTTAATCCTGACATTTTGATGCGATTATCTGCCCAGATGGCGAACCGTCTACAGGTAACGTCAGAAAAAGTGGGCAATCTTGCCTTCCTGGACGTAACGGGTCGTATTGCTCAGACGTTGCTTAATCTGGCCAAACAACCTGATGCCATGACCCACCCAGATGGCATGCAGATTAAGATCACCCGCCAGGAAATCGGCCAGATCGTGGGATGCTCTCGCGAAACAGTAGGCCGTATACTGAAAATGTTGGAAGATCAAAATCTTATCTCTGCCCATGGGAAAACCATCGTGGTTTATGGCACCCGCTAACCCATATCAGATAACAAAAGAGCGTGCCGTGGCACGCTCTTTTCGTTTTGTCTAAAGACGGCTTACTGACTGTTGACGACCTGTGCCACCGCTTTGGCGAAAAGCGCCATGCCTTGATCGATATCGTTTAGCTCAATGACCAATGAAGGTACAAAGCGGATCACATCCGGCCCGGCCACCAGAATCATCAGGCCATGCTCAGCCGAAGCAGTCAGGAAATCCCGAGCCCGACCCTGCCATTCCGGTTTTAGCGCCACGCCCAGCAACAGTCCCTGACCACGAATCTCGTCGAAAATGCCGAACTCCGCATTGATAGTATTCAGCGCTGCCACAAAACGATCGTGACGTTCGGCCACACCTGACAGCACCTCCGGCGTATTAATCGTATCCAGCGCTGCTTCCGCCACCGCGCAGGCCAACGGATTACCGCCATACGTGGTACCGTGAACCCCCACCGTCATCACCGAAGCAATTTCCTCGGTGGTCAGCATTGCACTAATCGGGAAACCACCGCCCAACGCTTTGGCCGTAGTCAAAATATCCGGTTGAACACCGTAATGCATATAAGAGAACAGCTTACCGGTGCGCCCCATTCCACTCTGAACTTCATCAAATACCATCAACGCCTGATATTGATCGCACAACGCCCGCACACCGTTTATAAATTCCGGCGTTGCCGGGATGACGCCACCCTCGCCCTGCACCGGCTCTAACACCACCGCACAGGTGTGGTCATCCATAACCGCTTTGACAGCAGCCAGATCGTTAAACGGCACATGGATAATATCTGCTGGTTTCGGGCCGAAACCATCCGCATATTTCGCCTGCCCCCCTACCGACACAGTAAATAACGTGCGGCCATGGAATGCATGATAGAACGCGATGATTTTGGTTTTGTATGGGCTGTAACGCTTGATGGCATAGTGGCGAGCCAGCTTGAAAGCCGCTTCATTAGCTTCCGCACCGGAATTAACGAAAAAGACCCGATCTGCAAACGTCGCATTGATAAGCTTGCTTGCCAACCGCAAAGCCGGTTCATTGGTAAAAACATTACTGGTATGCCACAGAGTTTCCCCCTGTTGCTTGAGTGCTTCAACCAACGCAGGATGACAATGCCCCAACGCTGTCACGGCAATCCCACCAGAAAAATCGATATATTCCTTACCTTGCTGGTCCCAAACCCGGCTTCCCTTACCTTTAACCGGCACAAACTGCGCTGGTGCATAAACCGGAAGTATTACTTTATTGTGAGTGTCTCTTGTTACCGCCATTTTATCTGTTGCCATCTGCTTCCCCACCTCAATATCTCACTACCTTGAATGAAAATATAGTCAATAAATATGCATAAAAAATCACAACGAGGCAATCATTAATCTGCCGGAAAGAAAAATTATCCACTATATGACTATAAACCAAGAAAATTCTTCAGTAACTGATGCCCCTGCTGACTCAGGATGCTTTCCGGGTGAAACTGCACCCCTTCCAGAGGCAGAGAACGGTGACGAATACCCATGATTTCATCCATTCCCTGCTGATGCTCACTCCAGGCGGTAATCTCGAAACAGTCGGGTAGAGAAGCCTTATCAATCACCAGTGAATGATAACGCGTGACGGTCAACGGCTGAGCCAACCCGGTGAACACTCCCACATTGGTATGCTGAATTAATGATGTTTTGCCATGCATTACCTGCCGGGCACGGACCACCCGCGCACCAAATGCCTGCCCTAGCGCCTGATGACCAAGACAGACCCCCAGAATCGGCAGTCTACCGGCAAAATGGCGAATAACCGCCAGTGAAATGCCAGCATCATCCGGTGTACAAGGGCCAGGTGAGATCACCAGCCTCTGCGGTGCTAAACGTTCAATATCTGCTATTTGCAGCTCATCATTACGCTTTACCAGCACATCCTCACCCAATTCACAGAAATACTGATACAGGTTATAGGTAAAGGAATCATAGTTATCGATTAATAGCAGCATATCAAACCTAACTTATTGATAAACAATCAAAATATTATTTGATCTTTCTTTTCATACCCGCAAGAATACCCGCAATTTTTTTCGATACATGCTTATGGGCTAAAGCGGTAAAAGCCATTGTACCTGTCTCCAGCATGAAAGGGATGACAAGAAATTTACTTTAACAAAACGCTAAAGATACCTATGACCATACGGCGGAACCCATCACATCGCGCCAGCCCCTTTTTTGGGAGGGGCTGGCGCTCATCTTTCTTATGTGGGTGATTTTTCCATAACTCACCAGATCGGGAACAGAAAACCATCCCCCACCTTTCCCCCACTTGCTCAGGGATCACGGCTTCCCCCACCTGATTTTCATGGCTAGATTAAAAGTAATTATTTATTAGTGAGTTAAGTTATTCCCCCACTTCGCGTCTACATATGCGTGGGAAATGGGGGAAAATGCCGGATAGGATGACGCATTATCCGTTCACCCCCACTTTCCCCCGTTTAATCCCCCATCTTATTCCGTTGCGATAACGGCGTGATCCGTTCCCCTTCAAAGGCGATCAGGCCATCTTTTTCCAGCTTGTCCAACCATCGGGTGAACTTCTTGTTCACATCAAAGCCCATTGCCCGCATATCGTCTCGTACTAATGAACGGGTGCAGCCTTCGCCGTTGGCCGTGCGTGAACGAATGGCCTGCCATAAGGCGACATGGTTTTCTGTCAGCCTAGAAATACCGGCTAAATCAGGATCGTTGCCAACATCATCCTCTCTGACTTCACGGCCTTCATCGTTCAGTACCAGCGAGGTGATCTGGTCGCCATCATCATCCACGTACAGATCAACGGCATTCAGGTCATAGGCGCGACGCGGCGGCTCTTCTGCATCTTTCATCTTGGTGCAACTGAGGATCAACGCGCCGCCATCATCTTCACGGCGCACGTTAAATTCCACATCCAACGCGGCCCGGAAGGCACTGGAGCCTCGTGCGCCTTTGTCCTGATCTTTACCGGAATGATGAATAATCAGCACCGTGGCCTGTGTTGCCGCTTTGATAGCATCGCATCCCTGGATGAATGCGCCCATGTCTTTAGCCGCATTTTCATCCGAACCCCCGAAGCAGCGGGCCAGCGTATCCAGAATAATCAGGCGAACCGACATACCGGAGGCGACTTTCACATCGCGGGCGGCTTGTATCACTTGCTGCACGCTCTCCGGGCTGGCCGGAAAAATCGGGCAATCGACACGGTAAAGCGCATCAATTGGGCTACCGCCGTTAAGCGTCTGCTCCCATGCCCGGATACGACGGGGAACACCAATCCCGCCTTCACCGACGACATAAATCACCGCCCCCTGCGTCACTGGCTTGCCCGCCCACGGTTTGCCAGTGGCGATATGACATCCCCATGACACCGCCAGAAAAGACTTATACGAGCCGCTGGCACCGTAAGCGCTGGCCACCGACGAACTCGGCAGATAGCCTTTAATCAGATAATCCTGCCGCGTATCAAAACCGTCAGAGCCTTTGCGCAGGGGTAATGAGGTGTTGAACGCGGATGTAGCAGTATCGATGCGGACTAAAGGGGTATGCATGGTATCGGGCTGATAACGTTGCTTGTTGAAGGCGGATTTTGTGGCCTCAAGCCCATATTGCTGGCGGTAATCATCCCAGTCACAGAGCCTTGTGGTGGGTGGTAACGAAACCCAGCCATCCACAGCCAGCGCGGCTTTTTCTGCCTGTTCTTTGCCGATATTGGTCGCGCCGTCAGCATGGACATCATGATCGCCCGCCAAAATAAAGGTGGCTTTGGGATACTCGTTGCGTAAGGCTTTAGCGACATTTATCAGGTTGGTTGCAGAAACCGCCGCGACAACGGCCGCCGTGGTTATCAGACTGATGGTCAGGCCGGTGGCGTACCCTTCGGTGATCACAATAGTGTCCGGCTCTTTCGGATAATGTACCGCGATGAAGGCGCCTTTCAACTGTGAACCAGGCAGCAGGCGTTTTTCTCCGTTGTCGTTGATCAACTGTGCGCCGGTAAGCTCACCGGAAACGCGGTGCAGCGCTAACAGAAGGCTTCCCCCATCAAACGTGATACCGCTAATGCGCGTTTTTTGCTGCGCGGTCAGGCATGGGAGAGTGGTGGAGAGCCCTTTCGTTTTCAAATACACGTTTTCACCATTACTTGAATGGTTCAGCATTGTCTTGATTTTATCCGCAAGAGGCGGGCGGCCAGTGGCCTTTTTCCTGGCTGGCGCTGTTGACGTGGGTAATGTCAGACTGGCCACCTGTTTTGCGGCGGCTGGCAGGTCGCAGTGTCTGACTTGTGCTATCAGGTCGAGGCCATCACCATGACCACACTGATTACAAAACCACGTCCCCCGTCCCTCTTTATCATCAAAACGAAAACGATCTTTCCCACCACAGGCAGGACAGGAGCCATGTTTCCCACCGGAAGGCACCGAAATATCCAGCGCTGCAAGAATGGACGACCAGCAGTAGCGGGACTGAGCGGTAATATCCGAAACGAATTTACTCATCGTCAGATACCTCCGCTTCCAGTGTGTCATTTAACTGATTCAGACGCTCCCACAAGATAAACATCAACAGTTCTTTAGCGAGGGCGTTTTCCAGTTCGATGATGGCATAGGCCAGCGCCCGACAGTGATCGACGAGTTCTTCCAGCGTAAGCGGTATGGGGTCATACATGATGTACCCCCGCAGAAAAAAAGAAAGATTGCGGGTATAGAAAGGGAAGGGTCGTAGCCATAAGGCAGCCTCCGTGGTAAGCAGGGTATCACTACCACCTGAGACGCCAACCTCTATGGTGGTAGCCCAGACGGGGTTGGCGTAACCGGTTACCACGTAGCCCGGCGCTCCTTGCGGAGCCCCCGCCTGAGCCACCATTGACAGGTATTCGCAGGCATCGCCTAATAAAAGACACGTAATAAATCCGTGTCTTTTAGGCAACGTGGTAAGTGTCGGAACGCCAATTCCGGCTACGGATTTTGCCGCAGCATCAGCAGTATATCGTAAATCGCCCGCCAGAAAAAAATAACAATGCATCATTGCTGAACCTCCCCGCGCTGGCTGACGCGTGCAGCGATCCAGTCATTCACTTCGCTTTCCACCCACGCTACCGAACGGGAACCGATTTTGACCGCCTGAGGAAATTCCCCCTGCTTCATCAGCAGGTAAATCCATGATTTTTTAAGGCTGGTTTTTTTCATCACACCCGATAAGCGAATTAACGTGATATCTGCCATGATCAATCCTCCTTCCGGGTGTAAACGCGTTCAACGTAGCGGCCCCGGCCATCACCATGGCCGAGATCCATTGACGTTAACGCTCTGGCTTCACTACGGGAAAATCCTTGTGACAGGTAATAACGGATTGCATCCTGCGCCCATGCGTAGCGCAGGCTGTGCGGAGAATAGTGACCGGTCAGCCCCAATCGGGTGGTCTGTGTGCGCCAGAAGTTCATGGCGGTTTTCAGGTCGGGTTTATCGATCAACCTGCCGTTACGCGCCTCAGCCACCTTTAGCGCCGCTTTCACTGCTCGTTGAATGGCTTCGCGATCGATAATCCGGGTTTCACGTGGCCTGCCGCCTTTGGTGCCAAATACCACAGTGAGCGTTTGTTGATGGAGTTCAAGCTGCTTTTCCCATGTTTTCAACGAACTGGCGCACTGCACCGTCTCCTGAGAGCGCAACCCCAGCAACCGGGCAAGCTGAAGTGCACAGGCCAGACCGGCATCGTCCTGACGGGCAGTGTTCAGCACAGACTGATAGAGCGCATCCGGGATGGCAAACTTTGTACCCGCACGGCTTGCGCCACCCAGTCCCAGTGTTTTATTCGTCAGGCGCTCAGAAGCGACGAGCTTTTCCCGTCCTCCCTGCCTGAGCACTGTGCGCAGCGCTGCCATTTCGTTGTGAAGCGTGCGAACGGCAATGCATTCTGACAAGCGCTCAGCGACATAACTTTCGATATGTCTGGCTTTGAGGTACTTGATGTCACGCACCTGAATATTCAGCGCCAGCAAGTGACGGCAGAGCCTGTCCATAATACGGATGCGATCATGAACTGTTTTGTAGCTCCCACCGGCCTGTTTAGCCAGTGTGGTCATTTCACGACTTAATTTACTCATGCAACTTCTCCCTACAATTTCAACCTGCTGCTTTTCTCTGGCGCTTGGGGAAATGGCAGACACAATGGGAATTGACCTGCCTTGAACGATACCTGTGCGCCAGAGCGGGCAGCGGTTGAGGTATTGCGGGGTGTCGGTTTATGCACTCTGTGCGACCGCCTGCGGTTGCAGGTTTTCCCCTCAGGCCGTTGGGCCTGCCTCGGTATCGGTTCAATCTCCTGTAAAAAAAAAAAGCGATCAGTTCGGCACAAACAGGTGTGTCAGATTCATGACGCAGTGGTTGAAGTTGCTTGTCTCAGGGGCTGACGTGCCCATAGGCTGCGGCGTCACTTTCATCCGTTGGCACGGAAAAAGTGACGCCGGTGCAGACGATGCGGGCAGGCGCGTAGCCGATGCCTTACGGCATAGCAGCGCGCAGCCAGCACGTTCACACGCACAGACGCAAATCATTGAGACGAATAAAGCTAAAGTTGCACGATAGCGTGAACTTACAGAAGTAAGCGCTGTTTAAGCCGCCTATGAAGTGAAATCACCACAACGATAACGTTGCAGCTACAGGCCAGTCCCCTACGGTATGGAGGCCGCTCTCTGGCTGGGTATAGCGAGGCCCACAGCAATAGTTGGGCTTGAGGTATAGTAGTAGCCTTCATCGTCACGCTCATAGCGGCCCTGACGACATCTGCTTGCAGAAGGTAAGCAGATTTACCGCGCTTCTTCATCACGCTCTCTTCCTTTCAGGCTACGGAAGAGTACCGGTGTGGTCGCCCGAAGGCGTCAGTCTCAGACCACGCTTCATTCCTTATGACTTTAGCAGTGTGACCACCCGAAGGCGTTTCTCTCAGGTCACTCGTATCATCCTGACACTGGAAACATTGGCAGTTGTCTAAGACAACGGATTACTCGGATAAAAATACGACGGAATTTTGCAGACTTCAAGTAGTTTGAATATTCATCAAAAGGGAGTAATCTAGCACTAAGTGCTATAGTTAAAGGTATGGAATGCTGGCCTGATGCGTGTATTCAAAACCAAATGGTTTACTAAGGCGGCTAAATCCCACGCTATCAAGGATAGTGAGTTATGTCAGGCCATTGAGGCGGTAACTCAGGGGAAAGCTGATGATCTCGGCGGCGGCGTTTACAAGAAACGTCTTAACCAAAACCGAGATCGCGCCATCATACTGGCGAAAGGCGGGGAACATTGGTTTTACACGTTCCTGTATGCCAAGCAGGATATGGCGAACATTGATGATCGTGAACTGGCCGGGTTCCGCGAACTGGCGAAGCAGTATGCCAACCTTGCCGATGAAAAGATTACGGCACTGATTAAGCATAAAGAACTGGTGGAGATTTGCCATGACCGCAAAAAGTAAATTCAAGAGTCCTGCATTTGAAGCTATCCACAGCGCGGCTTCTGGCTTATTCAGCGTCGACGCTATCCCACAGGAAACGATGAGAAACTTTGACAAAGCCTGCATCAATAGTGTGGATGATCTTCAACCGCTAGAAATAAAAGCACTACGTGAGAAGCTGAACGTCAGCCAACCGGTTTTTGCCCGTTACCTGAATACCAGTGTTTCAACGGTGCAAAAATGGGAAAGTGGTGTAAAACGCCCCAGCGGGTTATCGCTGAAACTGCTTACCGTGGTGCAGAAGCATGGGTTGAAGGTGCTGGTTTGACTCACTAAGAGTAAATTGATATGACTTATTAAGATGATTTTTATTATAGGGTTATCTTTAATAAAGTCAGTAAGGAACGTATCCTAAAACATACTAATAAAAGTCTTCAATTAATTTTATGGAAATTATATATGTTAAAAATAACTTACGCTTTAGAACCGATCCCAATAGGGAACGTCTATAAGAGTGTGGAAGAACTCTAAAATGGACATCAACTGAATATGAAAGCGGATTGGTTAATTTATGATGGATTATAGGCTCAATTGGAATAGGCTCAAAATAATAAAAATATACATAAAAAGAGAGTCTAACGAATGTCGCAGGCTGGTCTAGCAGAAAACCATTAAATATGGTATAGTAAAAAATTATTTCCTGTGGTTATTAATTTTAAGAATATGAATGCAATTGCCCAAGAATTATTAGATATCAACAAAAAGATAAGAAGTAATCTTTTTAAATGGAATGGGCAATTTTCCCCACAATTTATAGAGGCATTGCTAAAGAATTACTCTAAGAATGGTGACATAGTTCTTGACCCCTTCTCTGGAAGTGGGACTGTATTGTATGAAGCCTCAAAACTCAATTTAAATACAATTGGTTGCGATATTAATCCATCTGCTTGCAAAATCTCAAATATATATAAAATTAGCAATCTCGACTATCATTCACGGAAGACTATAGTCGATAAGTTTTCAGCAATAATGAAGTCTGTTTTAAATAGGATTTCAGAAGAGAATATTTCCGACTATACAACGGAAATAATAGAAATAATAGATCTCAATGATGAGTATTTAAGAATTTTAATTGAGGGATATTTGATACTATCAGATGTTCACCCCTATAATAAAAGTAAAAACAACCTTGATAAACTTTTTTATGAGTATATACAAGTTATTCTCGAATTACCTTTTAACAGTAATGGCGTTCAGTGTTACCAAGCTGATTGCCGACAGTTACCATTAGAAAATAATACAGTAAGCTTGGTGATTACATCACCACCTTATATAAACGTTTTTAATTATCATCAACAATATAGGAAAAATGTTGAAGCTTTGGGTTATGATGTTTTAAAAATTGCCAAGTCTGAAATAGGTTCCAATAGAAAATTTCGCTCAAACAGATTCTACACTGTTTTTCAATATATTTTTGATATATCAAAATGTCTTGAAGAGATTAGTCGTGTGAGTAAAGATGACGCAAGAATTATTTTTATTGTTGGAAAAGTCTCGAATGTTTTAGGTATGAGAATTAACAATGGCGAAATTGTTAAAGATATAGCTATCGCAATGGGCTTTACTATTCCACTCATTCAAGAACGTTCATTCAAGAATAAATTTGGAAAAATAATAACAGAAGAAATAATTAATATCCCAAATACTAAAATTCATACTCATACTCCGTATGCATTGGAATCTATTGGAAGATTGCATTTGTCAAGAGTTTTAAATGAAATCCAAAGCGAAAATGTTAAAGAATTAATTATGAAAGCAATTGATAATTCAGAGAAAATTCCCTTGTCCCCTATATTTAAATAGTGCCATTGGAGTATTAATTTAATTAAAACGAACAGTGCGTAAGTGATTTCCCAAGTATGCTATGAAGATCTTTCGCTCATCAGAAATACCACCAATATAACCTCTAATGCTATCTGTTATATTAAAATGAAGTCTATATTGTTGCGACTTACCAACATGGTTCCTGAAAATTCGTTCATCTCCATACTGTTGCATTGTTGGTTCTGATTCATCTTTGAGCATTACCCCTTTCTGTATTATATGAGAGCGTCTTATTTCCCCAAATTTCCAAACATCAGTACAATAACTGTTAAGGTGGCAACTTAATTCATAAATTTTGTTTAGAATACTAAGATTGCCACCAGTCCTGTTTATAAAATCTATTGCACATTCAGATAAAATTATGGATTGGCAATCACTATCTAGCCGTTGAAAAAGTTGCTCAGGGGTTGAAATATCAGAGTCTTCAATTAAAGCTAAAACCCAAGAATCCTTATAATTTTCAGCATTTAGTTCGCCAAGATTTAAAACCTGAACAGTTGTAGCAGTTAACTCGCCATTATCATTTATTTCTTTTTTTTGCATTTCTATACTGAATTTATCCCATTCCTCAGCTGATGGGATTGATAAGAATGCATTATTCAAAAAATAAGCATATGCACCACCAATAGATTGATCTTCATTAAAATATAATTCATGATCAAGAGTCTGTTGTTGTAACTCTTCCAAAAATGGAGTTTCTTGAATAGTAGATAATAAAACGCCTTGATTATCCTTTTCAAGTTTAGAGTTATTTATGTGTTCAAGGAAATTTTGACCATCCTTACATGGTTGTTTTAACACTGATGAATGATAAGCAATTTTGAGTTTTTGGTCATTCCGTATTAACTTATTGAAAAAAATGATTCTATCAAAATAGTATTTTACACAAATAGAATTATCTAAACTAGATAAAGAAAGTTCATTGAACGGAAATATACTATCTTTATTCATTGTTGAGCCCTCAAGATTTGGTTCAATGATTTAGTCCACTCATCAAAAAAACCATCAGGCCAAAAGTCGAATTTTGCATTCTCATCTAATTTAGGTGAGAGAATATTTGTATGGGAAGATATATTATTTCCAGAGTCAACCATTTCAAAAAAATAAAAATTAACATCATCTGGCCCAATAAATCCAGTAACAACTGATTTCCTTATCCCATTGATAACATGATCACTATGAGTTTCAACTATTATCTGAACACCATCACTTGCTGTCTTAGAAAATAACTCACCTAACTTGGATTGCCCTTGCGGGTGTAAATGAGCTTCAGGGGTATCGATGATTAGTAAATCACCCTTTTCAGCTTTCAAGCATTGCACAATTACAGGTAGCACATAACTTATACCAAAGCCTACATTTGTGCTTCTGTAATTGTTAGATATACCCAGTTTTCTTTCAAATGAATAATTTAGACCTACCAAATCCGTACCATCTATATAGTCCGTATTCAAGGATATACCAGGACAAATATCTTGCAACCATTTATTAGTATTTTCAATTAAAGTGCTATTAACAGCATTTATATGAAGCCTGTCTTGGATTTCAAATGATTGCTTTCCAAAAATGTTTAGATAATGATATACAAACTCACCTGACATACCAATATCTCTAAGATTTCTTACTCTATAATCGTTTTTTTCCTGTAAAACAGTTGGACCAACTCTGCTTGCTTGCAAATAGTAAACTTTGTCAAAAAAGGTATTAATTTCAGCTCGCTCGTGTGTGACATTTTTAAGTTGCAAATAATCCAGACCAAACTCCTCTAAATCTAAATCAAAGGAAAATAAAAATTCAGTATGATCCACATTCAAGATTAACTTAATTATTTGGTCTTCTGCACCCTCGTGAAAAATATCCTGAACTTTTCCAAGCTGGCAATAATTATTATTTAGATTAATTACATTATAATTTGGTGATTGATACTCATAGTGAGATTTAAGTAATAGCAGAGACTGAATAATAGAGGATTTGCCTGACCCATTTATTCCTGATAACACATTTAATTTAGTGAAACTAAGTTCTGCAGAGTTAAAACTTTTAAAATTCCTTAATTTATATGAATTAATCATTTATTATACTCTCTATTTTTGACATCAGCATATTATGACGAGTTCTCATAGACTCAGGCTTTCTAGACGATATTGCAAAATTAAATTTACTGTCATCCTGAAGCTTGTCAAAAAATTCTACAACTTCGTCTTTCCTCTTAACTAGAATCTTCCGTTGTGTCTTATTAATATTAAGTATTACCGCCATCCATGTTTCGAAAATATTTTTGTTAATTGGTTTCTTTCTTTGTGGCAAGGATGACTTTTTCCTAAATACCATATCCCCAAAAATGGTTCTTAAATCATTAATGGAGTTTTTAAATTTTGCTCTAATATTACTAATTTCGTCTTCATCTAATTCATTTATCTTCTTCATGGCTGCATCGAGATAATTTTCAATTTTCATTTCAAAAATTATATCTACATCCAAAAGTAAATAACCTAATGCTCTAAGTACCAAGGCATTAAGTTCCATTCTATCATTCTCAGTTCCCCAAAAATCAGAAATAACCTCCCAATCAGCTAACTCGTTTAATAGTATTGTAGGTTTCCCATCATTTAAAGCATGTCTAATCTCCTGTGGAGTTAAAGGAGTTCCACCTGTATTTATTCTTTTGAAAATATTAAATTTAACATTATCAGGTGTTCCTTGATTTATGAAAACAATGGTAACTTCGGTTTCCTCTATTCGTCTAATATATGACCTTGGGAGCTCGTCATATGAAAGGCCCTCAAAGGAGGTTGTATATTCAAGACCACTTAGCTTAAGGGTTTTATCAACTAAAAACTCTTTTAGTGCAGTAATTCGCTGCAAACCATCAATTATTTTCCATCGGTCTTCATCTGTGGCATCAATATAAAAAACTGGAATAGGTATTCTGACAAGTAATGATTCAATCAAACGGCTTTTATTATCGTTATTCCAAACACTTCTCCGTTGATATGTAGGAGTCAATATTTCGTTATGCCTGACACGACTCATAAGAGTATAAATAGACTGGACTCTCGAATCCATCCTGATTTTTGAAGGGTCGAATGGTACAATTATCTCATCCATTTCATTGCTCTCAATGAAAACCTTTTATAAACACCCATTATATCACAGGTAAATGCAATGAAAAATAAAAGTTTTGTATTATTAACAGCATCAGAAAGAGCCACCATATCAAAGCTCCGTTTCTCAAGGTTGCTTTGCTTTTCCTACTCTTTAATTGTACATAAATATATAAAAATATTGTATTCGAGCAAGTGTTAATTAACGTGTGGATAATCCCAATTAGAATTCATCCCACACATTTTTATGGTAGAGACATAGAGCACCATTAAATCATCAATAAATATTTTTTTGATTACTAAAGTATATTAATTTTTTCAATACATCAATACGCGTTGGAGGAAAGTATTTATACATTTAATGTCCCTTTTCCATATAAGCTAGATTTATCTAGGTAAATATATATGAGCTGAGCTTAGATAACTCATCAAATTGACGCCACCTGTAATTTAACACCCACCACCGTTAGCAGTTTGCTGATCGTCTCATACCGAGGGTGCGCTCTTGGTGTCAGTGTTTTATACAGACTTTCGCACCCGATTCCGGCTTCACGAGCAACATTAGTCATTCCTTTGGCTTTGATAACATCTTTCAACGCAGTCAAAAAAACATCGGGATTAGGGTCTTCCAGTGCTGCACTCAGGTATTCAGCAATCACCTCTTCGCTATCCAGATAATCCGCAGCATCTAATGGTGCTAAGTTGAGGTCTTTCATTCTTTATTCTCCAGAGTTTCGAGGAGTTGTTTGGCATGTTTGATATCTTTGCTTTGTGTGGATTTATCACCACCATTTAGAAGTAGATAAATCAAATTGTCACGCCGTGTGTAATACACCCTGTAGCCAGCCAGTATGGATGCGCATCTCACTGATGCCTTGCCCTACAGGTTCACAATCACCAAAGTTACCCTGTTCAGCAGAACGCAGACGTTCCAAGATCCGCACCTTCCCTTTGGCATCTTTCAACAGTTCACCCTGGAAGGCTTCGCTTTTACGCCCGAAGCGCCACTGGCGTAAAAGCGAAGCCTTCCAGGGTGAACAGCGCGGACTGTTCGATGAAGATATCGAGGCTGATGCCGCCGATATTGAACAACAGTTGGCCACGTTATTACCCGAACCTAAAGCCGACAAACCCGCCGTGCCCAAACGCCGACCGCTGCCGCCGGAACTACCACGCCAGGATATTCACCTTGCCCCCGCATCCGATAGCTGCCCGGACTGTGGCCATGCCCTGCGCTTTATCCGTGATGAAATCAGCGAAAGGTTGGAATATGTGCCGGCGCGTTTTATCGTGCATCGCCATATCCGCCCACAGTTCAGCTGTGAACACTGCGACACCGTGGTCAGCGCGCCACTACCGGCGCAGCTGATCGAAAAAGGCCAGCCCGGCCCAGGGTTGCTGGCGCAGGTGGTCAGCGCCAAATGCCTCGATCATCTGCCGCTCTATCGCCAACAGGTTATCTATCAACGCAGCGGTGTTGATATCCCGCGCAGTACGCTGGCGGGTTGGTTCGGCGCAGTGGGCGCGGCGCTCAAACCGCTGGCCGAGCGCCTGCATCACGACCTGCTGCAACATCCGGTGCTGCAAGCCGATGAAACCACGCTCTCTATCCTCGACCCTGGCAAAGGCAAAACTCAACGCGGTTATCTCTGGGCCTATGTGACTACCCACAGTGCCGAGCAGGCGATAGTGCTGTATGACTGTCAGCCGGGGCGCAGTGGTCAATATGCGCGCGACATCCTTGATGGTTGGCGCGGTACCCTGGTAGTAGATGGTTACGCCGGTTACCAGGCCTTGTTCGACAGCGGCCAGGCCCTGGACGCGGGCTGTTGGGCGCACGCCCGACGAAAGTTCTTTGAACTGTTTACCATCAATAAAAGCCCGGTGGCCAAACTGGCCCTCGACAGCATCCGTGAGTTGTACCAACTTGAGCGTAAAATCAAACAGCGTCCGGCGGATAAAAAACGCCAATGGCGACAGCGGTATGCCAAACCTCGACTGAAGGTCTTCCATCAGTGGCTCATGTTGCAACAGCCGCAGGCCGCGCCTAACTCCGCACTGCGCAAAGCGTTGGACTATATCCTGAAACGCTGGTCGGCCTTACTGCGCTATCTGGATGACGGCCGAGTACCCATAGATAATAACCGCGCAGAAAATGTCATGCGCCCGGTAGCCGTGGGAAGAAAAAACTGGATGTTCGCCGGGTCGTTGCGCGCTGGGCAACGTATGGCCGCTATCCTGAGCCTGCTGGAAACCGCTAAACTCAACGGCCACGATCCTTATATCTGGCTGCGTGACGTATTAACGCGCCTCCCCACTTGGCCCAATAACAGAATAGCCGAGCTGTTGCCCTACGCCGAAAATAGCTTCAACTGATACTGGTCAGTCTATAACATTATTTTATCCGCACAACGTGAGTTCACCGACCCCTTACGTTGCAGAAGACAAAAGCGGCTTCCCCTTGCCAGGGTTGGTGCAGGTGGTCGGTAATATATTGCGTCAGGGTATCAATCCCCCGACGCATATCGACGGGCTCTCGCGCCAGCCAGATATGCTGCGGCGTTAGCATAGGGACAAGGCCTGCATCACGGCCCGCAACTGAGCGGGAAGGCACCTGACCGAACAGCCGTTGGGGAGGTTGAGCGTCACGGTGTCGGCGTCATTATTCTCAGGCAGAACCCGGCGAGCTGGAATGAAGGCGGCGGGAACGGTCACGGTAGCGTCATTGCGATGATGTTTGAGCCAATAATAAAAGGTGGCAGGGTTCAAATCGTGTTGCTGACAATAGTGCTGTTTGGTTAATCCACTCTGTTGCCAGGCATCGAGATGCTGTTGTCGCTCACTGTGAGAATACCGTTTTGCCATATTTCACCTCCGATTCGTTGTATTGAATGAGGGAAGCATGTGGCAGCAGAGTTTTGTTAACAATACGAGTTCGCCGGACGCTTACGTTTTAGTTCTTTATTTTTGCCATCTTTTTATAATGTGCGGAATAACCCGTATGCTCGAATACTAATCTAAGCCCCTCTTTGAAATCATTATAGTTAAATTCCTTGAAGTCAAAAATGTTCTGTCCTAATGAGTGTGATTCTCTGTTTATGTAGCGAATAAAGGACTGAAATCGTGGTTTTTTTAACTCCGGTTTTTGAGTAACGTTGCTTAAATCTGCTTTTTGTACAAAATTAAAAAAGTATTCAATTATATTCCTCATGCAGTTAGCAATTAAGGCCGGGGGTTGTTTGTCATCATTGATTACTGACCAGTAAGACTGGTAGTCATTCTGTATTTCATCGTACCTCATTAAGCTAATTGAACTGCCATTGGAGTTTTTAGAAAGTCTAAATAAATTTTGAGTTTCTTTTCTTCTTTCATGGTTTGCATCAGCAAGTTCATAGAAAAAATACAGACTGTGAGATAAAACAAATACCTGCTCTATTTCATCAGAGTTAAAGAAGTCATTTTTTATCAGTTGGCCAATGTTATAGACAAAAATATGTGATAAGCTTGATACAGGGTCATCGATTATTGCTATTTTTCTCGTTTTACCCTCGGTAGCGATTCTTTTTCCTCTGAATAGTTCTCTAAAATATAAAAGGCTGATAATCATTTTTTCGCCTTCACTTAATGATGAGAATATTTTAGAATTAGACTCATTGCGTACTATGCGATAAAGAGCATCTTCATATTTTTCGATATAAAAATCAGTGATTCCAATATCATTTAAACCTTGATTTATGTTGAATACTGCCTCATCTATATTTACGGTGGATTTCTGATATTCAATCCGCTCTTCATCTTTAGCCTTTATTATTTCTTCTTTTCCATCTTTTTCTGTGTTTTTTTGAATGATGATATTGTTTGCACTTTTTTTTATATCGTTGAAATTTAAAATTGTTTGATCATACTCATGCCTTAATATCTGCCAGAACGATATCTTTATTTTTTCTAACTCATCTTTTGCATTGTCTATTTTGGAGTTATGTGTGGTTATTTCAGCATTCACTAATTCCACTAGTGAATTGATGTTATCAACAGAGTTAGATATATCAGTCAGAGTTACCGGATTACTGGGGTTTATTACTTTCTGCTTTATTAGTTCCAGGTTGTTCTCTGTATCTTTGCTTAATTGGTTATAATGGTCGCTTAATTTAATTATATAATTGGCAGACAGTTTGCATTCTTTATAAGTATCCAGTAAAGGAATGCTGTCAATCAATGACTTATATTTAGTCTGAATGGAGTTCATTTTTTCCACACTATTTTGATACGTCTCATCGAAATAATTACGAATATGCTGAACCAAGTTTTCAGTTATAGTTTGAGATTGACAAAATGGACACTGGGAGTCTCCTGTTTGTTCTAAGTATTTTAGCCCTTCATTTACCCAATCTGAGTTCTGAAGCTTACTTATAAGATATGAGACGGGACTGTCTGTACTTCCCACAATGATATCTTGAAGCAATTCCACTTCATCGAATGATAATTCAATGGTGTCAATTTTCTCTAACATGCTGTATTTAATTGCTGTCTCGCCATCAACCGCACTTGCTTCTTCTTTTAGGTTAGAGATGTTTTTTGATGGCTTAGGATTAGGTAAAGGAATCGAGCAAAGATGGTTAAATAATGATTCTTTACTTCCCATTTTTCCTGACAAACAAAATTCAAGGACCCTATCACCACCTGAATAGTTAGTTTTAATTTCCCATGTTTTATTTTGAGCTTTGTTTTTTGCATCAGAAATAGTGGTTTTTTGTGCTGTAATTTCATTTTCAATTTCACGTTTTTCATCAGATAATTTTATTATTTCTAATGTAAGGCTCTCAACCTTTTCTTTTGCTTCTTTATTTTCTTTGGATAAACTAAATATTCCATTTAGAGAATCCTTTGCATAAAAGTTATCCAGAATGAATTTCTGATTGTAGACAAGGACTTCATCATACTCACCTGAGTGAGAGCAATGCTGATATTTTTTATTCTCTATGTCATAGAAATAATTGGAGAGAGTGCTTTTACCTGTTCCATTTAAACCATAAATAATATTTACTTTTTTATCAGTATTTAACTCTGATTTTGATTTGTAACTTGCAACTTCATTTAGCACTATATTGTTTATCATGATTTGCCCTTTAGATGTTCGTGACTAAAGACCCAAGGTTGATAAAGTATCTCTTATGAGGGTTCTAAGCAAGTAAGAGAGTGATATTTTTCGACGTAGATACACAAGATATTACCCTGCTACTGCGGCGTCATATTCTCTTCATTGCAAGAGAGGGTGTCCGTTAATTGAAAGTGTGGTTTTTACTGTTTTCTATCTTTCATGTTAACCAATCATCATAAATTTTATTTTCCATTTTAGTTAGTCTGTTTTAATTTAAAGAATCTAAGGCGTATAGGATAAGCGTAAACTAATTTATTCACCGAAAAGGTTGACGGCTCGGTTTGTATTTTGCATTCGGGTAGACCCAGTTTCATTCAAAAGTACGATCAGTAGCAGAGCCTTTATGCCACAAGTTTTCTAACTACCCTCAAAAAATAGGTATTAAAAGTGTGCCGACGAAGTTGCAAGGTCCGTTCCTCGCTCACAGCAGACGTGTTATTCATGGGCTTGTCCGCTCCGTGCCGAAGCGGACGTATAGTGGTTCTAGAAAAACGCTTATGTCGTATGACCAATTTGTGTCGCCCACTTCAAACAACCAAAATCATATATAATGCAAATTACCAACAAAATCCGCCCACTCTTGCATCATCTTCCGACGCTCATCCAAATACACCGCACGATTGTAACTCGCTCGTACCTTGTTACGCTCAGTATGAGCAAGCTGGCGTTCGATCACATCCGGGCGGTAGCCCATTTCATTTAAAATCGTTGATGCGGTAGCGCGAAAGCCGTGCGCGGAAAAACCGATGCTATCCTTGCCATTAAACCCCATACGCTCAAGCGCACGATTAAGGGTGGTCGCCGTCATGCAATCCTGTGGGTTACGATAATTTGGGAACAACCACCCACGTCCGCCAGTGTATGTCTGTAATTCCCGTAGCAGCACAATCGCCTGCGTTGATAACGGGACAATATGCTCTTCTCGCATCTTCATTCTTCCGGCAGGGATTCGCCATTCAGCACCATCCAGATCAAATTCCCGCCATTCTGCTTTGCGAAGCTCAACAGTTCTGACAAACGTCAGTAACATCAATTTTAAGGCAATCACCGTGGTGCGATAGCCACCATAGCGATTCAGTGCCTGCATGAAATCCGCAATTTCAGTACGCGACAGAGGTTTATGATGCTCAACTTTAGGTCGGCGTATTGCGCCTTTGAGCGCAGCCGCCGGATCGCTATCTGCGCGAAGTGTTGCTACTGCGTAACGAAATATCGCAGAAGACCACTGCCTTATCAGCAAAGCAACCGTCTCCGCCCCCCGCCCTTCAATACGTTTGATGATCTCAAGCAGGTGGGCCGCTCTCACACTTTTGATTGGCAGCTTACCAATGACAGGAAATACATCGGCAGCTAAGAAGCGTTCTACCTGCCGTAAGTAGTAAGGTGTCCAGTCTGGTGACTTTTTATCGATCCACTCACGCGCAACAGCTTCGAACGTATTCGCGTTAGCACTGTGGCTCGCCATACGTTCTAACTGGCGCTGATGTGCTGGATGTATCGCCTGTTTGACCAAAGCTCTGGCTTTATCATGCTCAGCGCGGGCTTCGGCAAGGCTCAGTGTTGGATACTCTCCCAGAGCAAATACGTTTTCTTTTCCTGCAATACGGTATCGGTAACGCCACAGTTTTGAACCTGACGGGCGAACCTCCAGATACAGGCCACCACCATCAGCCAGCTTGATCGGTTTATTGGTCGATTTGGTACTACGAATTTTTGCATCAGTCAGCGGCATACAATTGCGGGTATCAGATAAACGATACCCGCAAAGATACCCGCAATTTTCGTGGATAACAATGGACTATCTCACCCACCAATGAACGGTAATTAACTGTAATTTAATGAGATTGAACCAAAACATGGAGGGCAATAAACGCCAATGGACTTCGATGGCAGTTATCAATTAGTAGCAGCATATCAAACCTAAATTATTGATAAATATCGAAAATATAACTTTGCTTGTGAGACTCGCAATAGTACCCACCATTTTTTCTGATACTTTTCTAATTAAGCGGATCTAACGCAGGCCATTGTACCCGCATCTACTAGCAAAGGGGTGACAGCAATTGATGTCATCAACGCTTGATTGTTGATAGCCACAAAGCATGGTAGGAAGGCAGGAACAGTATAAAACATACGCCAGAACGCCCGTCATACATCGAGATACTGCCACATCAACCTCCTGCACTTAGAACAGACCATAAAGGCTTTCGTGGGTTCCATGTTAGGCAGAGCACATGTGTTGCAATAGAAGAGTGGTAGCCAGAGGTAGCCAAAAGCAGGCTGTCGGGAAAATATGGCCTGAAATATTGAATACACCTGCCCGGTGGAATTTAATCCAACCGGAGGAATGTTATGATAAACCGCAAAAAATCATCCGATCAACACGAGGCTTCATGATCATCACCACTACGCCGCGACTTATCATTCGCGCATTTAATGACAAAGACGCGTCGGCGCTATTCGATTATCTATCTTCGCCACGCACACCCTGTTTTCATGATGAGAAACTCAGCACTTTCGCAGAGGCAAAAGAAGAGGTTAACAAAAGAGCTCATGATGCCAGCCAGTTCGCCGTTTGCCTTAAGGAGACAGACAGGCTTATCGGCCATCTGTTTGCCAATAATAGTGAAGAGCCGGATCGGAATACCTGGAGTGTGGGCTGGCACTTTAACCAGCATTATGAAGGTCAGGGTTTTGCTACGGAATCCGTCGCGGGACTCTTTCATTATTTGTTTACTGAAAGAGAAGCCAGACGCCTGTATGCCTATGTTGAAGACTACAACCTGGCGTCGCAGAGACTTTGCACCCGCCTTCATATGCGCCAGGAAGGATGTTTTATGGAATTTGTCTCGTTTGTAGCGGAAGACGGCAATGAAAAATATGACAACACATTCGTCTACGCCCTGCTCAAAAAAGAGTGGCTGGTTGCCAGCCAGGTAGCTGAAGGGACGTAGCAGCCGACGCCTTTGCATCAGGCAAGGAATTAATATCCTGTAGTTGGCACTTTAAGCATTGGGTGAGAGGCGAAAGTAAACGAGGTTGGATTGGAATATCCGAGGAGTTAGCCAATGCCTGGCCGAAATCGGCAAACCCACGACTTACACAGGATTTACAGTATCAGCGCTAAGAGATGAATTCTGCGGACTGCATAGTGCCAACAGCGAGCTTTGGCAACACCGCAAACGTCTATAAGTCACCCTCTCCCTTGACTGAAATACACACCAAACCACTGGCTAGATTATCTAGTTGTACTTCCTGAGTAATTCGTACACCGTTCTTCAATACGCCTGATAATGTCAAACAGATGTGCAGCCTTCACATGGCGAATCAATAATCTGCCGATAATAGTGGGAAAAATGCTGGCAACGAAAAAACGTTCAATCTGCCGTAAATAATATGGCGATCAGTCCGGCGCTTTTTTAGCGATCCATACTCGTGCAACTGATTCAAACATACTGGTATTCACACTGTTTATTTTTAACATGATAAAAGAGGGAATCATCATGCACTCGCCAGTAAAACCATCCAGACAAACCAATCGGAGTCACGATACTTAATACATAAAAATAATCACCATAAAAAATTAAAAAATAATTAATTATTAAAATAATATGCTTCAGTGCGTAGACATCCGACCAATAAAAGTGATGCCCATCAAATCTCTGAAAATTAATATCAAAACACATAATGAAACATCGTTTTAATTATTGAATTGTTCCTTTTTTAAGCTAAAACTGTGTGTGGTTGGTCAGCATACTTCGGTTCTACTTACCTATTTCGTGCCGAAACAACCTACCTCAAGGGCATGTGGAACGATAAATGCCCGAAAATACCTTTGAAAAAATAGGAACACTATTCATGAAAGCATTACTCAAACCTATAACTGCGGGGCTGTTGTTGGCATTATGCCAACCCGTCTTTGCCGCAAGTACAGCAACCGGTGGTTATGCCACCACCGCTGGCGGTAACGTTACCGGTGCAGTCAGTAAAACAGCATCATCCATGCAAGATATTATCGATATCATTGCTGCTGCCCGATACGACTCCGCTGGCAAGAAAGTCAAAACCGGTGCCTATCCGCTGATCATCACCTACACCGGCAATGAAGACTCGCTGATCAATGCTGCTGCCGCCAACATTTGCGCCCAGTCAGCAAAAGATGCCCGCGGAGTGGAAATCAAAGAGTTCACCAAAGGCATCACTATCATCGGTGCCAATGGTTCTTCCGCCAACTTCGGGATCTGGATTACAAAATCCTCCGACGTGGTGGTACAGAACATGCGTATCGGTTATCTGCCAGGCGGGGCCAGTGACGGCGATATGATCCGCATTGATAGATCCCCTAATGTGTGGATTGACCATAACGAACTGTTTGCTGCCAATCATGAATGTGATGGCAGTAAAGACGGTGATACAACCTTTGAATCGGCTGTGGATATCAAAAAAGACTCAACCTACGTTACCGTGTCTTACAACTACATCCATGGTGTTAAGAAAGTGGGTCTGGCAGGATTCAGCTCGTCAGATACGGCAAAGCGCAACATCACTTATCACCACAATATCTACAACGACGTCAACTCCCGACTGCCACTACAACGTGGTGGTCTGGTGCATGCCTACAACAACCTGTATACCGATGTCACCAGTTCGGGTCTGAACGTGCGTCAAAATGGTAATGCGCTGATCGAGAGCAACTGGTTTGAAAACACGGTAAACCCGGTAACGTCCCGTTATGATGGTTCCAATTTCGGCAAGTGGGAATTGCGTAACAACAACATTACCAAACCTGCCGACTTCACTACCTACAACATTACCTGGACTGCCGATACCAAGCCTTATGTAAACGCAGACAGCTGGACCACCACCGGGGCCTACCCGTCCAGCATTCCTTACAGCTACAGCCCGGTCAGTGCCCAGTGCGTGAAAAACAAACTGGCTAACTATGCTGGTGTCAGCAAGAACCTGGCAACCTTGACCAGTTCAGCCTGTAACTAAACCGTTCCCCGCCCGGAATCGATCTCATGGCGGCAGAGAACATTGCACAACTGATACTGTGAGTACGACGCTTTTATCCGGGCAGATAACGAATAGATGTGACCTGAGCGGGCGATATCAGCTCGCTCATTTTTTATGAAAAAAACACTACCCTGGAGTAAACAGCGATGAAATGTAATCTTTTATTTGCTGTATTATTTGGCACCTGCGTGTTGGCGGCTAACGCTGCAACAACCGCAGCGCCTGACTTAAAAGGATTTGGTACCGATACTGTGGCTGGCAGCGGCGGCAAGATTATCCGTGTCACCACTCTCGCCTCCACTGGCACGGGCTCACTGCGTACAGCACTGGCCACAAAAGGCGCGCGTATTATTGTTTTCGAAGTTGGTGGAATCATTGATCTGGATGAACATGACCTGAAACTAACAGAACCCTTTGTGACGATTGCTGGTCAAACCGCGCCATCACCAGGCATTACGCTGATCCGCGGCGGTATGTCCATTTCAACGCACGATGTACTGATGCAACACATCCGCTTCCGCATTGGTGACGCAGGCCACGCCAAGAAGAGCGGTTTTGAAAAAGACGTCTCTCTTTATGGCCCCAGCGCCTATAACGTCGTGGTCGATCATTGCAGTTTCGCTTGGGGAACTGACGAAAACCTATCGGTTTCCGGCCCCCGTTACGACGGCCAGTCAGGTACGGCCCATAATGTTACTTTTTCAAACAATATCATCGCCGAAGGCCTTTATGATTCCAGCCATTCCAAGGGCATCCACTCCATGGGAACACTGGTTCATGATAACGTGACCAATGCCGCCATTATCGGCAACCTCTATGCCCAGAATAACGAACGCAATCCCTGGTTTAAGGGCAACGCCACTGGCGTTATCGTCAATAACCTGATCTATAATCCCGGCAAATGGGCCATTCGGATGGGGGCGATACAAAGTGAGTGGGAAGGACGTACTCTGCCCGATAAGCCAAAAGTCGCCATCGTAGGTAACGTGATGTATCACGGTAAAAACACCCAATCCAGTCTGTCATTGGTCGGCAGCAATACCACTGGGGGTAATGTCTGGATGAGCGATAACCTGGCTTATGATACTGCGGGGAACGCTGTGGCCCAGACCTCTGGCACTGGCATCAGCCTGCTGAAATCCGCGCCGGTCTGGCCTACCGGGCTGACCACCATCCGTTCTGGTTCCGTAGTCAATCAGGTCACGCAAAAGGCAGGGGCGCGTCCACTGGATCGCGATGCGGTGGATAAACGCATTGTCAGTAACTTCCAGAAGCGCACGGGTTCTTTTATCGACAGCCAGAATGATGTCGGCGGCTATCCCACGGCAACAGCGACCAAACACACACTGACAGTACCATCCAGTAATGTAGACGAATGGCTGCAAACCATGGCAAAAGCACTGGAATAATGCCGATTCGCCATACCTGAACACAACCAGGGGGAACCATTCATGGTTTCCCCTGAGGCTGGCAATGTTCAGCTATCAGGGGAAGTGCCTCCTCGGTGCGGTATGCCCGGATATCTGAGGCTTAAAAACAATATTGCCAATCAGATGCATCTGCCAGCTCGCCACCGATATCACACAAACATCAGATATGTACCTTTGCTGTAAGCAACCTTACATCTTCAGCCAATTTGCATCTTTTACACCAGATATTGACATTAAACCATTGGAAAACAGTACAGACATGCCAATATATGCCGATAAAAACGTAGCCTGAATCACATCATATAGTTTAGCAGGAACGAACAACGGGCCTAATACCAACCACACACTTATATTGCCGGGTTTGAGCAAAGGCGACACGATCTGCTGTCTCTGTTCTGGTTCCAGATCCTTCAGTCGATAACGGCACCACGATGAATTACAGAGTATAACCAGATCTAACCAGCATCCCTTGATGTGACGGGACATTCAGCATGATTACCGATGAGCGCACCATCTCAATATTTCATAACGTGCGCAGGTTAATAACAGTATTTTTTGATTTTCACTTTGAGGTGACGGATGAAAGTTGATATTCCAACTATGTTTATGATGCTCATTGCCATCTGTCTTATTCTCGCCATCTGCGTCCGCTGGTTTGTTCACAGCCAGAATGATCAAGGGCTTGAGATTTGTTTCTGGTCTATGATTTTCTTTGCCTGTGGCTTATCTTTGTTACTGCTTCGACACCACGTTCCTGATGTTATTTCTATTGTGCTCGCCAATACCATCGTGACAACGGGTTATTCTCTGCTTTTACTCTCCGTCATTCGCTTTCAAAAACGTGAAGTCCCATCTTGGGTGCTCTGGGGACCTATTCTTTTCATTCTGATAGCATTCAGCCTGGTTATAGAAAGTATATATTCACGGCTGCTAATTAATGCCGCGGTTTCTTTTATACAAAGCGCAATTATTATCTACTACCTCATGTCTCAGGACGCTTCGCAGCCTTCAAGGGGAAGAAATCTGATGGTGTTAGGTTTAGGTATCAATCTACTGGCGCTGGTCGGACGGTTGGTAACCACCATCATTCAAAATAATCAACAAGATAGCTTGCTCAACAACTCGTTTCATCATTTTATTTTCAATTTTTCCAATATCCTTACGCTGATGTTTGTGGTCAACGGGATGATGATGATGGCAAAAGATCGGTCAGATCATCTGAATAGTCTGATGGTAAGACAAGATAATCTGACTGGATGCTGGAACCGCATCCGCATTCAGGAAATCGCCCAGCAGGAAATGGCTCGGTTGGAACGCTACGGGCACCCGGTATCCTTGTTGATGATCGACCTGGATAATTTTAAAAAGATCAATGACAAATTCGGGCATGCGGCTGGAGATACCGTACTATGCGGCTTTGTGAATACGGCCTGGCAATCGTTGCGGACAACAGATGTACTGGGGCGCTGGGGGGGTGAAGAATTCGTGGCAATATTGCCATCCACTGGACTGGCTGGCGCCATAGAAACAGCGGAACGCATTCTTTCCTCGCTGGAAACACAGATATTCCCCAACTCGATTCAGATAACAGCCAGCATTGGCATCGCCATCGGTCAATCGACAGACAGTTGGTCAGATTGGCTTGGGCGAGCTGATGCGGCACTTTACCGGGCAAAAGCCAATGGACGTAACCGAGTGGAGCTGGAAATCTTTGAAACGACAGAAGAGGACGATATAAACAGGAAAGACTCTCATCTGGTTACACTGACCTGGCGCAGCACCTACGAAACAGGTTACGCGGAAATAGACATGCAGCATCGTTTACTTTTTGATAAGGCTAATGATTTCCTGCAACTGATTTTGCAAAAATCTTCGTCAGAGGTATTGATTGAGTATGCCAGCAGACTGGCCGATGACATTAGACGGCACATGCAGGATGAAGAGTCGTTCCTGTGGGACAAACATCATCCGAAGGCAGCATCACATACCGTTATACACAATAAGTTGCTTGCACAAGTTGACGAGATGATAGCGTGCTGTCAACAAGGGCAGATCAGTAGCATAGAACTATTCCACTATATCGTTTACGAAGTCATCGCCCAGCATATGCTGATTGAAGATCAAAAATTAAATCTCACCACACCGCCCTGACCAAGCAGGAAGCGAACTTCCTGCCAGAATCATTAATTACTTATTTTTTAAAACTTTTGCCGACTGAATGACAATTGGTTTGGTGGGCACATTCTGATAAGGACCGACATTTTCGGTTTGCATCTGAGAAATCTTATCCGCCACATCCATCCCTTTTACGACCTTGCCAAACACCGCATAACCGAAATCGCGCTGACCATGATCCAGAAAAGCGTTATCCGCAACATTAATAAAGAACTGGCTGGTGGCACTGTCTTTCTCAGCAGTGCGCGCCATAGCGATCGTACCCCGCAGGTTGCGCAAACCGTTATCCGCTTCGTTTTTAATCGCCGGATTAACCGCCTTCGGTTTCATATTGCTGTCAAATCCCCCGCCTTGAATCATAAAACCAGGGATAACACGGTGGAACGTTGTGCCGTTATAGAATCCGCTATTTACGTAATTCACGAAGTTTTTCACAGATACTGGTGCTTTTTGATTGTCCAGCGCCAATTCAATGTTCCCGGCTGACGTAGTAAGCAGCACATAAGTAGAGGTAGAGGTTGCAGCAAACGCGGGCGAAAATGCGGTTAAAGAAAGAACCGTTGCGACCGCTGCCAGTATACGTTTTGACATGAAGAATTCCTTTTTGAGAGCCAAGCACTGAAAGCGTAATGATTGTAAATAGCCCTATGCTCCAGCGCTACCCATTTACCTTTTTTTACGCAGTATCAAGGACCAGGCTACAGAAAAAATGGCTACTTATCGATGTGGTAAACCGTAAAAATCAGGAATATGGCAAATGGATCACCTCACCAATATGAACTATCCCCGCTTTCGCGGGGGATAGTTTCCATGATAAGAAACTACAGCTTAATCGGCTTGATATGCCAGATTTCGTCAGCGTATTCCTGGATAGTGCGATCCGAAGAGAAATATCCCATATTGGCAATATTATGCAATGTACGACGCGTCCATTCTTCCTCATCGCAATACAACTCATCCACCTTGTCCTGTGTGTCCACATAGCTGCGGTAATCCGCCAGTAACTGGTAGTGATCACCGAAGTTCACCAGTGAATCGAACAGGTCAGCATAGCGATGCGGTTCGTCAGGGCTGAAAACGCCAGTGGCAATTTGCGTCAGCGTCCGATGTAACTCTGCATCACGATCATAGTAAATCCGTGGGTTGTAACCATTGCGGCGCAACTCTTCCACCTGCTCAGCCGTGTTACCGAAAATCAAAATATTATCTTCGCCCACATGCTCCAGCATCTCCACATTGGCACCATCCAACGTACCAATTGTCAGTGCGCCGTTAAGTGCAAATTTCATATTGCTGGTGCCGGATGCTTCCGTACCCGCCAGCGAAATCTGCTCCGAAAGATCCGCAGCCGGAATGATAATCTGTGCCAGACTGACACTGTAGTTAGGGATAAAAATGATCTTCAGTTTATCCTGCACCAATGGATCATTGTTAACCACTTTCGCCACATCATTGATCAGATTGATAATGTGCTTGGCACTGTAGTATGCCGACGCCGCTTTACCGGCAAAAATAGCCACACGCGGCACACGCTCCGAGTCCATGTCATCTTTGATACGGTTATACAGCGTGATCAGGTGTAATACATTTAGCAATTGCCGTTTGTATTCATGAATGCGTTTGATCTGCACATCAAACAGCGCATTCGGATCAATCACGACATTCATATGCTCTGCCACATAAATCGCCAACCGCTTCTTGTTCTCCAGCTTGGCCTTGCGCACTTTCTGAATAAAAGCCGGATAGTCGATATGCTGTTTCAAATCGTCCAATTGACTAAGGTCAGTACGCCAGGTTTGTCCAATAGAGTCATCCAACACTTTGGACAGCGCCGGATTGGAAAGCGCCAACCAGCGACGCGGCGTGACACCATTGGTTTTGTTGCAGAAACGATCCGGAAAAAGCCGGGCAAAATCCGCAAACAGCGATTGCACCATCAGATCAGAATGTAACTGGGAGACGCCATTGACCTTGTGGCAACAGATTACTGCCAGCCAGGCCATACGCACTTGCCGCCCATGCGTTTCATCAATAACGGAGACGCGAGCCAATAATTCATTGTCATCAGGATAGCGTGCCTGTACATCATCCAGAAACTGTTCATTAATTTCGAAAATCAATTGCAGATGACGCGGCAGGATTTTACCTAGCATATCCACCGGCCAGGTTTCCAGCGCTTCACTCATCAGGGTGTGGTTGGTGTAGGAGAATACTTTGGTCACTATCTCCCATGCGGCATCCCATTTGAATTTATGCTCATCAAGCAACAGTCGCATCAGCTCCGGAATAGCCAGCACCGGGTGCGTATCATTCAGATGGATGGCAATTTTTTCAGCCAGATTGTCATAGGTTTTGTGCATCATCCAGTGACGGATGAGAATATCCTGCACTGTCGCCGAAACCAGAAAATACTCCTGGCGTAAACGTAGCTCACGGCCAGAATAGGTGGAATCATCCGGGTAAAGTACACGAGACACATTTTCCGAGTGATTTTTATCTTCCACCGCCGCGAAGTAGTCACCCTGATTGAATTTACCCAGGTTGATTTCGTTACTGGCCTGCGCGGCCCATAACCGCAAGGTGTTAGTGGCATCGGTATCATAACCGGGGATAATCTGGTCATAGGCACAGGCAACAATTTCTTCCGTTTCCAGCCAGCGGACTTTGCTGCCTTCCTGCTGAAGACGTCCGCCAAAACGCACTTTATAACGAGTGCTATGGCGCACAAACTCCCAGGCGTTACCGTATTCCAGCCAGTAGTCCGGCGACTCGGCCTGACGACCATTAACAATATTCTGCTTGAACATACCGTATTCATAGCGAATACCATAGCCGCGCCCCGGCAGTGCCATGGTCGCCATCGAATCCAGGAAACAGGCAGCCAGACGCCCGAGACCACCGTTCCCCAGCCCTGGGTCATACTCCTCTTCCAGCAGCTCATCCAGGTCCAATCCCATGGCATCCAGGGCGGCTTTCAAATCGTCATATTGCCCCATCGCCAGCAGTGCGTTAGATAGGGTTCTCCCTAACAAAAACTCCATCGACAGATAATAAACCTGCCGGACATCCTGGGACAGTTGAGCCCGATTGGAACGTAACCAGCGTTCTACCATCCGATCGCGCACCGCCAACAATGTCGCATTCAACCAGTCGTGCTTATTAGCAATGCTGGGGTCTTTACCGACGGTAAACATAAGTTTGTAAGCGATAGAGTGTTTCAGCGCTTCAACACTGAGTGTTGGTGAATTATAAATAAACGGAGAGTTCATAATATTCCTTTCCCACTGATGCGTGACTACCACAGACGTTGATAAAGCGCACGATAGGCCTGAGCAGAGACCTGCCAGCTAAAATCCATCGCCATCGCCTGACGTTGTACATATCGCCACAGCGATGGACGCGACCATAATACAAAAACCCGACGAATCGCCCGCGCCAGCGATGCTGCATTGCAATCGCTGAAGACAAATCCACTCGCCAGGCCATCGGCCAGATTTTCCAGCGAGCAGTCTGCTACCGTATCTGCCAGTCCTCCCGTGCGGCGCACCAGCGGTAACGTACCGTATTTCAGGCCGTAGAGCTGGGTTAAACCACAGGGTTCAAACCGACTAGGAACCATAATGACATCCGCGCCGCCAATAATGCGGTGCGAAAATGCTTCGTGATAACCAATCTGGACACCGACCCGGCCATGATATTCCGCCGCCGCCGCCAGAAAGCTTTCCTGCAAGATGGCGTCTCCCGCCCCCAGAACCACCAGTTGCCCGCCCTGATCCAGCAATTCGGGCACGGTTTCCAATGCGATATCCAGACCTTTCTGGTTGGTAAGACGACTGACAATGGCAAAAACCGGTATTTTGTCATCGACTGTCAATCCCATAGCCGTTTGCAGATGTTGCTTGTTTTCCGCTTTTCGCGACAGTACATCGCGGTCATACGTACTGGTCAGTAACGGGTCGTGGGCCGGATTCCATATCATATCGTCCACACCGTTGAGAATACCGGAAAGGCGGCCTTCCTCTTCCCGGGCTTTCAGTAATCCTTCCATCCCGTAGCCATATTCTGCCTGGGTAATTTCATGGGCGTAAGTCGGGCTGACGGTAGTGACGTGATCGGCATAGTACAGCCCCGCCTTCAGGTACGAAATCTGGCCGTAAAACTCCAGACCATAAACATGAAAATACTCCATCGGCAAATTCAGCTCCGACATATGCCGGGCCTCAAACAATCCCTGATACGCCAGATTATGGACGGTAAACACCGATTTTGCCGGGCGTCCACGCGCCGCCAGATAAGCGCAGGTCAATCCTGCGTGCCAATCATGAGCATGAACAATATCTGGTCGCCAGAATGGATCAATGCCACAAGCCATTTCCGCGCCTATCCAGCCCAGCAAGGCAAAACGCAGATAGTTATCAGTATAAGCATACAGCGACGTATCATGATAAGGGCTACCAGCACGGGCATAAAGATGCGGTACATCAATAAGATAAATTCCTACACCATTGAAATGCCCATAGCGTACCGTCACATGCCCGGCAAACGTATCCAGTTCACGGACCACCTGAGTGTCAGGTATGCCTTTTTTCAGATCGGGAAACGCGGGCAACAGTACCCGTACATCCATACCAGCCTCAATCTGTGCCGCAGGCAACGCGCCAACGACATCTGCCAGCCCTCCCGTTTTCAACAACGGGAACAATTCAGAACATACATGTAATACCCGCATTATTACTCCCGTTTGAGCATCCACGTTATTATTCGTATTGGATCACATCACAGACCTATCCACACCATCCGGGTTTATCCGCCACGCTAACGGTAAACTATTTCAGTTTTGCCAACATCGCTCGTGTTACCAGCACGATACCTTCATCAGATCGATAAAAGCGCCGGATGTCCTCCTCTGCGTTTTCACCAATGATCATGCCTTCCGGAATTTCACAGGCCCGGTCAATAATACAGCGATGCAAGCGGCAGGAACGTCCTATCGTGACGTCTGGCAGTAACACCGAAGAGTCGATGCTACAGAATGAATTCACTCGCACTCGTGGGAACAAAACGGAGTGCGTCACCACCGAGCCAGAGACAATACAACCACCTGACACCAGAGAATTCATGGTCAATCCGTGACTGCCTGAACGATCCTGCACAAACTTGGCGGGAGGCATGGCATCCATCGCCGAGCGCATCGGCCAGTTGTGGTCATACATATCCAACTCCGGCATTACCGAAGCCAGATCAAGATTCGCACGCCAATAGGCTTCCAGCGTGCCAACATCCCGCCAGTACGGCGGTGCATTCTCATTGGAAGTAACACAGGAAAGGGAAAAAGGATGTGCCCAGGCCAGGCCCTGTTCGACAATTTTCGGGATCAGGTCTTTGCCAAAGTCATGACTGGAATCCGACTGACACACGTCCTCTTCAAGGCGCCGATAGAGAAACTCCGCATTAAAAACATAAATGCCCATGCTCGCCAGCACCTTGTCTGGATGACCCGGCATAGGCGTCGGTTGTTTCGGCTTTTCGGCAAAACTGACAATACGGTCATCTTTATCCACACTCACAATACCGAATGCGCTGGCTTCGTTCAGCGGCACTGGCAGGCAGGCCACCGAGCATTCCGCGCCTTTCTCTACGTGGTCAAGCAGCATGCGTGAATAATCCATTTTGTAGATATGATCGCCGGCCAGAATCACCACATATTCGGCCCGATAGCGCCGGATAATATCCAGGTTATGGCAGACGGCATCGGCAGTACCGCGATACCATTGATCATTCCCATCATGCCGTTGCTGTGCGGGCAATAAATCGACAAACTCGTTCATCTCCGCATTGAGGAACGACCAGCCTCGTTGGATATGCTGTACCAGAGTATGAGATTGGTACTGCGTAATCACACCAATGCGCCGAATACCAGAATTCAGGCAGTTTGACAGAGCGAAATCAATAATCCGGTATTTCCCTCCGAAATGAACCGCGGGTTTGGCACGCAGAGCAGTTAAATCTTTCAGTCTCGTTCCCCGGCCACCAGCCAGAATTAGTGCTACAGATTTTAGTGGAAGCTGTCGGGCAAGCATCATAGGATCATTTTTTTCAGCACTAACCATATCGGACTCCTTTTCACTTCTTCACAAGAACACACACTGCATGCGCTTTTCCGTGCCATATCCGGTTATCAATCGGATTTTCTGTTGCATCAAACGGCGAGGACACCTGCCATTCGCCTTCCGGCAGGATCATGTCGCATGCTTGCGGGCAAGCGTTAATCAGTAATAGCCAACGTTCGGAAAGTTGTATTTGTATCCGGTGCTCCCCTTGTTCCCATTCGTGCGGCGTCAATGGCTCTCCCTGTGTATTCAGCCACTGCACGACATTCTCGTCAGCACGCCACCACGACTCCTTTTGCAGTGCCGGGATCGATTTTCGTAAACTGATCAGCCCGGCAGTGAACGCAATCAATGTTTTATCTGCATCCAGCCACTCCAGCCAGGTCATCAAATTATCCTGGCAGTAGGCATTGTTATTGCCTTGCTGGCTGTGCCCAAACTCGTCGCCCGCCAACAACATCGGCGTTCCCTGAGATAGCAAGAGTGTGGTCAGCAATGCCTGCTGACTGACACGCCGTCGGAGCTGTATTTCCGTATCCGCATCCAGCCCTTCGATCCCGTGGTTATAACTGAAATTGCTGTTGGCCCCATCCCGGTTATGCTCGCCGTTAGCTCCGTTATGTTTATTGTTGAAGCTCACCAGGTCGCACAAAGTAAAACCATCGTGGGCGGTGAGCATATTGATCGAAGCCCAGGGCTCTCGACCATGATGTTCAAATACATCGCTGGATGCGGCAAAACGACGGGCAAACTCACCCAGAGACAGAGTGCCGTGTAACCAGAAACGGCGCATATCATCGCGGTAACGATCATTCCATTCTGCAAACAGCAGCGGAAATTTTCCTAACTGATAACCGCCGCAACCGATATCCCACGGTTCGGCAATCAACTTGCAACCTCGCAGTCGATGATGCTGTTGCAGAACAGTAAATAATGGCGCGGAAGTGCTGAAATCCGGTATACGTCCCATAACCGTTGCCAGATCAAAACGAAAACCATCCACATGGCACTCTTCATGCCAGAAAATCAGACAGTCCATCACCCAATCGACAACCGCCGGATGATCCAGGCGCATCACATTGCCGCAACCGGTCCAGTTTTTATAGGTCCCGTCCTGATTCAGCCAGTAATAACTGGCGTTATCGATACCGCGCAACGAGAGTGTCGGGCCGTAGATATCCAGTTCTGCGCTGTGATTGAAAACCACATCCAGAATCACTTCGATACCCGCGTTATGTAGTAACCGCACCGCCTCACGGAACTCATTGAGCGGATCATCACTGGCTGACAGACTGTTATCCACCGCGAACGGCAGCAGCATGTTATAACCCCAGTAATTACGTAGTCCCAACTCTTGCAGGCGTGGCTCATCGGCATGCTGCTGAATGGGCATCAGCTCTAGTGTGGTAATGCCGAGGTGGGTCAGATAATCCAATATCAGCGGATGCGCCAGTGCCGCATAGGTGCCACGAATTGCCGAAGGGATCGCCGTATACCGTTTGGTCAACCCGCGCACATGGGCCTCGTAAATCACGGTTTTTCCCCAAGGAACTTGCGGAAAACGGTCATCCTGCCAGTCATAATCGTCGTCAATCACCACACATTTGGGCATAACGCAGGCGCTGTCACGTTCATCACGTCGTTCATGACCACCATGCAGAATCTCATCATCCACGACCTGACCATCCATCAGTCTGGCTCGAGGATCGAGCAACAGCTTGTGCGGGTTAAAACGCAACCCATTCAGCGGATCAAACGGGCCGTCAACCCGGAAACCATAACGCAACCCTGGGAGGGCGCCCGGCAGATAACCGTGCCAGATATCCCCGGTACGCCCTGTCAACGGCAGCCGTTGTTCTTGCTGGTGTTCATCAAACACACACAGTTCAACCCGCTCCGCTCCGGCAGAAAACAGGGCAAAATTGACGCCGTTACCATCAAAGTGCGATCCTAACGGCGTCGAATGACCTTCTCGCAGTACCGTCACTCGCCCTCCCTGACCAGATATAAGGTGGCCAATGGCGGCAATGTCAGTACCAGTGATTGCGCACGGGTGTGGCTTCCAACCAATTCGCTGTGCACAACGCCTTCATTACCCTGATTACTGCCGTGGTAATACCATGAATCCGTATTCAGCACTTCCCGCCAGGGGCCCGGCTGATTGATGCCAATACGATAGCCATAGCGCGGCACCGGCGTAAAGTTGCTGACAATCAGCATCTCCTTACCTTCTCCATCGCGCCGGATAAAGGCAAAAACGGAATTTTCGCAGTCATCCACCACCACCCACTCAAATCCCTGCGGCTGGTAGTCGCACTGGTAAAGTGGCGGATGCTGGCGATAACAGTGGTTGAGATCTCGCACCAGATGCTGCACACCGCTATGCCAGCCCTCCGGCTCGTCCAGCAGATGCCAGTCCAGACTGGTGTCGTAGTTCCATTCATTGCCCTGGGCGAATTCCCCCCCCATGAACAATAATTTCTTGCCGGGATACGCCCACATAAAACCGTAATAGGCACGCAAATTAGCAAACTTTTGCCAGGCGTCACCTGGCATACGATCCAACAACGAATGTTTGCCGTGCACCACTTCATCGTGAGAAAGCGGTAGGATAAAATTTTCGCTGTAAGCGTAAAGCATGCCGAAAGTCAGTAGATCGTGATGGTACTTACGATGCACCGGATCAAGCTGCATATAGGACAGCGTGTCGTGCATCCAGCCCATGTTCCATTTGTAGTGGAAACCCAACCCGTTATTCTCCGGCGGTAACGTGACGCCGGGATAATCCGTCGACTCCTCAGCAGCGGTGATCACTCCTGGACAATTCTGACCCAGCACCTGGTTGGTGTATTGCAGAAAAGCAATCGCCTCCAGGTTTTCCTTGCCGCCATAATAGTTGGGCACCCATTCCCCCTCCTGACGGCTATAATCGCGGTAAATCATCGATGCCACCGCGTCCACGCGCAGGCCATCAATACCGTAGCGCTCCGTCCAGTAAAGCGCGTTACCTGCCAGATAATTACGCACTTCATAGCGGCCATAGTTATAAATCAGTGTATTCCAGTCCTGATGATAACCTTCCCGCGGGTCGGCATATTCATACAGTGAAGTACCATCGAAACAGGACAACCCATAACTATCCGAGGGGAAATGACCCGGCACCCAATCCAGTAACACATTGATACCCGCCTGATGAAACGCGTTTACCAGCATCTGAAACGCTTCTGGCGTACCAAAACGGCGGGTCGGTGCATATAACCCCAGCGGCTGATAACCCCAGCTACCATCAAACGGATGCTCATTGATCGGCATCAGTTCAACGTGAGTAAACCCCATTTCTTTGACATAAGGCACCAGTTGTTCGGCCAGTTCCTGATAGCTGAGCCAGAAATTATTGTCAGTATGACGTCGCCACGATCCCAGATGCACCTCATAAACGGAGATGGGTGCCTGCAGATCGTTAGCCTGCTGACGCTGCACAGAGGATGCCACCTTCTTCGGCAGAGGACTGATAAGAGAAGCGGTGTCTGGGCGCATTTGAGCTTCAAAGGCATAAGGATCCGACTTCAGCAATACATTGTCGTAACAGTCGATGATTTCGTATTTGTAAAGCTCGCCGAAAGGGACAGCGGGAAGAAACAGTTCCCATATGCCATTCTCACTACGCAGACGCATTGGATGACGACGCCCATCCCAGAAATTGAAATTCCCTACTACCGAAACCCGTTGCGCATTGGGTGCCCACACGGCAAAACGCATACCTTCCACGCCATCCAGAGTCTCAGGATGTACGCCCATTCGTTCAAACGGGCGCAGATGACGGCCTTCCGCCAGCAGCCAGATATCCAAATCCTGCAACAACGGACCAAAGCGGTATGGATCATCAATCAGATACGTTTCCTTCCGCCAGGTAACTGACAGACGGTAACTAAAACGTTTTTTTCGGCGTGGGATTACGGCGGAAAAAAAACCTCGTTCATCCTGACAAATCAGATGTCCCACGTTGCGCCCACTGTGGGCATCCACGACATGCACATCGCTAGCATCAGGAAGTAACGCCCGTACCTCCAGACCATTAGCAGTTTCGTGCATACCCAGCACAGCAAAAGGATCGGCATAGTGGCCGGAAAAAAGGAGATCAATTACATGATGATCAGAAAACCCTGACATGGTATCCATCCTCTAATTAACCATCTGAATTCATTAAATATGTTAAAGGGATAAATAATGATATTAGTGTTATTGTCCAAATAACGATTTCTTAGCCCTGTAACAAAAAAGAATTGATCTAACCCTATAAAAAATATGGCTAACCTGATGGGTTATCACTGATCGCGGCGATACCTGATACAAAAAAATGCGTTCATCAAGTTAGCCTTAAATAGCTTAGTCAAGAAACCAAAAAATATTTAAGAAATAGCTAAACTTTTGCATCGAAATATTATAGGAATAAATTATGAATCATCATTTTACTGAACATTGATCATGCAAATGTCACGCACCACATTAAAAGCGTAAAATCGACAGGCACCGATTAGTGAGGTACGTTCCATGATGGTTAGCCAAATCGATCTTATCCTTTCCCTCTTGCAGCAAATGTGTGTTTATCTGGTTATTGCCTATCTGCTCAGCAAGACCCCGTTGTTCATTCCACTCATGCAGATCACTATTCGTCTGCCACACAAGCTGGTGTGCTACCTGACTTTTTCGATGTTCTGCATCATGGGTACATACTTTGGTCTGCATATTGATGACTCCATTGCCAATACCCGGGCTATCGGCGCCGTACTGGGTGGCGTCCTGGGCGGCCCATCAGTAGGGTTTCTGGTGGGACTAACCGGTGGGCTGCACCGCTATTCCATGGGCGGCATGACCGCATTGGCCTGTATGCTTTCTACTATTGTGGAAGGTCTGGTCGGTGGCCTGCTCCATCGCAGCCTGGCCCGGCGTAACCGTATCGATCAACTGTTCCAGCCATTGGTCGTGGCGCTCACTACACTGGTCGCCGAAATATTACAGATGCTCATCATCCTGCTGGTGGCTCGTCCGTTTGACCAGGCACTGGAACTGGTCAAGGACATTGCTTTGCCAATGATGATCACTAACAGCATCGGTGCCGCTATGTTTATGCGCATTCTGCTCGATCGACGAGCAATATTTGAGAAGTATACCTCCGCATTCTCCGCCAAAGCTTTGCAAATCGCGGCACGGGCCGAAGGAGCGTTGCGACAGGGATTCAATCAACAAAACAGTATGCGTGTGGCCCGCATTTTGTATGAAGAGCTGGGCGTCGGTGCCGTGGCTATCACTGACCGGGAAAAACTGTTGGCATTTATCGGGCTGGGGGATGATCACCATAAAGTTGGTTCGCGCATTACGTCACCTCACACCCACCGGGCGATTGATAATAACCAGGTGGTCTACGCCGATGGCAATGCGGTGCCCTATACCTGCTCCATTTCCCCCCACTGCAAGCTGGGCTCAACGCTGGTCATCCCGTTGCGTGGAGAGGAGCAACGGGTGATTGGCACGATCAAACTGTACGAACCGAAGAACAAGCTGTTTTCCAGCATTAACCGCACACTGGGCGAAGGGATTGCGCATCTACTGTCCGCACAGATTCTGGCTGGCCGCTTTGAACAACAAAAACAGTTACTGGTGCAATCCGAAATCAAATTGCTCCATGCACAGGTCAACCCTCATTTTCTGTTCAATGCGCTGAATACGCTTTCAGCGGTCATTCGCCGCAATCCAGACTATGCCCGTCATCTGGTGCTATCGCTGTCGACCTTCTTTCGCAAAAACCTCAAGCGCAGCAATGATGAAGTATCGCTAAGTGATGAGATGGAACACGTCAACGCCTATCTGGATATTGAAAAAGCGCGCTTCGCCGATCATCTGACAGTAGATATTTCGCTGCCGGAATCACTGCTGGAAGCACGGCTGCCAGCATTCTCACTGCAACCCATCGTAGAAAATGCCATCAAACATGGGACCTCCCAGATGCTGGAAAGCGGCCATATTTGCATCCGGGGACGATTACACGCCAACACGCTGGAACTGACGGTAGAAGACAATGCCGGTACCTATCAGCCACGCAGCGGCGGCGATGGGTTGGGCATGAATCTGGTGGACCGCCGTATCAAAGCGCGTTACGGCCATCGCTATGGCATCACCGTGGTCAGTGAGCCGGAACAATTCACCCGTGTGGAAGTACGTGTGCCATTGACATTACCGGATAAAGTCGAAACGTGTGGTTTTGACAACGAAAAGAAATCCGCCTAATCATCCGTGGTGGAAATAACATCTCCCTGTTTTGGGGCCATCGGTAGATAACGAATTGATCTCTTCCCGTTGTTCAGTACCGACGTAAAGTAGAGTTTTCGGCCCTTCTTCTCCATAAAAAAGAGATCAAGTTGGACTGACTTCTCTCACTATTGACATATTATCAACTCAGTAGTTTAGTATTTGTTATATTGTTAAACCATGGGTGAATCTATGTCATCAAAGTTAAACTGGCTTTTGCAGAAAACTGCGCCAGGTTCCTTGATATTACAGTCCTGGCTGACAAAAAATGGTATCAGCCCTTCTTTAGCCAATAAGTATATGCACAGCGACTGGTTACAAAAGCTACGTGCCGGGGTATACGTGCGGAGTGGGCGCGACCCTCAGTGGAGTGATGCCGTCCTATGCCTCCAAAATCAGCTTGGGATTTCTGTTCATCTGGCGGGGCTTACTAGCCTGACCTATCAGGGACGCTCTCATTATCTTCACTTAACACACCAGGCGATTTGGCTTTGCGTAGAAGATAAAGCTTCATTGCCAAAATGGTTCAAAGAATTTCCCAATGTCGAGTGGCTTTTACTTTCTAACCAGAAGCTCAATATGCATGACGAAAAATATCTGACAGAGGTTGAAATTAAAGGAGGGCGGTTGAAAGCGAGTGTGTTGGAATTAGCTGCTTACGAGATTGCTAATGCAGTCCCTGGTTCACTTTCATTTGAGCACGCAGCGGAGCTGTTTCAGGGGCTGGTAAACCTGAGTCCGCGTAAAGTCGAAGTGTTGTTACAGTCCAGTCGCGCAGTGCAAACTAACCGGCTTTACCTGTTTCTGGCCGATCACTATGCTCATGCATGGGTTAAGCGAATAGATAAAGCCAACATTGACTTGGGGGCTGGGAAACGGCAGATCGTATCTGGTGGCAAGCTAGACCCAAAATATCAGATCACTGTTCCAGAGAGTTTTGTTAGCAAAGGGATCTCGCATGGATAAGCATTCACCTTATTATCGGCAAGTTGCGTTGCTGCTCAGTGCATTACCTGTTGTGGCATCAGAGCGATGCTTTGCACTAAAAGGTGGGACGGCGATAAACTTGTTTGTTCGTGATTTCCCACGATTATCGGTTGATATCGATTTGGCTTACATTCCGCTGGAAAGCAGAGATGTGGCATTGCCAAACGTTCGGGCTGCTTTGACGCGTATTGCTGAAATACTGCAACAACAGGCTGGCATTTCGGCGGTACTACAAACGAATAATCCTGATGAAATGCGCATTGTTGTTTCTTCTCAGGAGGCACAGATAAAGATAGAAGTTTCGCCTGTTGCGCGAGGTACGCTGTATCCCCCGGAAGAACGTGATGTTGTTGAGGCGGTAGAAGATGAGTTCGGTTTCGCTGCTATTCAGGTTGTATCGCTTGCCGATCTCTATGGTGGAAAGCTTTGTGCTGCGCTGGATAGGCAACATCCCCGTGATTTTTATGACGTCAAAATGCTGCTTGAAACGCAGGGTATTGATCGCCAGATATTTAATGGTTTCATCACCTATCTATTGGGGCATAAGCGCCCGTTATCAGAAATTTTAGATCCTCATTGGAAAGATATTTCTCTGCCATACGCAAATGAATTTAATGGAATGACATTCGATGCGGTCTCTCTTGAAGAACTCAATGCGATACCCAACTTAATGGTTACTGCTCTCAAAGCACAATTCACGCAGCGGGATTATGATTTTTTGATGTCTTTCAAAAGTGGTCAACCGGACTGGAATCTCGCTCCTGAAGAGCAGATTCAGCATTTGCCAGCGGTAAAATGGAAGTTGCAAAATATTGGGCACATACCAAAAGATAAACATATTCAGGCGTTGGCGAAGCTTGAGACAGTTCTTGCCGAGTGGATAGAGTAGTTTATCATTTAATCTATACATTCACCCTGGGTATCACTACATGGTGATTTGTAAACCACATGCACTAATCTATCAAAGCACAGCACAGCACAGCACAGCACAGCACAGCACAGCACAGCAGCGTAGTAACAACAGATAAATCAAATTGTTATAAAAGTGTAGGTTAAAGCGTAGTTTTTACTGGTTTTATATAAATAATCTTTATTTATCAGCACTAACGCACCAATTCATCATGGGCGTGTGCAAGCTAACTTCTTTTTTTTCCATTTAAATAAATCACTTATAAACCATAATGGCAAATTAAGGGGGGTGATTTTGGGGTAATTTGAGCCATATTTTTCATGTTCTCCCAAATGCTATCCAGTTCTCTGGGAGACTCTAAGTCTATCCAACGCGCAGAGACTTCCACGAGCATTGAGTAGTCTTGGTGTCCCATCTGGTTGGCAATGAAAGCAAGGTTGCCCACGCCATCAGGTTCCACGCCTTCAACGGCCAGGTTCGCCAGAGAAGGGGTGCCATATCAGGCCCTTTAAGTATTTTTATTCAACGCTGCCCCTTGAGCAGGAAGTTGAAGCGCACATACAAGGATATTTGACAGCAATAAACAGGCGAGATGGCGAGGCTCAAGAGTTAGCGACTGATGCATACAAAGCAACGGGACTCTTTTTTGAATAAAACGTTGGCATCACCGTGGTCAGTGAGCCGGAGCAATTCACCCGTGTGGAAGTACGCGTGCCATTGACGTTACCGGATAAAGTCGAAACGTGTGGTTTTGACAACGAAAAAAAATCCGCCTAATCATCCGTGGTGGAAATAACATCTCCCTGTTTTGGGGCCATCGGTAGATAACGAATGCAGGATAGACCGCTTTATGTAGAATAATTTTCTACTTTAATTATAAATATCCAGCAATATTAAAAAATATTCTCTATGCCACAGCGTAATATACCGAGAAAATAAAATTACCGGCCGGTTGATAATGACGCTAAGTGTAACGCGGCTGGCTCGCAGTAAATCTTGCAATATTCCTAAGTGAGTTCGCCGCTAAATGAGTGATAAGTAACATTAAATGCGTCCGTATGAGATAGCCAATCATATGATCAATAACTATTTTTGTTTAAATAAAAGGCCCAGACTTAACCTGTCCCCAGATATTGCACAAACGTACAATAAAAACGAATAGCATCTGAACTATCGTTTCTTCAACCTGATTACTGTGATCGATTCCTCTGATTAAGATGGGAAAAACACACAATTATGTTCTGTGGTACTTGATATACCCCAAATAATTCGAGTTGCAGGAAGGAGGAAAGAGAGTGAATCCCGAGGAGCTTACTCAGGTAAGTGATTCGGGTGAACGAACGCAGCCAACACACCTGCAACTTGAAGTATGACGGGTATATAGCTGAATGCGTTGAAACCACAGTTAATGTTGTTGCACATCGCCCTCAGTTTATTCAACTTTTGGTTTTGTAACAGAAAAATTGGGGATTTTAGCTGCGCTTATTCTTAGAGAGTGAACGGCGTTGTATCCCCCTGAGTCAATGTTCCGCGTATTGGAGCGAAAAGGCATTGTCACGGTATTTAAATATTTTTATTTATAGCAAAAGACATTATTCAATCTACAGATAATATTCATGAAGTTGAATATCTCAACGTGTTAAACACTGTTGGCATCAGTGTTACAGAGCAAACAGGAGTTATGATGGAGATCTTTCTCTATGCTGTCAGTGTAATGTACAGCCCCGGCCCCGTTAATTTTATGGGTTTGAATGCTGGACTAACCGGCAATTTCAAAAAAACAGTCGGTTTTTTTATTGGCGTAGGTTTCGCAATGTTTACTCTTTTCCTGCTGTTTGGTTACACTGGAGAAGCAGTGATTTCTCATCGTTATTTACCCTATATTGCTTTAGCCGGTGCAATCTATACATTTTATTTGGCGTTAAAAATGATGACCTCTTATGTAGGGATAAATGGTTCGAAAGAGGCTACGAGAAGAAATAATCTTACTTTCTGGAATGGTTTTTTTATTCAGGCATTAAATCCCAAGGGAATGCTTGTTGTGTTACCAATAACTACAGTGATGTATCCTTCTTCTCATATCACCGGAAGTATGATTCTAACGGTTTCGGCTTTAATTTCTGTAGGCGGCGCGGGCGCACCAGGTATTTATTCTTTTATCGGATCAGTGCTCGGAGAAAGAATCACTAATGAAAAATGGTTTAATAGACTGAATAGATTGATGGGTCTGATGTTGATATCTGCTGGTGTATTTATGGCATACGATTTCTTAATTGGTGTCAATTTAATGTAAGGAAGATCATTATGTTATCCGCTAATTCTCTTAGGTACTCAGGTTGGGAAATTATGCCTGTGGCACACATTTCAAATGATATTGAACGTCAGATAATAATGTAGATACTGGCACCCAGTCAGAATATCCGAAAGGCGCTAAATTTTTGTGCCGTTTCGCTTGGTGTTTTTGCTATGAATAAATTTCCAGCGAAACGGTGTCAAACCGAATGTTTTGGTAAAGTGTCGTGACATATGGCTCTGATCAAAGAACCCCGCGATCATAGCCGCGTCGATGATCGATTCCCCTTTCATTAAACAGGACTTCACAATATCCAGTCTGCGCATCGTTATATAACGGTGGGGGCTGGTCCCAAAAAGCAATCGGAAATCACGAGATAAGCTCCAGCGGTCGCGTCCTGCTTGCTCCGCAAGTTCATCTAATGTGATGTTTCTATCCAGTGAGACGTTAATATATTCTCTGGCACGTTCTGCCGCGAGATAATCAAATGATTTATTGTTTGTTATCGACTGCCCTACCGTCTCGCTTAATGCAATGGCAAGATCGTAAAGGGCATCATCCTCTTCCATTGGGTTGATTTGGCAATCCATCTGTTGCAGTAGCATATTGGTTGCCTGAAAAAGTCGAGGGTCGGTGGTAATCCCATTCTTGATGAAAGGAAGTGGCTTACCTTTGAGGATCTGTTGTATCAGGGCTGGCTCAACATAAATCATACGATAGCGGAAGCCTTCCTGCGTTCCAGCTTGGCCGTCGTGCTCCTCATCAGGATAGAGGACGATTGTATTACCTGGCAGACTATGTTGCATGGCGCCGCGGTAATGAAAACTTTGAACACCGGATAAGGTTCTGCCGATAGCAAAGGTATCATGGCGATGCGGATCGTAGCCATGATTTGAAAAATAGGCTTCAATTCTTTCCAGCTTACCCGACTCTGGAGCCCTATAAACCCAATCTTTCCCGGTAGATAGTTCAACCATCTCATTCCCTCATGTACTTTGAGCACTTTGCAGAAAACCGATAATTTTCTGGTACTGAGACCGAGGTAAATGGGCCCACCATTAAGCCAGATGCGGAACCATCTTGCTCATGTAACCCAGAATACGTTGTCGTTTTTTCCGATCGTAGTCCATTTCGTTCTTGTTACACACATAGGCCTTCGCGCTTAAAGCGTTTCCCATGTAGTCCCCAATTCATACTTTGGAAAAATCTTTCGGCTCAAGCTTGTAGTGGTTATTCATAATAATCTTACTAAGGTTGCCATGTGTTAGCCAGAGAAGGGCTGCCATATCAGGCCCCTTAAGTACTTTTACTCAACGCTGCCCCTTGAGCAGGAAGTTGAAGCGCACATACAAACCTATTTAACAGCAACAAACAGGCGAGATGGCGAGGCTCAAGAGCTAGCGACTTATGTAGTGGTGGGAATAGCATCCCCCTGTTTTAGGATTATCGTTAGAAACGGATACAGGATAAACCGCTTTATATAGAATAATTTTCTACGTCCCCCCTAAATAGCCGGTAATATTAAAAAAATATTCTCTACGCCACGGCGTAATATTATAGGGAAGATAAAATTACCGGCCGGTTGATAGAAGAAAAAATAAATAAATTCAATTATCTTATTAGAAATAAATATCGAATCACAAACGCTGTACATGTCAACAACAATGAAACCGACTAACCAGATGTTTGGGGTTTATTTCGGCTTAGCAAAGCCGGCCAAAGCACGGTAATGCGCACTCTGCGTCGTGCGATGTACATAGCCAGAAGGGGATTAAAAACAGCATTATGGTCTGCGCGGTGCTTTAACGTGGAGCACCATTATTCTAAATGCTCCGGCTCCATGTTTTACCTCAATCTGTAACCCGATAGTTGGTTTGATAGATTGTTTAATTTTCACTGGTTTGGTTTACAAAGTACTGGCACAGCATAAATACCCAGGTACTCCGCTGATGATAATCATTATTACCGGCTTATTACTTTGTATTTTTCCATTCCCGACATTTTCATAAATTAACGGCATCGGCTACTACCTGCTGTCACGATTTAAAGGTATTAATTATGAGTCATGTTAGTCATTCAGCAGTGTGGGACGAATTTATTCGGGCGCTAATTCAGGAAGTCAAACCTGCGATAGGCTGTACTGAGCCCATCTCATTAGCGCTGGCATCCGCTATAGCTACCTCTTATTTATCCGGCACGGTAGAACGTATCGAAGCACGGGTCTCGCCAAACCTGATGAAAAATGGGATGGGGGTAATGGTTCCCGGTACTGGAATGGTCGGATTACCAATAGCGGCTGCAGTTGGTGCATTGGGAGGGAACCCGACAGCCGGGTTGGAAGTGCTTAAACAGGTTACTCAGGAACAGGTGGTGGCAGCCAAAGCGATGCTATCACAAGGAAGAGTAAATATTGGGATGCAGGCCGGAGATGAAATCCTGTTTGTAGAATCGCGGGTTCATCACGGCGATGAATGGGTTGCTGTCACCATTACCGGGAATCATACCCGTGTGATAAGAATCGTGAAGAATGACGACGTGCTTTTTGATGCGACGACAGAAACGGCGTCATCTATCAATGCCGAGACGTACCAACAGGGTTATTGTCTGAAACAAGCCACAGCGCAACAGATTTACCAGTTTGCGACCGAGGTCCCCTTTGAGCAGATCGCGTTTATTTTGCAAGCGGCCACACTGAACGAGAATTTGTCCAGAGAGGGACTAAGCCGTAACTATGGCCTGCACATTGGCGCCACTTTATCCCGGCAACGTGAGCGCGGCTTACTGGTTAAAGACCTGCTGTCCGATATCATGATCCGCACCGCTTCTGCCTCTGACGCACGGATGGGCGGCGCGCTATTGCCAGCAATGAGCAATTCAGGTTCCGGCAATCAGGGTATCGCAGCGACAATGCCAGTAGTGGTGGTGGCGGAATATCTGGGCGTAAGCGAAGAAAAATTAGCCAGAGCGTTAACCTTGTCACATTTGATGGCGATTTATATTCATAGTCAGTTACCAACCTTGTCAGCATTATGTGCTGCCACTACAGCATCAATGGGTGCGGCAGCCGGGATGTCTTGGCTATTGGAGCCACGCTACGAGCTGGTCGCTATGGCAATTAGCAGCATGATTGGCGATATTAGCGGGATCATCTGCGACGGTGCCGCCAACAGTTGCGCCATGAAAGTGTCTACCAGCGCGACGGCGGCTTATAAGGCGGTATTGATGGCGCTGGATCGCAGTGGTGTGAGTGGCAACGAAGGGATTGTGGCTGGTGATGTGGATAAATCAATTGCCAACCTGTGCGCGTTAGCCTGTGGTTCAATGCAGCGAATAGACACTCAGGTCATTGATATTATGGTAAGAAAAGCCTATGCCTAACGCACCGGGAATAACTGACATAAGCTATATATCTGGCTACTGACGACTCTGCGCTCGATGTCGAACGCCATCTCTGGCATGACTGTTTGGGCGCAACGTTCATGGGCACCACCTCTCTGGTTATGTTGTTATCTTCACTTTTTTCGCGCTCGTTTATCTGGGCACGATTCTTTTGTTAGTCGTTTTCTGTCAGGGCGGGGAAACCTGTTTGGGGGTAGTTTGGATATCGAAAATTATTGTACGTTTTGACTGTTTTTGTACTTTCGGCTTTGGTTAGAAATACGAGGCGAAATTGTCCTGTTGTTACATCCATCACAATTGCTAATCAAAATTTTATCTTTTCACACTGCAAAAAGCACTCAGACTGAGGGCTTCAGGAAGCAGAAAAAAATCCTTTAGAGATAGAATATTAATATGGTGATAAGCCAAACTATGACACATATCACTTACATGCTTCATACAATTGTGATCACATTCACCAATTAGTAATACGAATATGAAACATTACCCTCCGATGGTTTATTTTTAGCCCACATCAAATGGAGGTGTTTATGGAAAAATTTGACGATGTCAGCGTTTTAAATGAAATGGTTTTCAGCGCATCAACGGAGAATGAACTTCAGGAACGGTTTAAAGATATTTACCGCAGAATTAATGATGAGAATGAATATGATGAGTCCGGACATATTGCATTTCTGCCTCTCTCAAGACTGAATTCACGTCAAGAACGGCAGGAATGCGGGGACATCATTTCAGATGTCATTGAAAGCGGATTTTTTACCAGCGGGCCTTACATAGGGAAGATAGAAGGAGTATTAAGCAATTTTTATGATGCACATACATGCATTGCCACCAGTAGCGGGACTGATGCGTTAAAAATCGCACTTAAATCTGTCGGTGTTGGTCCCGGTGATGAAGTGATTGTCCCTCTGAATTCCTTTGCTGCTACTGAGAATGCTGTAATGGCTGTCGGGGCAGTACCGGTGTTCGCAAATATTGATAAGTCTTTCAATATGCTTCCAGATGAAGTGGCACGCCTTAAGACATCTAGAACAAAAGCGGTATTACCGGTCTGTCTTTATGGCTCGTGCCGGCATATTGATGTCATTTATCGCATAGCCCGCGAGGCCGATATCCCGGTTATTGTGGATGCGGCACAGTGCTTCGGGATCCGGTCACTCATGAATTATTGTGACTTGCTGATTCTAAGCTTTAACCCGCTCAAGAATATTGGTTCCTTCGGCAAGTCCGGTGCGATACTGACTCAATCTCCCGAGTTGGCCCGCATGGCGAGACAATATTCCTATCATGGATTTGCTGAAGTAAAAAAAATATAAAAGCCCAAGACTGGGGGTTCAACAGCCGCATGGATAACATGCAGGCTGCCACGCTCAGTGTCAAACTCAGGCACTTTGAAAATAACGCAAAGAAACGCTCTCTGCTGGCCGCACGCTACCATCTTCTGCTGGCAGAGCTGTCGCATAAAATAATGCTTCCGCCTGAGAAACATCAGAATACCTGGCATCTATTCCCTGTACTGATCTGTCAGGGGGAGCGTGATTCTTTGTTTTCCTTTGCGCGTGAAAGAGGAATTGAGTTAGATATTTACTACCCAATCCTTTCTCATTGCGGGGAACACCCTCTAGCTACAGGATATTCCAGTCCTGAACAGTTCATCACTTCTGAAATTATTCACTCTGCATTGTTTCATCTTCCGCTGCATAACCACATGTCGCTTCAAGAACAGAACAGAGTTATCGAGGTACTGTATGACTATTTTAAATGAAAAATGGCCATCTGAATTTCCTTTCCCAACGGTGATTAGTACTGTTGTTTGCTGCGATCTTGACGAAACATACATCCCCTCGGCCATTGACAAAAAGGCATTTGGGGGAGTCGACTTGCTGGAGTCTTATCTTATATCCAATACTGTTGAAAAAGGCATCCTTGCAGGTTGGGTGACGGGAACTAATCTGGATTCGGCCTGGCGTAAGTCCAAAGGCTATATTTCACGGAGTCCCCATTTTATCTGTTGCAGCCTAGGTACTGAATTCTACTGGGTAAGAAATGGCATGCTCTGCCCATCGGACGCCTGGTCTGAACGGATACGTCGTTCAGGATATAGCCGTGAAAACGTCGACGGTATAGTCGGCATGCTGATGGAAAAAGGTATGCCCCTGCGGAAACAACCGGAGGATTATCAGGGACCCTATAAAATCAGTTATTACTATCCTGAAGGTCCGGCAATGGACAGTGATTTTGCCTTCATACAGGCACTGGCTGATGAACGACGTGTTCGTGTCGTGTTTACCCGTTGTAATCCAGCCGCCGGAGATCCCCCCGATTGCTATGATGTTGAATTTATCCCCCTTTGCTGTGGCAAGGATCAGGCGGTTTCGTTTCTCATGGAAGAAACCACTCTCCCGAAAGAAGCCGTTATCGCATTTGGGGACAGCGCGAATGATTTCGCCATGTTTGCGAAGGCTGGGAAAGGTTATCTGGTGGGTAATGCTGACCCGTTCGCGATTAAGCAGTACAGCAGCAGTCTGGATGATGCTTATTGCCACGGAATACTGAGCGTACTTAAGGAGTTAAAGGGATGATTATTGGTATTGTCGGTTGTGGCGGTATTGCCCGCGCCCATGTGTATGCACTTTCCCTCAATAAGCTGGTCACCGGGCTTGCCCTGTATGATGTCAGTGAAGATAACATGCGCGAACTCAGCGAGATCAGCGCCCTGCCGGTAACTCGTTGTCAGCACCTGAAGCAGCTGGCGGAGATGAGTCAGGGCTTCGTCATCTGCACACCCAATCATCTCCACATCAGTGTGGCTGAAGAGGTTCTTCGCTATAAACCGATCCCGTTTGTGTGCGAAAAACCGCTCTCAACGGATCTAAGCTCCGCCCGTTATCTTAAAACAATTGCGCCGAAAGGCAGTATCGTGTCCTTTAACTACCGGTATAACCGGGTTATCGACACGATTATGCAGCTGATAAAAGACCGTGAATTAGGGGATCTGCATTTCTTCTCTGCAGAGTTCAATAAAAATTCGGCACTGACTCGCCATCACCTTACCTGGCGTGACTCTACCCAGCAGAGCAAGAGCAGTGGTGCACTGGGCGATCTCTCCTGCCATCTCTTGGACCTGTTTTGTTTTATAGGCGAAAGCCCGGTTGCTCTTAACGGGATCAGGACGGTAAAGGGAACACTGTCAACGCCAAGATTTATGGCCGTTTTGGGGGTGCGGATGTTTTCTTGGACGGTTTTATTGCGCGATGCCGAGTTGTCGACGGTACATTTCCGGGCTGAGTGCTCCCAGCGACAACTTGATGCGATGTTCGTTATACCATCGTATATAGGCATCAACATGCTGCATAAAGTGCTCAGGTGTCACGCCTGACCACTCATGACCATAGTACATTTCCGTTTTCAGGCGACCAAAGAATCCTTCACAGGCCGCATTATCCGGTGAACAGCCTTTACGGGACATCGAACGGATAAGACTGGCAGCATTCACACGCTTAAGCCAGCCTGGCCAGCGGTAATGCCCGCCTCGATCGCTATGGATTATTGGTCGTTCGCCTGCGGTTAATGTGCTGATTGCACCATCCAGCATGGTATTCGCCAGTTCTGCATCCGGGCGTGTACCCAACGACCAGCTCACAACTTTACCATCGAAGCAGTCGATTACAGGTGACAACCATACTTTGCCTGACGGCAGCTGGAACTCCGTGATATCTGTCAGCCATTTTTGATTAGGCTGTTCCGCGTTAAAGTCTCTGGCGAGAAGATTGTCAGGTGCCGGGCCGATTTCTCCGCAGTATGAGCTGTAGCGGCGCCGACGGTTTCGACTGACCACAAGCTGTTCTTCCACCATAAGTCTGCGTACAACCTTCTCAGAGAGTCGCTGGCCTTTGTGCCGTAGCATAGCGTGCAGACGGCGATAGCCATAACAACGATAGTTACCGTTGAAGATCTCTGTTATTGCGATACGTACGGTCGCGTATTTATCTCCCGAGCGCAGAGCTGTCCGGTGGTAAAAAAAACTGCTCCGTGCAAGTTCAAGGACTCGCAGCAGCTCTGTCAACGGGTACGAGCCTCTCAGGACATCAGCGATCTGCGTCTTTTCCCTGTTTGTCAGAGTGCTGACGCTGATGCCCGGGTCTTTTTTTATGATTTCCTCCGCTTTTTTCAGGATATCGAGCTCCATCTGCTGTCGACGTATCTCCTGATTAAGTCGGTTAACTTCTTCGCGCAGCGTGTCGCGCTCTTCCGTAAGAGACGGCTTTTCATGTTTGCGCATGGACTGGTAAGCCTCATCGCCGATGATTTCATCTTTCCATTTGTACAATACCGTGCGACTGATGCCAACGTTCATGGCGATTTCTCTGGCAGGTACATGCCGTGTACAAAGCGCCATGACAGCCTGACGTTTCACCTCAGGTTCAAAAGGTGCATTTTGATTGATCGTACTGGTGAAAATAAGCCGTCTGCCGGGATGACGTTCATTAACCCAGCGAGCCAATACATCACAGCAGGGATAACCAAGAGTCCTGCTGGTAAACGCCAGGCAGCAGCCATGGTTAAGATAATGTTCAACAGCAGCCTGCTTTTGCACATCAGAGTAACGAGGCTTACGGAGTATGGATTTTGTAGCACCGTCACTCGCTTCCCATAAACGGATCCAGCGTCGTAGATTTCTTTTAGAGGGGTAACCCAGTTCACGAACTACAGGAGCCAGTTTTCTGCCGTATTTAAAGTAAAGTTCAATTGCGCGGAGCCGTTCTGCTTCGGTAAACATTATTTATCTCCTGAGAGTCCAGGAAATCGTCCGCACCCCCATTACAGTCTTATATCATTGGCGCTAACAACACGTGTGGGCGAAAAATCAGATGGTCTGGTTGAAGTGGATGATAACGGGTATGTGATGGGGTGTTCAGAGAAGGGAGCCTATTTCAGAATTCATGCCAGTAAATCTGAAACAGGGCAGAATCTGGGGCTGCACATGCAGATCGTGTTTGAGAAGGGAGAGATACGATATACCACTCGTCAGGAAAACAGTCTGCTCCTGAGCCTGTTTAATGAGACCGGTACTGAAACTATTGGTTTCGACGGTGTGAAACGTTTACCTGACCCTCCACGGGAACTTCCGTTCTGGTCCGATTCATTTATTCATCTTCATGACGACTGGTGTGCCTTGGTTAAACATGGCACATCAACCCCGATGCTGGCGGATTTGTCATCAGGTCTTCATATACAGGAAATTATCGAGGAATTCTGAAAGAAAATGGACACTATTCTTTTTACTGGGCTGTTTGCCGCATTTTTTACGACGTTTGCGTTTGCCCCTCAAAGTATCAAAACGCTCCGGACGCGCAATACCGAAGGTATCTCCCTTGTAATGTACATTATGTTCCTCATCGGGGTTATTTCATGGATTGTTTATGGCATCCAACGCTCTGATTTTGCTGTGCTCGCCGCTAATATTGTCACATTGTTTCTGGCGGCACCGGTGCTGATCATGACACTTCTCAACCGCAGGAGAAAACACGTATGAATATTGCGATCATCGGTGCAGGTCCCGCCGGATTGATATCAGCCCGCAACGCTATTCAGGCAGGTCATTCTGTTGTTTTGTTTGAGAAAAATACTCAGATAGGGGGGATCTGGAACCCCAGGAGCAGTGGTGCTTATCGTAACGCTCGAATGCAAAATTCTCGGGATGCGTTTCATTATACGGACTTCCCTCCGGGATCTATCGATGCATTTCCCGGTGTGGAGGAGGTGTTCGGATATCTTTCGGCGATGGCCGGCTCAGATGATATTCGTGAGGCTACCCGGCTGAATACTGAAGTGATTTCACTCCGGAAAACATCAGAGAGCTGGTTGATCAGCAGTGATTGTGAAGGACGATTCAGGGAGGATGTTTTTGACAGGGTCATCATTGCAACAGGTGAACTCTGGCAGCCACGTCCGCCGGCTTTGTCCGGAGCTGAACACTTCTCAGGAACGGTGATCTCATCACGGGAATACCACGAGCCGGAGAAATTTAAAGGGAAGAATATTCTCGTCATAGGTGGTGGTGTCAGTGGAGCTGATATTGCTTCAGATCTTGTTCCCTATGCAAATACAGTGAGTATTTCGGTAAAAAAAATGGGGCTCTACCTCCCAAGACAATTCCGAACTGGTCCGAATGATATGATGCATTCCTATTTGGGCAGGTGGATGTTGAGTCGCATGAATTATTCAGAATTTATCGATTATCTCGATAACATTATGCCTGACTACATGCAGATCTACCGTGCATCTGGTTTGTTGCCAGACCTTGCGAATAATAATGCGGTTCACGTTAACGAAAAGATCATACCTAACGTGGCCGCTGGCCGGATAAAGGTTAAACCTCAGGTAGAGCGTTTCACGGATAAAGGGTGTATCGAATTCGTTGACGCAACTCAGGAAAAATATGATGTCATCATTACCTGTACCGGCTACGAAATGCCTGATTATTCGTTCGTTCCAGGTTTTGACAGGAAACAGCTGTATGAACATTTTTTCTGGACGGAAGATCCTACTCTCGCTGTCATCAATCCTCCTGTAGATACTGCTGGTTTCGGTGCTGCGTTTCCCTACTTTGATATTATCAGCCAATGGGTTATTAATGTTTTCACTGGGAATTCAGAACTTCCGGAGAAAATTGTTATGCAGGACTGGTGCGCTGAACACATGACTTCACTGCATGTTAAACGCTTTTATGACAGCTGGCTGGAAACCATCCGTATAGGGTTGCGGGCGGGCCTCCTCCCTGATCCTTCCAGGGACTTTTCCTCTTACTGGAACATCATTACCAGTGTGGTTAAACCCGCCTATCTGGCTAAGCCGCCGGTAACTCCCGAGCCAGGTATGATAGATAATATGTTTGATTTCAGTACTGCAAAAATACAGATACTGTCAGGGCTGGGGAGAGAAGTTCTCAGTCATTTGCTTAGCAAAGGTGATATCACTGACGCTGAATACAGGGCAGCAGTTGGTAAAGAACTACAGGAATCCGTTTCCGCATATCTACCATACTCGCAAATATATCTCTGATAAAAAGGGCCGTAACAGGCCCTTTTACTTTTCATAATAGCCTGATTAATTTTGCTGGGTTTCCTGCATAAATCCCTTTTATCTCTATCGGTTTAACCACGACGGAACCCGCGCCAATGACGGAACCACTGCATATATATGGTGACAGAATGGTGGCTCCGCTTCCCACAGTGACCGAATCTCCGAGGGAAATGGTGATCCAGTTATTCGGTGACGGGTCCGGCGCACCGGAATGAAACAGATCGTTTGCGAACGTCACGTTATGGCCGATGAAGCAGTTCATGCCTAATGTTACGTTTTCACAGATAAATGTGTGTGACTGAACCCGGCTACCACTACCAATTAGACACCCTTTCTGTATCTCAACAAAAGGGCCAATGAATACGTTATCCTTGAGTTCACATTCATAAATATTGGCAGGTCTGATGATGGTGACGTTATTTCCTGAAATCACGTCGCGAATTTCACTTTCTAACAATTTCATAGAATTATCCAGAATAAGGTCTAATTAATAAACCGGAATTATTGTATTTTAAAACTATTTTTTCTCACACTCCGACTTTATAAAGAGCCTGTATCCGACAGACCTGTGAAGCACTGTAACCTGTTGCATCCGCAGTTTCCCGGATACTCAGGTTTTTTACTTGCCGGTAATACAGTACTTTTTGGTGTCGCTCAAGATCGGCCTGTTTTCCCCGGTATTTCCCCAGGGTATGCGCCCGTTCAATCCCCTGTTTTTGCCTCTGTCGGCGGCTCAGCCAGTCCTTATGCGACATTGTGGTCATTAGGTCTATCAGCATACTGTTGATGGCAGTAATAACAGCACGGGTGATCGGATCAGACTGCGAGGGGTCTTTATCCGACAACGTCTGCCATGAAGTCGGAACATCCAGACTGACAATCCGAAGTTCATGTTGCTCAATCTGCTTTTTCAGCGTCATCCAGTCGCTGTTACTAAGACGAGTCAGACGGTCTATCTGCTCGATCAGTAAAATTGTTAGCGCCAGTGATATAAGACGGTCAGACAAATAACAGGGCTGAAGACATCCCTTACGTTTAACATCGGATATTCAGGATGAGTGCCTTTCCCTCAGTTATTCCCTCTTGCCTGAATCATGGGTGACATCCAGTACATCGCGCAAAAAATCACCCAGATAGTTAAATGCGGCCACCACCAGCACGATGGCAATCCCGGCGGGCAACATCTGCTCCGGGTGCGTCATCATCACATTTTTGGCCTCACCCAGCATCGCGCCCCACTCTGGTGTCGGGGGCTGAACACCCAGGCCAAGAAATGAAAGTGCGGAAAGCATCAGAATGACCGCACCACTGTCGGTGGTCGCCAGCAGAGCCATTTCTGCCGCCGTTACTGGCAATAGATGCCGCAGTACGATATAGCGCGGTGAGCCACCAATCAGCCGGGCGTAATGAATATAATGGCCGCTGCTGTATTGCAGCACGATGCCGCGAATCATGCGGGCATACCACGCCCATTTCACCAGCAATACCGCCAGCAGGATATTGCCTAACCCCGGCCCCATCATCCCTACCAATGCAAAAATCATCACTTCCGCCGGGAAAGCCAGCATCACATCACACAAACGCATCAACAGCGCATCCACGCGGCCCCGACAATATCCCGCCAATACGCCAATGACCATGCCGACCAACAGCGTGACACTCATTGCCAGCAGCGACACAAATACCGTACTGCGGATACCGAACAACAAACGCGACAACACATCACGACCCAGATGATCGGCACCCAACAGATGGTTCATGCTGATGCCCTGGTATTTATCACGCCACGACACTAACAGTGGATCATGTGGCGCGATCCAGGGTGCCAGCACGCCGGTCAGCAAGACCAACAGCAGAAGAGACAGGCTCAATTGTGCCAGACAATCCGCTTTTAATATCTGCCACAACCGTCTGATCATCGCGTCAGCCCCTGACGTAACCGTGGGTCCAGCCACAATTGCAGCATATCAATCAGAAAATTACCGACCACAAACAGCAATGCCATCAACAGGATGTAAGCCTGAATCACTGGATAGTCGCGATTGAAAATGGCGGTGACGCACAATCGTCCCAGTCCGGGCCAGGAAAAAATATTTTCTATCACCAGTGTACCGGCGATCAGTTTGGGAATACTCATTCCCAGCGCCACCAACGGCGAATACAGCGCATTCACCAACACATGCCGCCACAAGATACGACGCTGAGACAAACCGCGCGCTTTGGCATATGTCACATAAGGTTGGTTGAAATGACTCAGCATGTTATTGCGCAGTAATCGCACATAGGTGCCGAGATAACCCAGCGCCAGCGTCAACGCTGGCAGAATCACCGCGCCGGATTCAGTCATCCCGCCCACAGGCAGCCAGTCCAATTTTAACGCCACCAGCCAGAGCAGCAGCAACCCTGTCCAGTAATTCGGCATGGCAGTCAGCAGGAATAACAAGGTGCGCAACAACTTATCCGGCCAGCGTCCGACACGAACAACACATAACATCGCCAACGACAGTGATCCAACCAGAATCATGCTCAGTGCCACGCCAGCCAGCCGCAATGTTGCAGGCAACGCCAACATCAGCTCCTGCCAGACGCCATCGCGGGTTACAAACGAAGTGCCAAAATCGAGATGCAGACTCTGTTTTAGCCAGGACAGATATTGTTGCCAGAACGGTTTGTCCAGACCCAGCTCATGGTGCATGGCAGCGATGGCGGCATCAGTAGGGACAATGGCATTCACCCGCAAAGCAACCTCGGCGGGGTCAGAAGGCGAAAGACGAATCAGTGTAAAAGCGATCAGGGAGATCACCAGTATCAGTGGCACCATCATACAAAGCCGGGTTAACAGATAACGCGTCATCCACCACCCGGAATCAGCGGAAAAACATCTTTTCAAACGGGATTTCGTACTGAGAGGGATTGAATGAAACCCCTTGCAGACGTGGGCTGAACACCGCTTTGGTCCGCGAGTAGGTCAGCGGGATATACACACATTCATTCGCCAGTGTCGTCAGAATCTGCCGGTACAGTGATTTACGAGCCACTTCATTATGCGCGATCAGCACCTCGCCGATCATACGGTCAATGTCGGCCTTATCTGGCAAGCCTTTTTGCCCCTGATAATCGGCGTGAGCCGGAATGCGAAAAGAAGAGACGTAAGATTGCGGATCGTAAGGTTTTCCCCAGGATAACGAGTATTGAATATCAAAATCACCGGATTTCTGGCGGTCCAGATAGGCCTGCTTTTCCTCACCCAATAACACCAGATCCACGCCAACCTGCCGAAAATCACTCTGCACCATCTCGGCGATATCCCGTTCGCCAGCATTATTACTGTTATAGGAGAAGAGCAGTTGCAGCGTTTTACCCTGTTTCTGGCGCATCTTTCCGCCACGGGGCAATGTCCAGCCAGCAGTATCCAGTAACGCATTGGCTTTTGCCGTATTGTAGCGGTAGATCGGCAGGTCAGGGATATCGGCATATGGCACACTACGCGCCAGTAGAGTATCCGCTACGCTTTCACTGCCCGACATGACGCCCTGCGCTAGTGCTTCTTTATTCACCGCATATTCCAGCGCCATCCGAACCTGTCGATCCGACATGATCGGGCGACTGCTATTGAGCACTAATGCCCGTGACGCTACCGGTTCACTGATGTCGGTATGAAACTTTCCGGCGGCTTGCAACGCGATAAAGCTGTCACTGTTCAACATGTCGCCATCCGCACCGTAAATAAGCTGAATATCGCCCTTTTTCAGTGCCATCAACATACTCTGTCGTTCGGGAATGACTCGCCATACCACACGCGAAATGCGTGGCTGACGCCCCCAATAATTCGGGTTAACGGCAAACACCGCGTACTGGTTTTTCACATGTTGGGTCAACAGCCACGGCCCGGTACCACTATAGCCGCCGACTCCATTTTTAGTCTGACCATCGATGAAACTACGGGGGGAGATAAAACGAAAAGGCCGTGTCAGCCCCAGTTCAATCAGCGTCGGGTAGTAGGGATTTTTCAGATATAACGCCACAGTGAGGTCATCCACAACCGCCACATGGTCAATCTGTTGCACCAGTTCCAGCCAGGCGTGCCGCTGATAGTTGGCCATCACAGCATCAATGTTCAGTTTCACCGCTTGCGCATTAAATGGCATACCATCGCTGAACATAACATGCGGGCGCAGATGGAAGGTGTAAACCTTACCATCCGGTGAAACGTCCCAGCGCTGCGCCAGCCAAGGTTTTACACCATCGTTAGTGTTAATGACCAACGACTCAAACACCATATTTTGCGCAGCCATTTCCCCACGGTAAAGATGCGGGTTAATATCACGAATATCTTTGGTACTGGCGTATTGCAGCGTGGTTGTACTATCCGGACGGGATTCCGCCGCAGGCAAACCAAACGCCATCATCAAGCCGGTAAACAGCAGCAGGATCAGATTTTGAACACGTTTCATTGTGATCTCTTTGGCTTATTTTTCCGCGCACACCAAAAATAGTGGCGTTGAGGCGTAATTCACTCTCTCCGTTTCATCCCACAGCGTTTCGCCAACGCGGGTATCCAGCATCACTTTGTGATAACCGCAGTGCAGCAGTGCGGCAGTATCCCATTGCGGGCGACGCTCACGGCTGAGCGGCAGTTGGCGGGCGATGTTTTCCATCACAGTGGTATCCGTGTTGACGTAGTGATCGTCCAGCCCCAGATAACGGGCATTAGCGCGATCCTCCAGATACCCCAGACGGCTGGCCTCATCAAACAGTTGCAGATACCAGTTGGCATCAAAGTTCACCATTCGTCCGCCGGGCATCAACACTCGCCGCCATTCCTGATAGGCACACTGTGGAGCATCCAGATTCCAGGTCACGTTACGAGAAACCACCAGATCAAAGCTGCCATCGTCAAACGGCAGGTTATGCACATCCGAGCGGACAAAATTGATCGATACGCCATGATGTTCTGCATTTTCCCTGGCTTGATCGAGCATCGCTTCCGTAATATCCACCGCCGTAACCTGATGCCCCGCCAGCGCCAGCGTAATCGCGAAAAAACCCGGCCCGGTGCCAATATCCAGCACCCGCAACACCGGTTTATTCGGCGCATATTCGGTAATTTTACTCAGCCAGGCAACTCGTTTGGCATTAGCGAGCTCGGCAACATTAATCTGGCTGTAATCGGCAGCACGATGGCTCCAATAACGCTGGACGTCCTCCAGCAACGGTTGGTTATCCTTATCAAGGAGAAGTTGACTCACGCGGATCATCCTTTAATCGGTAATATGTTGGTCGGAAATGCCTCTGCCCACGGCGGTCTGCTTGACGGGATACCAAAAAGGGAGAGGGAAACTACTGTGCCGATTTATAACAGATTGTCTGGTGTGGGTTAATTACAGCGTATGAAGTTTTCATAAAAAATCATACTTTCTTGATCTGGCTTAATATTGCAGCACGTTACCACCGTGTTTTGGGCCGCAAGACAATGCAGCCGGAGAGATAATATTCAGCAGAGCGCAAAAAACGGAATCGTGGGTCTTGGCATTACAGCGGAATCAGATTAAGACGGCCGTGGCGCACACCGGTCTGGGCAATCACCGATTCGGCAAACTGTTCCACCAGTGAGGTCATACCACGCAGGACCACTGTTTCCACGCATTCATCATGACTCAGATGGATGTGCATGGTGGAGACGGTCAGGTCATGATGGTCATGCTGCATACCCGCCAGACGGCTGGAAAGCTGGCGCTCATGATGATCATAAACGTAGCTCAACACTGCAACGCAGTGTGCTTCTTTATCCGCTGCCACCGTCATTTCCCCCAGTTCACGGCGCAGCATATCCCGAAACGCTTCCGAACGATTGGCATAACCTTTGCATGTCATCAGCTCGTCAAAGTCTTCCGCCAGTTGGTCGTCCATTGAAATCGTCAGTCTTTGCATTGTCATCCTCATAGGGAAAAGAAAAATACTGCCAGCCCGCATTATATACTCTATGTTCCATCCGGTTGCAGCGTCAGTGATACGGCACGATATGTCAACATTCTGTAATATTACACCGCTAATTTAGGCCCGATGTACCTTACTTCCATTGCTGGCAACTGCATGCATTGCCGGTGTAATTATCGCTTTCTTCAGTTTACTCTACGGGATGCAGATCGCCATTATGTTGGTCTCTTCACAGGTTCAAACCCCCAGACCGATAATTATCTTTCAAGATTAAGGGGGAAACATCTGCATTGTCGTGATGGTGGGTTATCTGATGTTTCTTGGCCACACAGATACTGTGTTGATGAATCCCCTGAGGGTCCAACATTACCCGCCAGCGATTTGTACTGGCCGGTATAATGCTGTTGTGAAAGGAGACACACAATGCCGAAACTCACCGCAATCAGTGGAGTAGGAGGAAAGCACCCTGCCGCATTTATGGTTGAAGTAAGCGGATTTCGTTTACTGCTGGACCTGGGAATGGGCCCAGAATCGGGGATATTGCCCGATATCCAGAATGTACCGCCACCGGATGCCATCTACCTAAGCCATGCCCATGAAGATCATTGTGGTGGGCTGGCGCTACGTTCCCAGTGGGGCAACCCGCCAGTTTACACCACCGCCATGGTCTGGCAGCAGATCCCCACCACCATAGTGGCCGAAACAGATCGCCATACCCTGCCGGAACACGGGCACGGACATATCGGCCCGTTGAAAGTCATCACCGGGCGCAATGGTCACTCACCCGGTGGTATCTGGCTGCATCCGAATGAAAGTACAGGCATGACCTACACTGGCGACTGGAGTACCGAATCCAACGTCTTCCCCTTCGATCTGCCTCCGCAGGCAGCACTACTGATCACTGATGCCACCTATGGTGATCGCACTCAGTCGTTGCCGGAACAGAAATCCGTTCTGCTACAACAGGCACGGGAAGGTGCCGTCATTGCAGTTCCGGCCTGGGGTCGTGCGCCAGAAATAGCGCTGTATCTGATGGAGTCCGGCATCATGCCGCGGTTTTGCTCGCAGATCATACGGGAAATCACCTTACAGTTGCCGAAATTATCCGGATATGTGAAGGACAGACTATCCACACTGCTGACCCAGCAAACCGCACAGCCTTACCAGCCGGATGATGTGATTATCTGCTGTGATGCCACAGCAAAAAGCGGACTTTCTGCCGAACTGAGTCAACAGACCGAGACATTCCGTTTTATCTTCGGCAGCTATATCGCACGTGGCACACCGGCGTTAGCAATGCTGCAAGCGGAAAAAGCGCGCTGGCTACCCTGGAACGTTCATCCCCGATTGCAAGATCAACTGATGCTGGCAAAAACCACCAACGCCAGTCAGATTCTACCCGCATTTGTGGCACCCCATAACGCCTCACAGATCGGAGAAAGGTTGTCTGGCCGGATTACCTGGGAAAAAGAGTGTGAATTTTAAACCGGAAGTAGAACGCTAAGTGGCAAATGTAACACTGAATCCGGCCTATTGGTAACGGGGGTACAGCAACAGGCGCATTCGCCAGGGAATGCACCTGTTTTACAGAAACTACAGCAGGATACGCAGCATGCGGCGCAGTGGTTCAGCCGCGCCCCACAGTAATTGGTCACCCACGGTGAACGCGGACAGGTACTGCGGCCCCATGTTTAGCTTACGCAGACGCCCAACCGGCGTAGACAACGTACCAGTTACTGCGGCAGGTGTCAGTTCACGCATGGAGATGTCGCGGTCATTCGGTATCACTTTCACCCAGTCGTTATGCGTTGCCAACATCTGTTCGATTTCCGGCAGCGCCACATCTTTCTTCAGCTTGATGGTGAATGCCTGACTATGGCAGCGTAATGCCCCAACACGCACGCACAGACCATCAACTGGAATCACACGCTGAGTACCCAGAATCTTGTTGGTTTCTGCCTGACCTTTCCACTCTTCACGGCTTTGACCGTTATCCAGTTGCTTGTCAATCCACGGAATCAGACTGCCAGCCAGCGGTACACCGAAATTGTCCACTGGCAGAGATCCACTACGCGTCAACGCCGTGACTTTCCGTTCGATATCCAGAATCGCGGACGCCGGATCGCTTAACTCGTTAGCCACTTCAGCGTTCAATTGCCCCATCTGCACCAGCAGTTCGCGCATATGACGTGCACCACCGCCGGATGCGGCCTGATAAGTCGCAACCGACACCCATTCCACCAAATCGTTAGCAAACAGACCACCCAGCGACATCAGCATCAGACTGACAGTACAGTTACCACCAATAAAGGTTTTAACACCGTTATCCAGACCTTGCTTAATTACGCCATGGTTAACGGGATCCAGGATAATAATTGCGTCATCGCTCATACGTAGAGAAGATGCGGCGTCGATCCAGTATCCTTGCCAGCCACTTTCACGCAGCTTTGGATAAACTTCATTGGTATAATCGCCGCCTTGACAGGTAATGACGATATCCAGCGCCCGCAGCGTGTCCAGATCGTAAGCGTCCTGCAATACACCCTGCTGACCACCCAATGTCGGTGCTGGCTGACCGTGCTGAGAAGTGGAAAAAAATACCGGGCGAATCGCATCAAAATCGCGTTCTTCCACCATGCGCTGCATGAGTACCGAACCGACCATGCCGCGCCAGCCAATAAAACCAACATTTTTCATGGTAACTGTCCTGCTTGGGATGACAAAAGAAGTCTGGCTGCCAGTTACGGCAGTAAACATAGTTTAAAGTGATGACATTCAGCCTTACAAAATGTACACAAAGTCGCAAGTGAATTTATTCGATAACACAAGGTTTTTCAGCAGTAGACCTAATATTACGGTCACTGCCCGATGTTCAGGGATTAAAGGAGTCCACCGCTAACATGACCGAAATGATCTCGGCAACCGTGCTGTTGCTATTAATTATGGACCCACTCGGTAATCTGCCGATTTTTATGTCGGTGTTAAAACATCTGGATCCCAAACGGCGACGCATCGTATTGATGCGGGAAATGGTTATTGCACTGGGCGTTATGCTGGTTTTCCTGTTTGCCGGAGAAAAAATTCTGGCAGTGCTGAATCTGCGCACTGAAACCGTGTCGATATCCGGTGGCATCGTGCTGTTTTTGATCGCTATTCGTATGATTTTCCCGTCACAGGAAGGGGATTCCACCGGGTTGCCAGCCGGGGATGAACCTTTTCTGGTACCGATGGCCATTCCTCTGGTTGCCGGCCCGTCCATACTGGCGACATTGATGCTGCTGTCACACCAGTACCCGTATCAACTGTTGCACCTGGCGCTGGCGCTGTTTATCGCCTGGGGTATCTCTTTTGTGATTTTGCTGATGTCGAATGTATTCCTGCGTCTGTTGGGCGATAAAGGCGTCGGCGCGTTGGAAAGGTTGATGGGACTGGTACTGGTCATGCTATCCACCCAGATGTTCCTGGATGGTGTGCGCGCCTATATGAAACTGTAACTTGAACGGTGGATCCCGCCCCCACGGGAATCCACCGTTCAACGACACAACTATCCGCCTATTCCGCCTTACAGAAATAAACTGCCAAGCCCCGCCAGCAGGAAGGCGATGGTACCCAACAATGTTTCCATTACGGTCCAGGTTTTCAGCGTGGTTTTCTCATCCATTTCCAGAAAACGGCCAACCAGCCAGAAACCGGAATCGTTCACATGTGACAATACGGTGGCGCCACCGGCAATCGCAACCACAATGAAGCACAGATCAAACTGGCTCAGACCGGCCGTCGCCGCTACCGTCGGAGCCATCAATGCGGCGGTAGTCGTCAACGCGACGGTCGCCGATCCCTGAGCGACTCGCAATGCCGCCGAAACGATAAACGCCGCCACAATCACTGGCAGTCCGGTATCGGAAAGCATCTCCGCCAGAGCGTTGCCAATACCGCTGGCGCGCAACACGCCGCCGAACATCCCGCCAGCACCGGTAACCAGAATGATTGAACAAACCGGGCCTAATGCACCATCACACACTTTTTGCAGGTGCTTCATGCTCCGTTCCCGGCTGAAAATCCACAGAGCAAAAAAGACCGTAATCAACAACGCCACCGGCGTTTTACCCAACATACGCAGGCTTTGTACCCATACGTCACCACCGTTAACCACTTTGGCTACCGTCAAAGTATTTAACAGGGTATCGAGCGAGATCAATAACAACGGCAACAGCAATACGCTAAGCACGATACCAAACCGGGGTGGCGTATGGGTTTCATCAGCGTCGACATCATCGGTAAAGAATGACGGCAACGGCAACACAAACTTGCTACCGGCCACCAGACCAAACAGATAACTACCGAAATACCAGGTAGGAAAGGCAATGACGGCCCCAACCAGTACCATCAGTCCAATATTGGCCCCGAGAAGTTCGCTGGCGGCAACCGGGCCGGGGTGAGGCGGCAACAAGGCATGCATCACGGCAAAAGCCCCTGCTGACGGCAAAGCATACTTTAATGTCGAGCCGCCAAACCGCTTCGCGACACTAAAGATAATCGGCAGCATGACGACCAGACCGGCGTCGAAAAAAATGGGAAAACCAAATAGCAATGAGGCAATACCCAACGCAAACGGGGCGCGTTTTTCACCAAATTTACTGATTAGCGTATCAGCGAGGACCTTGGCGCCACCGGTAACTTCCAGCAAACGACCAATCATTGCCCCCAGGCCGACCAACAAAGCAACGGAGGCTAGCGTACTGCCAAAACCGCTTAACATGGTGGAAACAATTTTATCATAGGGGACTTTAGTGACCAACGCAGTGATGATACTGACCAACGTCAACGCCAGAAAAGCATGAACTTTAAAGCGCATGATCAGTAGCAGCAGTAAAGCAACGGCACCAACGGCAATCAACAACAACGGGCCGGCACTGTAGGTAGAGGTAATATCTGTCATTATTTGTTATCCCTTCCAGCCATTATTTTAGTATGACTAATTGTTTGTGAAACCTATCACAACGCCATTTGTTACCCATGCCATGATACCGGTAACATGTTAAAATCCGAAACTACTATGATGCATTTAATTTACATTTTGGGATGGAGATCAAATTATGTCAGGTCTATGTATTATTTTGATGGGCGTGTCTGGTAGCGGGAAATCTTCTGTCGGTGCGGCACTGGCCAAGGTAATTAACGCGAAATTTATTGATGGGGATGATTTGCATCCCCGTGCCAACATCCAGAAAATGGCCAGTGGTCATCCTCTCAACGACGACGACCGGGCTCCATGGCTGGAACGATTGAACGATGCGGCATACAGCCTGTTTCACAAAAACGAGACGGGTATCATCGTGTGCTCGGCGTTAAAAAAGCGCTATCGTGACCGACTTCGCAACGGTAATGAGGAGGGAATGATTTTTCTCTATCTGAAAGGGAGCATCGAGATGATTGTGCAACGGCATCAAGCCAGAGCCGGACATTTTATGCCAACCAAACTGCTGAAAAGTCAGTTTGATGCGCTGGAAGAACCAGGGAAAGACGAGCATGACGTCATCACCGTGGATATTGACGGCACACTGGAACAAGTGGTGAAACGTTGCGCGACAGCATTGCGCGCACGTCTGACTGATGCTACAAACTTTCCCCTGCCAACAGCGTAAAACCAACATCTTCCACCGCTGGCGTAATCTGCTCTCCACGCAAACGCGCCAGCAAACGTTCAGCACCGATTTCCCCCATGCGCTCACGCGGTGTCAGAACGCTGGACAACCGGGGCACCATTGCCTGACCAATATCGTGACCGTGGAAACCGGCAATGCCCATATCCTGCGGGATACGTAATCCCTGCCGTACACATTCAAACATCGCACCGACCGCCAGATCATCATTGGTGCAGAATACGCTATCCACCTGGGGATATTCTGCCTGAGCCAGGCGCAGCAGCTCTCCTCCCAGCGAATATGACGACGCAATTTCACTCATGACACAGTGGCTGACCAGACCAGACGCCTGCATGGCTTGCTCATAACCTTCACGTTTCATGAGAGTGCGCTCATCCAACCGTGCGCCCAGATACACAGCATGACGATAACCCCGGTCAATCATATAGTGCGTCATCTGCCGGGCGGCCTCCACATTATCAAACCCGACAGCCAAATCGAGACAAGGTGAAACTGAATCCATCAGTTCCACTACCGGAATCCCCGCCACTTCAATCATCTGACGGGTACGAACAGTATGTGTACGCTCGGCCAAAATCAATCCGTCAATATTATAAGACAGTAATGACATCAGCCGCTGCTGCTCCTTCTCAGGGTCGTAACCGTAATGCGCCAGCATCGTTTGATACCCATGAGCATCCGCTACCCTCTCAATACCACGCAACACCTCGGCAAATACCTGATTGGTCAGCGAGGGCAGCAACACGCCAATCGCCCGGCTGGTGGCACTGGCCAGAATGTGTGGCGCACGATTGGGAATGTAGCCCAGTTCATCAAGCACTATGGCGATCTTTTTCTGCAACGCTGGGGAAACCTGAGAAGGATGGCGCAGATAACGGCTAACCGTCATTTTGGTGACACCAACTCGGTCGGCGACATCCTGAAGTACCGGTCTTTTCTTCTTTATCATCCGTTGATATCCATTAAGAGAAAAATTTTTCGGAGTCTAACAAAAAAATAATTGGCAGAATATGTATCCAGCATCCGGCAGGTACAAGCGATGGATTGGACCATTAATAATGACAGGAAACCGTGAATATTTTCACGATTAGGTAAGAAAGTAAGCCGAGAAAATCAGGGTAATGTGAGATTACCCTGATAATGGGCATTATACCGGCGGCAGATCAAACAGTAGAATTTCACTGTCTTCGCCAGCGAGGATGGAGAGTTCGGTTTCATCCTTGATGGCCAACGCATCACTGGTGGTCGCCTGATGACCGTTAATTTCAATTGTACCGCGTACCACCTGAATCCAGATCTGGCGTCCCGCCTGAATCTGATAGACGGACTGTTCCTGTGATTTTAGTGGCCAACGCCACAGCGTCATGTCCTGAAAAATCTTAAGGGAACCATCACGGGCATCTGGTGACAGCACTAATTGTTTCCCCTGTGGAGCATCAAAACGCCGCTGTTCATAACGCGGTGCCAGCCCGGTTTTTTCCGGAATAATCCAGATTTGGTACAGATGCAGCAACGTGTCCTGACTGGCGTTATATTCCGAATGACGGATGCCGGTGCCGGCGCTCATAATCTGGAATTCGCCAGTGTGAATCTGCTCTTTGTTACCCATGCTATCCTGATGCTCAACCGTTCCTTCCAGCACATAGGTCAGAATTTCCATATCCCGGTGAGGATGGGTGCCAAAACCCTGTCCGGCATCAATCCGATCTTCATTGATCACTCTTAGTGCGGAAAATCCCATAAAGTCAGGGTCGTAATAATCCGCAAACGAAAAGGTGTGCCAGCTATCCAGCCAGCCGTGATTGGCGTGTCCACGTTGATGGGCTTTGCGTAAATAAATCATGGTCCGTTCCTCCCGATGTTTTTTTTAGTCTAGCGGCAGGAAGAGAATAAGAAAGCGCAAAAAACTCAACGCTCTGTTCAAAAAATACGAACGGGAATTTTAGGAAACATAAATTCCAAAAAAAATAAAGAAGTAAAAAAAAGCCAGCACGTGGCTGGCTAAAAAATACTGGAAGCAATGTGAGCAATGTCGTGCCTTCACAGTAAAACCGCAATGTGTCGCAAGGACATTATCATCAGGCTTTCCCGGAACGCGCACTAATAATAATCATTATCATTCGCATCTGTAAAGCATTTTTTTACTCACGTTGAATTTATACGACGGACTCCGGTGCCAATGCCCTCGCCAGCAGACTAAACGGATGTTCACAGGCTTTACTGGTCGACATCTCTATCTGCCATTTACAGGTTTCACAGTCGGTAATCACCAGATCGGCCCCACTCTCTTCTATCTGACGAAATAACGACGCGCCAATGCCCTGCGCTGTAGTGTAATTTTCCTTCTTGAAGCCATAGGTACCGGCGATGCCGCAGCACTGAGAATCAAGCACGATCAGTTCAAGATCAGGGATACGCCGTAACAACTCCAGCGTATAGGCGGTCCAGCCCATTCGCTCCAGATGACACGGCGTATGATAGACCACTCGCAACGGTAAACTACGCAATGGTAGTTCACGCCCCTGGTCCAGCAACCGGTAAACATAGCGGGTTGCCAGTTCAATACCATCACGCACTTGATGATTATCGATACCTAACAGATGTGGATATTCATCCCGCAGCGTAAAAGTACAGCTTGAAGAAGTTGCCACTACTGGAATCGAGCGGGTATTAATGGCTTCATCCAGCGATGTCAGATTAATGTTGGCCTGTTTGCGCGCCTGATCTAGAAAACCATTGGCAATCAACGCCACACCGCAGCATTTTTCTTTCGTCAGCAGTTGTACGCCAATCCCCATGGCGTTGAAAATGCGGATCAGATCCTTACCTAACTGAGGATGGTTGTAATTAACGTAACAACCGTGGAAATAGGCGACCTGCTCACTGTACTGACGCTGCGTCTCTGCCTGTTGACGATACCACCGACGGAACGTGCCAAAAGAGTACTTCGGTAACTGGCGACGATGGTCGATCTTCAGCACTTTATCCAGCAACTGACGCACCGGTTTCAGCGCAGTAGCGGTATTTACCAGCGGGGCAAAAGGCGTAGCAAGACTACCCATCACGTCAGTATGGCTCAGGATGGCATCACGCAGCGTTGGCTTATGCTCGCTATAACTGGCTTTGGCGCGCTGAATAATGTCGCCGATTTTCACTTCCGACGGGCAAGCAACTTCACAACGCTTACAGTTGGTGCAGTATTTCAGCGCTTCGTCATACAGCGCCGGATCCTTGCGACGCAGACGTTCGCCATCAGGACCGGCCTGCTTTGGTCCCGGATAAAGCGGGTTAACCCGTGAGACCGGGCAATACGTGGTGCAAACGGTGCATTTGATGCAATTCTCAAAACTGTTATCTGTCAGGCTCATTGCTTATCCTCCATCAGCACGGCATCGGCGACATATAAAGCGCTAAGTATCGATACCCCCGCACCGCACCCTTGCTGCAATGGATCAAATCCCTGTAGAACCGCGCCGATGGCATATAGGTTAGGTTGAGTCTGCCCCTTGATGTAGGGATGAAATTGGTTGTCAGTAATAACACCAAATTGCAGATACGGCTGAACCGCAAAGACATTCGGCTGGCTCCAGTCTTCGCGTTGGGCATGGAAATAAACATCCAGCCCGAACACCGGCTCGGAAACCTGGTCAAATTCAGCCACCAGCCCGTTACTGAAAAAGCTACCGCTGGCCAGCACGACCCGTCTGGCATGCAGCGGAATATCACCGTGATTGTGAGTATAAATCGCCACATCCTGCGGCAGTTGTACTGAACCCAGGACGCGATCACCGGGCATGAACATCCCCCCCAACAGGCGAAAACGGCTCAGCAGCGCATGATATAAACGCAGTCCTAACACTGATGGCGGTAATGTTGGCAGTAGCCCGACCGGTTTACCCAACGCTCTACGCAGTTGCTCCAGCGGCGCAGAGGATTCCAGGCCGACGCAGGCAGGCAGGATAACGGCATCATTGTCATGCGAGAGCCGCATCAACTCTTCTGTTAGCCCCACCAGACTTGCTGGCTGGTCCAGCACACGGGCAAGGTTTACCGCTCGAAACTCACTGGGGTTTTGTCGCAACCGATCCAGAACTGGCAATTTCAGATCGCCGCTGTGAGCGGCGATGCCTTGTGCCTGTAGCTCGCCAGCAACCATGCGAGACTGAAAATCAAGAAACCCGTCAATTCCCGCCACTAGCGGCTTACGCCATTCTGGTGTCCCCGCCAAACCACGCGTAACGCTATCTGCCGGGCTTAACCAGCATGGGCGCCATTTTCCTAATGGCGTCATGCGCTGATGGTTGCCCGAACCTTCACCTCGCAACCATAAACCGCTGCGTGACAGCAATGCTTCGGCCTCGGGAATCAATTGTGTTATGCAGGACTTTCCCATCAACGTGTAAGGATGTTGTGGTGCCTGTTCAGCTAACGCAGCCAACGCATCGACGGGTTGCATGACAGCAGTACCATCCGGCAAGGCTGACAGTAGATCCAGAGAACCAGAGGAGAAATGCAATGCACTCTGCCCGGCACTGATGATGGCACATCGTTTCCCCTGCTCCTGCAAACGGATACCGCAGGTTAATCCCGCCAGGCCACCACCGATAATTACCACGTCATAGCGCATCACTGTTCTCCTGACAATCACTGGCGGTCAAGCCGCATAATCCTTGATAAACCCAACTGGTAAATTCGCTTTCCCGCAGAGTATTACCCCAGGCAACCGGACGAATACCTTTCCAACGCTCGTTTAAAAACTGACTGAGTTGGGCTACCGATTGCTGCGGTGTAGATTGTCCCAGTTTGCACAGCAGCCCGGCGGCGCGGCAGGCACACAATTCACCCTGACAAGTTCCCATGCCCACCCGTGTGCGGCGACGCAAGTCGATCAGGTTATTGACCTGTAGCGACTCCACTGCATAGCGCACTTCTCCCGCCGTTACCGCTTCGCACTCGCAGACCAGACTACTGTCAACACGATCGCCGGTGACCACTTGTTCAGCGCGCTGTCCGTGACGATAAATCGCCGAACCACGCAAAGGAGCGGAGAGTGATGAGGCGGCCACCGGTTTATCGGATACCACCGCTTCGGAACCGGGCAATGGGCGGGAGGCGGTAGTACAGACCACGGAGTGATTCAACTTTTCACAGACTTTATCCGTGACCCGCTCAGCCATCAGCCGGTACGTCATCAGTTTGCCGCCAGTGATGGTGATAAAACCTTCCAGCCCGTCGCGACTGGCGTGATCGAGCAAAACGATGCCGCGACTCACACTGCGCCCGGTAGAGTCATTGTCATTAGCCACCAACGGACGAACGCCCGCATAAGCACGCAGAATTCGGGTTTTCGCCAGTTGCGGCGCCAGTTTGCTACCTTCACGCATCAGCGTTTCCACTTCAGCGGGCGTCACGATCATGTTGTCTATCTGATCGTAATCGATATGTGTAGATGTCGTACCAATCAAGGAAATGGTGTCACCTGGTACCAGAATGTCGGCATCCGCTGGTTTACGGCAGCGGTTGATCACCATATTGTTGATGCGATGACCAAGGATTAACAGCGCCCCTTTCGCCGGGAACATACGTACTCGTAAGTCAGCATATTCCGCAATGTGCTGTCCCCAAATACCAGCAGCGTTTACCACTATCCGGGCATGGATTTCTGACTGAAGACCTTTTTTATGGTCGAAAACGCGCACACCGGTGATCCGATCTCCCTGCCGAATCAAGCCGATGACTTCATGGTAGGTCAAGACCTCCGCACCATGTTCACACGCATCAATCATATTTGCCGTCGTCAGACGAAAAGGATCGATAGTACCGTCCGGCACTCGTACCGCGCCCGTCAATGATGGATTGGCAGCGGGTTCCAGTCTCAGAGCCTCTTTCGGGTCGATAGCCTGGGCATTGATCCCGGCCTGCTGGCAACACGCGATAAACTGCGACTGATACGCCAGATCGTCCTCCGGTAGCGTCAGAAACAGGCCGTCAGTAGGCTCGACACAATGACGGGCAATGCGGCGCAGAATACGATTTTCTTCAATACACTCGCGGGCGGATTCTCCGTCCGTCACCGCATAGCGTGAACCACTATGCAGCAGGCCATGGTTACGACCTGTCGCGCCGGTCGCAATGTCATAACGCTCCAGCAGAAGACAACGTAATCCGCGTAAAGCGCAGTCGCGTGCGGTTCCTGCCCCCGTTGCGCCACCACCGATAATAATGACATCCGTTTCACGATAGGACCCGTTGTTTCCCATAGCCGCCTCACTTCATCTTGATCATTCCATTATTCATTTGGGCATAAAAACAACCCACAATGTTTGATAAAGAACAAAATCGAGCAAAAAGCGAAAAATAAAAACCCCATCACTGTTAATTTTATGACCTATGTCACTTATTGACGAATAAATATCATCTTGGTTTTGTTAAATAAAGCACAAAATATCGCCAAAATTCATAAAAGCGTAACAATTGAGCGATAACTCACACCTAAACGCAAGCGCATTCGATACCCTTTATGAGCGTTATAGAACAAACATTAACACTTTACCTCATCAGGGAGATTTTATGCTGAGTATCTTTAAACCAGCAATGCACCGTCCGCGCGTCACAGAGGATCAGATAGATCCACACTACCGTCGTCTGCGCTGGCAAATTTTTCTGGGAATCTTTTTTGGTTATGCGGCTTACTATCTGGTAAGAAAAAACTTTACGCTGGCAATGCCCTATCTGATTGAACAGGGTTTCTCTCGTGGCGATCTGGGTTTCGCATTATCCGGTATTTCCATCGCCTACGGTTTTTCCAAATTCATCATGGGCTCGGTATCTGACCGCTCCAACCCACGCGTATTCCTGCCAGCCGGATTAATTCTGGCCGCTTCGGTGATGCTGTTCATGGGCTTCGTCCCTTGGGCGACCTCCAGCATTATGAGCATGTTTGTCTTGCTGTTTCTGTGCGGTTGGTTCCAGGGCATGGGATGGCCACCGTGCGGACGGACCATGGTGCACTGGTGGTCGCAGAAAGAACGCGGTAGCGTGGTTTCTGTCTGGAACTGCGCCCATAACGTGGGTGGCGGACTACCACCGCTGCTGTTTCTGCTGGGGATGTTCTGGTTCAATGACTGGAAAGCGGCACTGTATATGCCAGCGCTGGCGGCTATTTTGTTAGCGCTGTTTGCCTTCTTTATGATGCGGGATACCCCGCAATCCTGTGGTCTACCACCGATTGAAGAGTACAAAGACGATTACCCGCCAGATTATGACGAAAAAACCGAACAGGAACTGACGGCCAAAGAAATCTTCATAAAGTATATTTTCCCCAACAAGCTGTTGTGGTGCATCGCAATAGCGAACGTATTCGTTTATCTGCTGCGCTACGGCATTCTCGACTGGTCACCGACCTATTTGAAAGAAGTGAAGCACTTCGCACTGGATAAATCGTCCTGGACCTATTTCTTGTACGAATATGCAGGGATTCCCGGTACGTTGCTGTGTGGCTGGATGTCGGACAACGTGTTCAAGGGCAACCGCGGCGCAACCGGCGTGTTCTTCATGACGCTGGTCACTATCGCCACCGTTGTATATTGGCTTAACCCAGCCGGCAATCCGGGGATTGACATGACTTGCATGATCATCATCGGCTTTCTGATTTATGGACCGGTCATGCTGATAGGTCTACATGCACTGGAACTGGCACCGAAAAAAGCCGCCGGTACCGCTGCCGGGTTTACCGGACTGTTTGGCTATCTGGGGGGGTCGGTCGCGGCCAGCGCTATTGTCGGTTATACCGTTGATTTCTTCGGTTGGAACGGAGGGTTCATGGTGATGATCGGCGGCAGTGTGCTGGCAATACTGTTGCTTTCACTGACCATGATCCAAGAAAGAAAGCATAAAGAAAAAATAGAAAAATTCGCTTAACTCTGTCATTCAGGGGGTTCCCTACCGGGAACGCCCTTCGTACGGCTATTCCTGCACTTATTCGCCCGTTCAACACTTACTTCAGGAACATACGACGCAGATATTTGGGCACCGCATCATCAATATTAGTGCTAATCACTTCTCGATCAGGCAATAAATCTTTCAGCCGCTGATGGGCGTTTGCCATTATGCAACCCTTGCCCGCCATCGACAGCATTTCATAATCATTCATACCGTCGCCGAACGCGATGCAATCCTTGATAGTAAAACCGATGGTTTTCGCCACCTGTTCCAGCGCATGGCCTTTGGAAACACCACCGGCCATCACTTCCAGACAGCTCAATGTGGAAAAACTGACATTGACCCGATCACCCCAGCGCGCGTTGAGCGCATCTTCCAGCGGCAGTAGCTTATTGTGATCCTCGCAGGTAAAAAAGACTTTACCCACGCCATCAGTTCCCAACACATCGGGATCAAAAATTTTGTATTTGAACACCGACTCCCGGAAAAAACGCTCCTCTTCCGGGCGCGGACGGCTAATAAACCAGTCATCATGACGATAAATATGGGTCATGATATCCGGGCGGTGAAATATCATGCCGTACAGCTCCTGCGCAATGTCACTGTCCAGATTGTGACTGAAGATCAACTCACCGTCCGAATTATGTACGCGGGCGCCGTTTGACGTAATCATAAACGCAGTGATCGCCAGATTATCGCGGATTTGTGCCACATCCATATGGTGACGCCCGGTGGCAAAAACAAAATGAGTGCCCCATTCCGTCAATAATTTGAGTGTTTCTTTGGCATAAGGCGATAAGGTGTGATCGGGGGATAGCAGAGTGCCATCCAGGTCGGAAGCGACAATAGGGTACATAAGGGTGAATCTAACCTCCGCTGGTGCAGGGCGGCTCCGCCGCTCAACAGCATTTAACGATAATATTCAAAATATTCAAAAATCAACCTGAAGGCCTCAGCCCGCATCGTATCTTTCTCAAACAGGATTTCATGACGAGCGCCGTTAATTACCCGAGGTACACTACCCGCGCTGGGATGTCCGGCCTCTGCCAACGCCTGGCAGAAAACATCCTGACTGTGATTATCCACCACTCGATCTTCCTCTGCCTGCAACAACAGCAATGGTGTGGTGATGTCCACTGCCTGTGACAATAACTGTTCCCCCGCCATTAGCGCCTCTCGCACCCAGTGATACGTTGGCCCGCCGACCCGTAAATCGGGATCATCGGCGTAAAACCGTACACTACGCTGATAACGTTCATAGCTGTGCGTCAAAATATTCACCAGGAATGGAAGCGCCTGCCACTGCCGGGTGCCGATGGCATAGTAGTCCCGCACCGCCGGATGACGCTCCCCCCAGTTAAGAAAACGCCAGGCCAGCCAATGAGGTACCGGCAAGTGAATACCGCACATCGGCGCACAAAGCACTGCCGCATCAAACGCCTGTGGCTGACGCGCCAGAAACTGTGACAGAATGGTGCCGCCCATGGAATGAGATAGCGCAAAACGGCGGACATAGCGTCCAGAGGCAACCTGTTGCTGCCAGAACGTCGCCACGTCATCGACATAATCACCGAACCGCAACACATGACCACGATGACGGTCTTTCAATAACCGACCAGAGCGGCCCTGCCCGCGATGATCCATCATCATTACATCATAACCACACTGAAACAGGTCGTAGGCCACTTCATTATATTTAATGTAGCTCTCTGTCCGGCCAGAGAAGATCACGACCAGATGCTGGTGCTCTGCTGAGGTAAAACGCACAAAGCGGATCGGTACATTGTCGACGCCAATAAATTCACCCTCTTCGCGCTGCCGCCAGAAATCCAGCAACGGCCCGGTGACAAATGCGGCAAACTGCGCTTCCCTTTTCAGTAGACGATCCAGATACTGGCTCATCATTCCCCTCACAATTAACCATCGTGGTCATAAAGCAACTTTGGGAGCTGTAGCACAATAATCGGCATTGGCGTATTGTGGCACAAAAAATGGCAATCAGGGAGCTTTCGCCAATGACCTTCGACTGGTGGTTAACTTACCTTATCACAACACTGGTTCTAAGCCTTTCACCCGGTTCCGGCGCTATCAATACCATGAGTACCGGCATCAGCCACGGCTACCGTGGCGCGTCAGCTTCCATTGCCGGACTACAGGTTGGACTGATTATTCATATTATGCTCGTGGGCATTGGCCTCGGCGCGCTGCTGTCCCAATCGGTGATGGCGTTTGATATTTTAAAATGGGTAGGTGCCGCCTATCTGATTTGGCTCGGCATCCAGCAATGGCGCAGTGCCGGAGCGCTTGACCTGAATACGCTGGCTAACACAATGCCGCGCCGTAAACTGTTCAAGCGTGCCATACTGGTTAACCTCACCAACCCGAAAAGCATTGTGTTTCTCGCCGCGCTGTTCCCACAATTTATCATTCCGCATCAACCTCAGGCGGAGCAATACCTGGTATTGGGTGTAACCACCGTCGTTGTGGACATTGTGGTAATGATTGGCTATGCCTCGCTGGCGACACGGATTGCCGTATGGCTGAAAGGACCGCGCCAGATGCAGCGTCTGAATCGGATTTTTGGCTCAATGTTTATGCTGGTAGGAACGATGTTGGCTTCCGCTCACAAGTCGTAAGCACATAATACGTTTCTCTATTGACTCAAACTCCAACACCTTGAAAGGAGAGCGATCGCCCGTGTCAAATTGCGACTAGTTATCCTTGTCGTCAAGATGATCGCGAATTAATGTCATGAATAGCATGCCAAAACGCTCTAGCTTACGATGCCCAACGCCATTAATGGTCAGCAGTTCATTGGCCGTTACTGGCATGATTTCTGCCATTTCCAGCAACGTGGCGTCACTGAACACCACATATGGCGGAATATTGGCATCATCTGCGATGGATTTTCGCAATTTCCGCAGCTTGGCAAACAGTTTGCGATCATAGTTGCCGCCGTAGGATTTTTGACTGGCACGCGGCTTCAGGTTAATCATGCGCGGCACCGCCAGTTGCAACGATACTTCGCCCCGCAAAACAGGCCGCGCCGGTTCAGTTAACTGCAATGCCGAATGCTGAGTAATATTTTGGTTGAGCAATCCCAAATGAATAAGCTGTCGCAGAATGCTAACCCATTGTTCTTGCGTCTTATCACGGCCAATGCCATACACCGGCAGTTTGTCATGCCCAAACTCGCGGATACGCTGATTATTAGCACCGCGCAGAACTTCTGCGATATACCCCATCCCGAAGCGTTGCCCGACACGATAGACACAGGATAACGCCTTCTGTGCATCCACCAACCCATCATAACGTTTGGGAGGATCGAGGCAAATATCACAGTTGCCACAAGGCTGCTGGCGACCTTCACCAAAGTAGTTAAGCAATACCAGACGGCGACACGTCTGCGCTTCGGCGAATGCGCCCATGGCGTTGAGCTTGTGCCGCTCAATATCCAGTTGCGCCCCCGCCGGTTTCTCTTCCAGACAACGGCGCAACCACGCCATATCAGCCGGATCATAAAACAACGCGGCTTCGGCTGGCAGACCATCCCGCCCAGCCCGTCCGGTTTCCTGATAATAGGATTCGATATTGCGTGGAATATCGAAGTGCACCACAAACCGCACGTTAGGTTTGTTGATGCCCATACCAAATGCCACCGTCGCCACTACCACCTGCAAGTCGTCACGCAGAAACGCGTCTTGTACCTGCGCCCGACAATTATTATCCAGACCAGCATGATACGCCGCGACACTCAGACCCCGATTCTGTAACCGGGCACTGATATCTTCCACTTTGGCACGGCTGTTACAGTAAATAATGCCGCTTTTGCCACGCTGACCTTGTACAAACAGCCATAGTTGGTCGAGCGGTTTAAATTTCTCCACCAGCGTATAGCGGATATTGGGCCGGTCAAAACTACTGACGTGGATAAGCGGATCCGGTAAATCCAGCAGCCGGATGATATCCCGCCGCGTGGTTTCGTCGGCGGTAGCGGTCAGAGCCACAATCGGTAATGAAGGGAAACGTTGCTTAATCTGGCCCAGTGCCCGGTATTCCGGCCGGAAATCATGTCCCCACTGAGAAATACAGTGTGCTTCATCAACCGCAATCAATGAGAGATTCCAGTAAGTGAGATGTTCGAGAAAACTGTCGGTAGTTAGGCGCTCAGGGGCGATGTACAGCAGTTTAATCTGACCATTACGACAACCCGTCATCACCTCCAGTTGCTGCTCCCTGGTCTGGGTGGAATTGAGGCAGGCGGCGGCTACACCGTAAGCCTGCAGTTGATCCACCTGATCTTTCATCAGGGAAATCAAAGGCGACACCACCAACGTCAAGCCATCCATCACCAAGGCGGGAATTTGATAGCACAGGGATTTACCACCGCCAGTGGGCATGATAACCAGACAATCCTGCCCGCCGATAACAGCGTTGATGATCCCTTGTTGACCCGGACGGAATTGCTGATAGCCGAAGGTCTCGCGCAGTACCTGTACTGCCAGCGCTTCTTTATTCAATACTTCTGCCGTAGACACGCCTTCCCCGACCTTAATAAAGACAAACAGGCGTTATTTTCAGCGCCGTTTGATAAAACTGCAATGATTGTCTGCATGTACTGACCACGCCGCTCACGGCTCTTCTCTCTCAGCGAGGGGAAATGGTGATAACTCAGAGCATGTCGTTGAGTATGATCCCGATACCGAAACGTGTCTGACGATAATTGTAGTCAATTAACGACTCGCCATACCCGCTAAATACCTTGGTATAGAAGCGGACATGTTTGGTAAGCGGATAACTCCAACTCACGTCACCACCCCCATAGCCACTGTTCCAGTTATAGCGACCTTCCGCACTGAAAATGCTATCACCCCAGACATAACCAATCCGCAAACGATAATGTCCCATATAGTGAATGATATTCGGGTTGTCATCATCGCTGTCAGTAAGACGGATCCAGGGTTTAACCTCCACCTGCCAGTTATTATGTTGAGCCATCAGTCGGGCATATACCCGATTCCAACTGCGTGAGGTGGGATCTGCGCGACCATTAGATTGATGATTTACCCCAAATTCCACGTCCCGTAGTGTCCAGCCGGCAAAAGTGTCATCCACTGCCCAGCCTAAAAACAGCTGCGGCTCATAATTGGTTTCCCGAAACGGCGTCGACTCACTTTTATTGGACATCTGCCACCAGGAACGCTGTGTATAGGAAGCACCCAACAGAGAATTATCCCCCGCAATGCCACGCCACAACGGAAAACCAAGACTAATCTGGAAGTTCACTTCGTCTTTGCGAGCATGATTAGCCCACTTATAGCTCTGAATAGACTGTTTATTGATATCGCTGGTGTATGTATAAAGCGCGTAATTACTTTCATAAGGATAAAGAACGAAAGGACTATCATGCTCCTGTAGCAGGCCAGCAATAATACTACCGCGGACCGCGGGATCATCATGAATCTTCTGTACTTTTGCTTCCTCTGCCTGGGCATTTGCTGCCAGCAGTAGCCCCATCACAATCCCCATTCGTTTACGCATGGGTGTATTTCCCCCGATTGATAATGATGATATCCCGTAGATTCAGAACGATATTGTACACAGATAAACCGTCGGTGAATCACTATCCTGCCAGTTATTAACTTTTTCCGGAAAGCGACAAAATGCATCACAAAACAAACAAATAATTAACTTTTTGTTATCATTATTCTCTGACCTCAACCTATTATTTATTCATGCCAACAAAACCACAGGAAAAACATCATGCCAGATGTGTTGTTAAGTCAGGATATTGTTCGCCAGCGTGTCAGTGATATCTTTATTTATCAAATGCCTTTCAATCAGGCACTGGGATTAGAGTTGCTTGAGTTTGCCCAGGATCACGCCACTCTCACTTTCGCCCGTCAGGACAAAATGATAGGCAACGTTTTGCAGCAAATTTTGCATGGCGGTGTGATTGCGGCCGGGCTGGATGTTGCGGCCGGGCTGGTATGCGTGGGGAATACCCTGCTGCGCCATGAAACCATCAATGAAGCGGAATTTCATCACCGCTTGTCGCGCATGGGCACGATTGACATGCGTGTGGATTATCTGCGTCCTGGTCGTGGTGAGCGCTTCATCATTACCAGTCACTTACTGCGTGGAGGCAATAAAATTGCGGTTGCACGCGCTGAACTTCACAATGAACAACAGTTACATATCGCTAGCGCCACTGCGACATATATTGTTGGCTAGTAGCGATCCCGCCGTTACATGCGATGGCAACGGATAAGATACCGCTGGGTATGTTGCGATGGAAAAAGACCGTTTTTTGCGTAAAATCACGGTTTACTCGCTTTTATACCGAGCCATCATTCATGGAAGTACAACAAACCCGTCAGGGGATCCTCTTCGCGCTTGGCGCCTATCTTATCTGGGGCATTGCTCCAGTCTACTTCAAATTACTTATACAGATTCCGGCAACGGAGATACTAGCGCACCGTATCATCTGGTCGTTTTTCTTTATGATCATCCTGCTGAGTATCAGCCTTAAATGGCGTCAGGTGCGGCATGCCTGCCAACAACCCAGGCAATTGTTATTACTGGCGGTCACTGCCATGTTGGTAGGGAGTAACTGGCTGGTTTATATCTGGTCGGTCAATCACAACCATATGCTGGAAGCCAGTCTGGGTTATTTTATCAATCCATTGGTGAATATCATGCTGGGAATGCTGTTTCTGCGGGAACGTTTCCGCCCCATGCAATGGTTGGCAGTCGCACTGGCGGTATGTGGAATATTGGTGCAACTCTGGCAATTCGGATCATTACCAGTAATTGCCCTGGCGCTGGCTTTCAGTTTTGGGTTTTATGGTCTGCTGCGTAAGAAAATCGGTATTGATGGACAAACGGGGATGTTGATTGAAACGCTGTGGCTATTGCCCGCCGCCTTCATTTACCTGTTCATGATCGCGGACTCACCGAGCAGCCACCTGATGCAGAATCCACTATCACTGAATTTGTTGTTAGCCCTCGCCGGGATCATCACCACCGTTCCCTTGTTGTTTTTCACCGCAGCGGCGATGCGCCTGCGTCTGTCTACACTAGGATTTTTCCAATATATCGGCCCGACCATGACACTGCTTCTTGCCGTCATGGTTTACGGTGAAACCATGACTCGCGACAAGTTGCTCACCTTCGCCTTTATCTGGACAGCGTTGGCCATTTTCATCCTTGACGCACTCTATACCCAGCGTAAGTTACGTCGCGTGCGGGATCGCGTGGCGTGAGATATAACGCGACATTATCGGACTGAAAATCAGGGTGGAAAACAGACGCAGCGTTTGCATGGCGATTACGAAAGCCATATCCACCCGGCTTCCTGCGGCAATAATCGCGATAGAGTCCAGCCCACCGGGACTGGTTGCCAGATAAGCTGTCAGCATATCCACCGGTAATAAACGAGTCAGCATAAACGCCATCCCTCCACACAGCAGCATTAACATCACTATCGAGATCATCATTTGCGGCAGAGTGCGTAATGCCAGCCGGAAGATTGGGCGGATAAAACAGAGGCCAACACTCCAGCCAATAAACGAATACGCTAATGCCAGCAGCCACTCGGGTGTCTGCAATGCCAATGTACCGGTCGAATGCAGTATTGAACCGACAATCATCGGGCCCAACAACTGACCAGAAGGGATTCGCAACCGGCGGGCAACCCAGGCGCAACTAAAGGCCATACACAGTGTGGCAGGGAAACGCCAGTCAAGGGCCGGGAACCAGAGCGTCATGGCATGGTTACCTGCCGAACTATCCCCCAGGCTAAAACGGGCGACAAATGCCGCCGACGCCGTCACCATCAGTACGCGCAAATACTGCATAAACGCCACCAGACGTACATCTGCCCCGAATTCACCGGCCATGGCAACCATGGCGGAAGCACCGCCCGGTGACGCTCCCCAGGTTCCCGTCGTACCGGGCAGTTCGCTGTAACGCATCAGACACCATCCGGACAAGCCGCTGATAACCAATGTCGCCAATAGAGTAAACAGTACCAGCGGCCACTCATTCAATAATGGACGCAGAATGGACAAAGAGAGACTTTGCGCCACCAGACACCCAAGTACGGCGTTACTGGCGTAAAAAAAAAGGCGGGGAATACGAATGGTGGAACCATTTAATCCCATCACGACGCCCACCAGCATCGGTCCCAGCAACAACGCTGCCGGCACATGATAAATTTGTAAACCGAATCCCAGAATCAGCGATACCGATAGCAGTATGCCCCATTGCAGTAGCACGGGGGTTTTCTCCATGCACATTACCCATGACAAAAATAAGACAGTGATTTCATTCTAAACGGATAGCCTGTTCCAGGACATGAAAATCCAGCTTAAACGCAGTACAAAACGGATAAAAAATGAAATCGCCAGGGTAGGCACGGGAATGAAGTATCTCGACAGAAACGCCATTCCCGTAGTCAAGCAGACGAGTCAGGTATGACGCACGCTGCTGAAGGTATACGCCACGGTCACAGCCAGTTGCGACGTTTAAAATAGAGGTAGGGGGCCAAACCCGCCAGTAACATCAATGCCAGCGCTCCCGGATAACCAAATGACCACTCCAGTTCCGGCATAAATTTAAAGTTCATCCCATAGCTGGATGCCACTAGCGTCGGTGGCAAGAAGACCACAGACACCACGGAAAAAATCTTAATAATGCGGTTCTGCTCAATATTGATGAAGCCCATCGCCGCCTGCATCAGGAAGTTCACCTTCTGGAACAGGGATTCGTTATGCGGCAAAAGTGATTCGATATCCCTCAAGATTTCACGCGCTTGTTCCAACTGACCACTCGGTAACCGGGCCTTGCGCACCAGAAAGTTCAGCGCCCGTTGGGTATCCATCAGACACAGGCGAACTTTCCAACCGATATCTTCCAATTCCGCCAGTGTAGAAAGCGCATCATCATACTCGTCGCCCTGGTGGCCATCCATGATGACCCGGCTTAGGGCCTCCAGATCGCTGTAGATGTTCTCAATTTCGTCCGCCAACTGTTCAATTTTGGTTTCAAACAGATCAAGCAGCAGTTCATAAGCATTCCCATCGACCAATATCTGACTGCGGGCTCGCATACGATAGAGACGAAACGCAGGCAACTCGCGCTCACGCAGCGTGAATAAACGACCATCACGAATAGTAAAAGCGACCGTAGAGTTTCCTGCATGATCGTCAGCATCTTCATAGAAGAAGAAGGAGTGGATATGCAAGCCATCTTCATCTTCAAAAAAACGGGCCGATGCCTCGATGTCTTCCAATTCTGGCCGGGTTGCCAGACTTTGCCCCAATTGGTTTTGTACTTGTTCTCGCTCGTCATCCTCAGGCTCAACCAAATCAACCCAGAGTGATAAGGTGAGATCGTCGGTGTCATCCAGTTCCAGACGAGATAAACGGCAATTTTCCAGTTTAAATGCGCTCAGCATAGGCCAGCTCCCTAAACGTAACAGAGATGGACAAAACGCGATTGAAACACAGAAACAGGGGTGAAAGGTCACCATCAGGTTTCAGACCGTTCGACGGTTCTGACTCGACGCGACACAGATGATATCGCTGACAACCACTAAGGCTATCAGCATACAGCGGAGGATAGCCTTAGTGGTTGTACCTAATCAGTAGGTTATTGAGCCAGCATCGACTGGGTGTGTCCAAGGCGTGGGTCCTCCGGAAATAATGATGGGCGCATGTTACGCCGAGATGAAAAAGGCTGTCAACACGCAGAAAGGTTATTAACGCAACAATATCTTGACCGGTGCTCCACCTCCGGTCATGAGCACCGTTGGCAACCATTTCGCGCTACTAAAAGACACGGACCAAATCATCTGGGCGGATCAGTAAATGCTGGGGAAAACCGTTGCTACACAATGTCCATTGCCGGTCATACTCATGGCCCGGAGGGAGGGAGATAAAACCCCAGGAAAATCTTACTTCCACCGTTACCCGGTCTCTCACTACCTGAACTGATTGACGCTATTCCATGTCGGGTACAGGCCTCTTATATCGCGTCCAAACGAGCATAAGCGGCGACCAGCCATTTGATGCCTTGCCCTGGAAACGCCACCTGAATCCGGCAATGCTCGCCGCTTCCTTCCAGATTGACGATAGTCCCTTCACCGAATTTGGCATGACGCACACGCTGCCCCAAGGTAAAGCCGCTGTCACTCTGACTGACCGGGGTTCCCAATCGCTGGTGGTTGACCGGGCGCGACACACTGGCTCGTAACCGCACCTCCTCCACACACTCCGCTGGCAGTTCACCGACAAAACGCGATGGGCGGTGATACACTTCTTTCCCGTATAAACGCCGGGTTTCCGCATAAGTGAGGGTCAACTTCTGCATGGCACGAGTCACACCGACATATGCCAGGCGTCGTTCTTCCTCAAGACGTCCACCTTCATCCAGCGACATCTGGCTGGGGAACATGCCCTCTTCCATGCCAACAATGAATACCTGCGGAAACTCCAGACCTTTGGCGGAATGCAACGTCATAAGCTGCACCGCATCCTGGTGCGCATCAGCTTGTCCATCACCCGCTTCCAGTGCCGCATGTGAAAGAAATGCCTGTAACGGCATCAAATCCTGATCTTCTTCCTGATAGCTGAATTGGCGCGTTGCTGTCACCAGCTCTTCCAGGTTTTCTACCCGCGCCTGACCCTTCTCACCTTTTTCCTGCTCATACATATTCCACAATCCGGAATCCTTGATGGCCCGGTCTGTCTGAACATGCAACGGTAATTCGGCTGTTTCATAGGCCAGCGCATCCACCAACTCCAGAAAACGCTGTAATGCAGAAGCCGCACGGCCTGCCAACGCTTTCTCTTGCAACAGAACACGACTGGCCTGCCACATCGTGATCTGACGGTCACGCGCCGCATGGCGCACCACATCCAGCGTGCGGTCGCCAATGCCACGTGTCGGCGTATTCACCACACGCTCAAAGGCGGAGTCATCATTACGGTTGGCAATCAAACGCAGATAAGACAACGCATCCTTGATTTCTTGTCGTTCAAAAAAGCGCATACCACCATAAATACGGTAAGGCAGATTCTGTTGAATCAACGCTTCTTCCAGTACGCGTGATTGGGCATTACTGCGGTAAAGAATGGCATTCTCGGTTAACGAACCACCGGCTTCCTGCCACACTTTGATGCGATTAACCACAAACCGGGCTTCATCTAGTTCGTTAAACGCGCAATAGAGGGAAATCAGTTCACCCTCGACACCGTCAGTCCACAGATTTTTCCCCAGACGATCACCGTTATGGGCAATTAACGCATTCGCCGCATTGAGGATATTACTGGTAGAACGGTAATTCTGCTCCAGACGAATAGTTTCAACATCGGGAAAGTCGCGCAGAAAATGCTGAATGTTTTCGACCTGAGCGCCTCGCCAGCCATAAATGGACTGATCATCATCACCGACAATCATCACATTGGCGCTATCGCCCGCCAGCAGACGGATCCAAGCGTACTGAATACTATTGGTATCCTGAAACTCATCCACCAGAATATTGTGAAAGCGCTCGCGATAATGCTGCAGAATATGTGGCTTGTTCAGCCATAGTTCGTGGGCCCGCAACAACAGCTCGGCGAAATCTACCAGACCGGCGCGATCGCACGCTTCCTGATAAGCCTGATAAATTCGCTGCCAGGTTTGCTCTACCGGATTGCCATAGCTTTCGATGTGCTGAGGACGCAGCCCCTCATCCTTTTTCCCGTTGATGTACCACATGGCCTGCCGTGGCGGCCACTGTTTCTCATCCAGGTTCAGCGCTTTGACCAGACGCTTGAGCAAACGCAGTTGATCTTCACTATCGAGGATCTGAAAGTCCTGCGGCAAATTGGCATCCAGATGATGAGCCCGTAACAAGCGATGCGCCAAACCATGAAAGGTGCCGATCCACATCCCACCTTGACTGGTGCCGATAAGCTGATCGATACGGTGGCGCATCTCGGCCGCCGCTTTGTTGGTAAAGGTGACGGCCATAATGGAGTACGGTGAGCGGTTTTCTACCGTCAGGAGCCAGGCGATACGGTGTACCAGGACTCGTGTTTTACCACTGCCCGCGCCAGCCAGCACCAGCACATTATGGCGCGGAGCAGCTACCGCATCGCGTTGTTTATCATTCAAACTATCAAGCAGGTCAGAGACGTCCATAGCACCGTTATCCGTTGGCGGAAAAACGTATAATCACAAAGGATACACATTTTACTGGTTATTCATACAGCACAATAAAAAGAATTATAGCAATGCTGTCAGCGATTCCAACCGGGAAATTTCAATATGTGGTAATAACCGGGTGTCATCGATATGCATCAGATTTCCTTCACGCAAGTTAACCCAGCAAGCTTGCATCCCACAGCGCACGGCGCCCGCTACGTCAGTCGTCAGATCATCACCGACATGCAGCAGTTGTTTTACAGGGAGGTTCAGTTTTTCCGCTGCCAGGTGGTACATGTCGCTGAAAGGTTTTGCACGACCGTTCGGGCCGGCTCGCAAAATAAACTGAAAGTAATCACCCAGCCCGCAGGCATACGGATCGGCGTTACCATTGGTAATGGCGACTAATGGACAGTGTTCGGCCAGTGCGCCAAGTGTGTCATGGGTTGACTGTGGAACGGTAATACGACTACGCCAATAAGCAAAGTTCTCCATCGCGACATTCGCACCTGCCGAGGCTTCCGCTTCACTGACGCCGTGACGGATGAGCGCCAACCGCACCGCACGCCAGCGCCATAGAGTGACATCGTGGTAAATTTCCGGCTCCTGGGCGCGAAGCTCTGCGCGTAAACGCTGAAAATCAACAGCCTGCATATGCCTCAACACAGGATAGTGTTCTTGCAGGAAGTGGATGGATTCCTGCTCGGTACGTCGTATCACATCATGGTTATCATACAGTGTGTCATCCAGATCAAAGGTGATGGCTGAAATTGCAGCCAGCGGGCGGTAGAAATGCATCAACCCTTTCCTCGTTTGGCGCGTGGGTGCGCGGCATCATACACTGATGCCAAATGCTGGAAATCCAGGTGGGTATAAATCTGGGTGGTAGAAAGGTTGGCATGCCCCAATAGCTCCTGCACCGCACGCAGGTCACCGCTGGACTCCAACATATGGGTGGCAAAAGAGTGGCGCAGTTTATGTGGATTAACGTGGCTGTTGACTCCCTGCTTCACCCCCCACTCCGCAAAACGTTTCTGTACATTACGCATGGAAATGCGTTTCCCGAGGCTGGAAACAAACACCGCATCATCCTGCGGATCATAAATCTCACGCAGTTCCAGCCAGCGACGCAGCCAGGTGACGGCCGTCGCGCCAATGGGCAATCTACGCTCTTTACTGCCCTTACCCATCACCCACACTTCGCCGCCGTCCAGATCTACGTGCTGGCAATCCATGCCGACCAATTCGGCCAGACGCAACCCGGCGCCATACATCACTTCCAGCATTGTCCGATCACGCACAGCCAGTGGATCATTCAGGTTAATGTCCAGCAGACGGTTCACTTCGTCTACATCCATATTTTTGGGAAGGTGGCGCCCGGCCCTTGGGGTGGAAACCCCTTTGGCCGGGTTTGCGCCCAGCTCCCCCCGGCTCACCAGCCAGTCAAGAAAACTGCGCAGCGCGGAAAGGCGTAATGCCAGACTGGAAGACTGTAATCCGTCACGTTTACTGCGCGTCACCACCGAGCGTACGCCTGCGGCATCGAGGTTCTGCCATGCCGTTATCCCAACAGCAGACAATATCTCCGTTATCACCTGTAACTGATGCGCATAACTACTCTGCGTCAACGGACTCAATTGCCGTTCAACCTTGAGGTAACGCAAGAAAGCATTCGTTTGTATCAGTAACGGCGATACGGCTTGATTCATAAACGTTCAACCCAGCGTTGCAGCAGCACGGGGAGCGTTGATGACAGATGCTGTAACAGCACGGTTCCCATCCCTTTCTGATAATGATGACTGTCACGACTACTGAAAAGCAGCAGGCCCAAATCACCATTTGGGCCCATTAGTGACAAGGCAACCGAACCAACCTGCTTGGCTTCAGGCAACAGAAGCAGCAGTTCAGGTCCGTTCAACGGACCTAAATAATGATTCCCGTTGCCCAGGCGTTGAATACGCAGTGACTCGAACAATGTGCGATTAAGCGCCAGATGAGTAAAATCAGAAGGAGCACCAACGTGCCATTTATCACTGAACAACCGTACCGATGCTCCCAGCAAACCCAGCGTTCGCGCCCAGAGACGTAAACGCTCCAGAAAGTCCTGTAGACTGTCCGCCGCGGACAGTTCCATATTCACTTGAAGCAACTGGTTAAACAACGCTTCATTCGAAGTGGCCTGTTCCATCAGAAGGGTGATTTCTTCTTCCAGTTTATCTATATGGTTACGCTGGCGTGCCAACTGCCACTCAACCAGCGACACGCTGCCCCGCACCGGATGAGGAATTCTCATCTGTTCGATCTGACGTGAATTACGGATAAAAAAGTCAGGATTTTGGTGCAAAAACTGCAAAACCATCTCGTCAGTGAGTGAAATCCGGTGTTCCACCTGCTCCTCAACGCTTTTCATAAATGAATGGATCCATCGTAAACGTGCGTAGCTGGCCCAGTCATAAATAACGGCTTACCTGGACCTGCCCAGTTAATATCAAGCTCACCGCCAGTCAATTTAACCTTAACATTGTCGGCCAGCAGCCCTTGCTGAATACCCACCGCAACAGCCCCACAGGCTCCACTACCGCAAGCTTGAGTTTCTCCCACGCCGCGTTCATAGACACGCAATCGGATAGTGTGGTCATCCACAACCTGCATAAACCCAATGTTGGCACGTTCCGGAAAACGCTCATGGCTCTCCAGCAGCGGTCCCAACACATCGACCTTCGCAGTATCCACATCATCCACCTGTATCACACAATGGGGATTCCCCATCGAAACTACACCACACAGTACGGTATGTTCTTCTGCTCGCATAATATACGTTTTTTCCGCTTTAACTGCGCGGAAAGGGACCTGCTGCGGCTCAAAATTGGGTTCACCCATATTGACTCGCACCAGTTCATCATCCGTAACGCTCAGAATCATACGCCCAGTCTGGGTACTGACACTGATATCTCGTTTGTTAGTTAATCCCTTAAGCCGCACAAATCGGGCAAAACAACGGGCACCATTACCACACTGAGTCACTTCACTACCATCTGCATTGAAAATACGGTAATGAAAATCCAGTTCAGGATCGTAAGGTGGCTCAACCACCAGCAGTTGATCAAAGCCAACACCATAATGCCGATCCGACAAACGTCGAATCAACTCAGGTGAAAAATAGACATTCTGCGTAACGGCATCAACAACCATAAAGTCATTGCCCAAACCGTGCATTTTGGCGAACTGCATTATCCTGACTCCGCTGACTTAACCGGACGCGGTAAACACACTATCGTGACCTGTTATAAAATGATGGTAGACCAATCGCAATATCACCATTATTGCTGGACAGGTGATTGTTGCGGTGTTTTTGTTATATGTTGCTGCTGCGTGGTCTTCGCAGGCGCAGGCGCTTTCGATTTCTCCGGCGGAAAATAAAGCGGCCCCTTCAGGCCACAACCAGCCAGTGCCAGTACAGTTAATGCCAGGCACACATGGCGAAATAGATTTATCATAACGTTAAAACCTGTCACTCATCGATGTATGCTCTCTATAATCGCAGGTGGATCATGAAAATCAATAGGAATCGAATATGAACGATAGCGAGTTTCATCAATTAGCCGACACACTGATGCGTCAATTGGAGGAAACACTGGACCAATTTGATGGCGATGCCGATATCGATTATGAAACTAACGGCGGGGTGATGACACTGAGTTTTGAAAACGGCAGCAAAATTGTGATCAACCGGCAGGAACCACTGCATCAAATCTGGCTGGCCACCAAAGGCGGCGGCTACCATTTTGATTATCTCGATCAAAAATGGATTTGTAATCGCAATGGCGATGAATTTTTGTCACTGCTGAGCAGCGCCTGCTCGACTCAGGCTGGTGAAACCATTCGTTTCAACTGATCGTGCGCTGATGCATATATGTCCGAGCACGGGTAAAGGTCAGCGTTTTCCGCTACGCACTATCCATCGTGATACCTTTTTCGGGCTGAATAACAGACAAAAAGCTCAGAGCATTTGTAATCGCTGATTCATGATCAACGCGTTATCTTCCGACGAAGGTGTCACACATAGATGTGTCAATGCACTGCTACGAAACGGAATGACTTGTGTACGGTTATCCAATTGAACAATTTGATAGAACTGAGGCAGGTTAAAATTGATAAAACTGGAACCATAGGTGAAACGATCGTGCGACGACGAGTAGAAACGGCTGACATCGCGCACCAGTTCTTCCTTACTGCCTTCACAGTGGTGGTAGACTTCCACCCGATTGGATTCATCGAGAATATAGATATTAAACCCTTGATTATCTAACTGATCTTCGAAAAAAAACTGGATAATACCTTCACTGGCGACGCCATCAACCACTGGTGGCAGATGGACATGGTTGGTTTCCACCTGGATTGGCAATCCCTGCAATTTATTATTGGAAATGGCGCCGTAGAATTCCACGGCGTTCTCCAGTTTCTGCACCGAGACACTTAAACGTTCGAAGAACAGCCCCCAGGTTTGTCCGGCAACCTTCAGCGCCTTGAAGCGACCCGGTTCATGACGGGTGCTGGACAAACGCAACTCAATACACTCGGAAACCAATTGTTGTACCCGGGTCCGAATCAGTCCACGCAGATGTTGACTGTAACAGAACACTTCCAGCGATTCCGGCAGCGCCGCATCCTGATGCATCTTGCCGAGAATGGTTTTCAGTGAATCCAATACTGATTGCTCACCGCTGAAATGCAAGGTACGCACTTCGTTCCAGGAGTTGCGATACAACAAGTCGATACTCCCCACCAGACACTGCTGCTGCTGGCCAAAGCTGAAAACATCCAACTGGCGGAAATCAAAATGAACCACCTGATTACGGAACGCCGCCGTCGGATCATGTTCCAGATTAACGATAATCGCCAAATGCCGGATTTCACATGGACTATATAGTGCTTTAGGTGTCGGTGCGGGTACACGCAGTGGGAAATGGTTGGAGACATCGGCAACCAGCTCTTGCAATCTGTCAATCCCGCACAGTTCACTACCCTTGATATGCAGGCGCGTTGCTGGCGTCAGCAGACCATTAAAGTAAGCCCAGGCCACCAGTTTATTCAGGTAACGGTTATATTCCAGCGGCTGATGGCTGACGATGGCATCCATGGAAGGAGCCTGATTGTACAGATACCAACCAGAACGATTGGCACGTCCTGGCGGCACAAAAATGAAGGTCAGATTAACTTCTGACAGATCCGGCGAGATCTGTGGATTAACCAATGTCACTTTACCCGGTAACGCCTCAAAAGCGGCATACAGTTTACGGGTTAATACGCCAATATCCTGCGGACTGGCACTCACGCTCAGGTTATTGCGACGAGCAAAGCGGATCAGGTTACGATAACTCTGCATCATCGCATCAAGCAGCTCATTATGAGCTTCACGTACCCGTTCGATTTTCCAGTTGGCGCGGTTGTCCAGCATCAGAATGCGTTCTTCTCCCCATCCCCACTCCTGCACCAATTGCAACAGGATTTGGCGACGCCATGCCGTGCAGGCGCGTTCAATGGAGAGTTTTTCACACACTTTGAGATAGAAACAGCGGCGAACCAGATCCAGGCGAGCCGAGTCATCAATAGCGATCAGATACTGGGTGACGCGCTCCAGCATCATGCAATAAGGGTCAAGCCCAAAAGAGACAATTTCACCGTTGTGCAGACGAGTTTTAATCTCGGAGGATAACAACCGGGTATTAGGGTATTCCCAGGAATACGCTTCCAGTAACAGGGTTTTCAGCACCGCCTTGTAAGGCGAATCGATGCTTTTATACAGTTGCCACAGGCTGGCGCCGAAATACTCTTCGGCAGATAACGTACTCAGTCCCCCCAAATCCAGCCATTCGTTGGGTGTCAGTGCGCCTTGCGCATAAAGGGAGAGCACGAATTCATCATAATTGGCTTCCTCGTCCACCGGCACCATATTCCACAGGATACGTTTGCCAGCCATGCGTACAGCAGTACGGTAAAACTCATCCAACAACAAAATATGCTGGGTCGAACCGCAATCTTCACCACCGAGATTACCGCTTTCATTGTGACGGAAGCGGTTTTCATCCATCACAAAAAAACTGACATCCACACCCTGGGCAGCAGCCCATTTTTCAAGCAGTGAACATTTTTGCTGTAAGTGTTGACGCTCTTCATTGTCGAGCCAGGACTGATGGCATACCCAAATGTCCAGATCCGAACGACAGCTTTGGCCAATGGAAGAGGTACTACCCATGGAATAAACGCCGGTAATAGGCAACTCGCCCCGAGTATCAGGGCAAGACAACTCGCCCCATTTCAGTTCTACACTGTCGAGATAGTGTTGTTGTTTTTCATCAGGCGTGAACATGCAGATACCATGCGGAACCTTACCTTCAAGATAACCCGGCATCAGAGGATGATGATGATGTAATAAAACTGGCAGAAGACTGTAAACCTGCTGAAAAACGGGTTTCATCGCTCCAAGAGCACGATCAACACGTAGTTGGTTAATCGCATCCAGTCTCTGCTTCAGTGTCTCGATATAGAAGTACAAGACGTTTCGCCTGCTTATCCCAGTGCTTACAAAAAATACCGTTATTCCGCTTCTGCCACTGAAGGTGTATTGGAAGAATGTCTGACAGATTATTGCTGGAAACGTGATCAATCTAACACCTTGCTGAAAGGGCGTAAAGAAAGTAAAGAAAGTTAGACGCGCTTATTGCTGCTTCGCCTGTGACTACATTCTTGCCTTTTCTTGTTACCTTATCACCAGCCGGGCATCCTCCCATTTCCGTCTTTTTGTCCTTAATTGCAGATGCCAGGCAACTGACACCAGCGCGCCATCAATGGTACGATGGCTAAAAATGCTAAAAACGGTATCAAGCATGTTAGACAATATTCTCAGAATCGCCACCCGACAGAGCCCACTCGCCCTATGGCAAGCTCAGTATGTCCAACATCGGCTACAGGCATGCCATCCCGGTTTACGCGTAGATCTGGTGCCAATGATCACCCGCGGTGATGTTCTGCTGGATACACCGCTGGCAAAAGTTGGTGGTAAAGGTTTATTCGTCAAAGAGTTAGAATTGGCCCTGATGGAAAAACGCGCAGATATCGCCGTACACTCCATGAAAGATGTTCCTATTGAATTTCCTCAAGGCCTGGGTCTGGTCACGATCTGTGAACGCGAAGATCCCCGTGACGCCTTTGTTTCCAATCACTATTCTGGTCTGACGGATTTACCCGCTGGAAGCTGTGTCGGAACATCTAGCCTGCGCCGTCAATGTCAGTTGCGGGCGCAGCGCCCCGATCTGACCATCCGTGATTTACGTGGCAACGTCGGCACACGGCTGGCGAAGCTTGATAGTGGCGAATATGACGCCATTATTCTGGCTGTCGCCGGTCTGAAACGTCTGGGGCTGGAAAGTCGCATTCGTTGTGCATTAAGCCCGGAAGAGTCGTTACCCGCGGTTGGGCAAGGTGCCGTTGGTATTGAGTGTCGGTTGGATGATGAGCATACCCGCATGCTGCTGGCACCACTCAATCACACAGAAACAGCAATAAGGGTACAGGCTGAGCGCGCCATGAATACGCGACTGGAAGGAGGCTGTCAGGTTCCTATTGGCAGTTACGCCGAACTGGAAGGTGAGACGCTGTGGCTACGGGCGCTGGTCGGCGCACCGGATGGCAGTTGCATTATCCGGAGTGAACGCCGAGGCAACTTGCAGTATGCAGAACAGATTGGCATCAATCTGGCGGAAGAGTTGTTAGCCCGAGGTGCCAAAACCATTTTACAAGCCGTTTATGGGGACACGCCATCATGACGATTCTGGTTACCCGTCCCTCTCCTGCAGGTGAGCAACTGGTAGCCCGCCTCTGTCTGGCCGGTCTGCCAGCTTATCACAGTCCATTGATTGATTTTTCGCCTGGCCGGGAATTATCCCAGTTGCCGAGCATGCTTGCTGCATTACATCCTGGTGATCTGGTTATTGTCCTTTCCCAGCAGGTAGCGGATCATGCTAATCCGGTGTTGGTCCGTACCGGAACCGGATGGCCTAAAGCGTTAACCTACTATGCCGTGGGGCGCACTACCGGATTATCCCTGCATACCGTTAGCGGCTTGCCCGTGCAATATCCATCGGAACGGGAAACCAGTGAAACCCTGTTGCAACTGCCTTCATTACAGCACGTGGCCGGCAAACGGGCGTTACTGTTGCGCGGTAACGGTGGTAGGGAACTGCTTGGCAACACACTGCAAGAACGCGGCGCCGACGTCAGTTACTGTGAATGCTACCAGCGTAATCCGGTCTTTTATAATGGTATGGAGCAGAGCCAGCACTGGCAGTCGTTAAACATTAATACGTTGGTAATAACCAGCGGAGAAATGCTGCAACAGCTATATACTTTAGTACCTGATTATTATCGGACATCCTGGCTGCTGTGTTGCCGAGTGATTGTCGTGAGCGAGCGTCTGGCCGATCTGGCCCGAGAGCTTGGCTGGAGTGATATCCGGATCGCCGATAATGCGGATAACGATGCGCTGATGCGCGCACTACAATAACCTTGATCATAGGTATCATTATGACGGAACACATTACCCCCCCGCCCCCTCCGGAAGAGGTTGTCGGACGGGTTGAACCCGTACATCCGCAGAAAGAACAGAAAAAACCGCTGACCCCTGTCCCCAAACACCACGGTGTGCTTCTGGGTATAACAGCAATCGTTATCGCATTAGGGTTAAGCGGCGGTCTTTACTACTACATACATCAACAGGCACAACGTCAGTCCGCCAATATTGATCTCCTGCAAGCCCGGATCGCCGCTATGCAAAAACAATATCAGCAGGAACAGCAGCAATGGCAGCAGACGCAGGCGCAACAAGGCAAAGCGCAGAGCGCGGCAGAACAGCAGATTGCGACATTAACTCGCCAGTCGGATGAAATGCGGGAAAAACTGGCGACAATCTCCAATGGCGACTCTCAAACCTGGTTATTGGCGCAGGCTGATTTTCTGGTGAAAATGGCAGGCCGCAAGCTCTGGAGTGATAAAGACGTGACGACCGCCGTCGCATTGCTGAAAAGTGCCGATATTAGTCTGGCCGACATGCACGATCCAAGCCTGATTGATGTGCGCCGCGCGTTAACGCATGACATTAGTACGCTGGCTGCTGTCAACCAGATTGATTTTGACGGCATCATTCTTAAAGTTAACCAATTGGCCGATCAGGTAGACAATCTGCGTCTGGCGGATAACGATACCGATGAAGCGCCCATGGACGACAACGACACTGCGGTATCGGCTTCCTTGAGCGAATGGCGGCAAAACCTGATCAAAAGCTGGCATAACTTCCTCTCGGATTTCATTACTATCCGTCGTCGTGACAGTACCGCCGAGCCATTGCTGGCACCGAATCAAGATGTTTACCTGCGTGAAAATATTCGCTCGCGCCTGTTAATAGCTGCCCAGGCCATTCCCCGTCACCAGAACGAAATCTACAAACAGTCGCTGGAAACCGCTGCTGTTTGGGTCCGGGCCTATTTTGATGACAACGATCCCAGCACTAAAGCGTTCCTGGAACAGTTGGATGCACTGAGCAAGCAATCCATTTCGATGGATGTCCCCACCGAGCTGGAAAGCCAGGCGCTGCTGGAAAAAGTCATGCAGACCCGAGTCCGTAACCTGCTGGCGCAGCCGTCAGCCACGCCGCAGGAGGGCTGATTATGCTAAAGGTCTTGTTGCTGTTTATCGTGCTCATCGCTGGTATCGTCGTTGGCCCGATGATGGCGGGGCATCAGGGTTATGTATTGATTCAGACCGACAACTACAACGTTGAAACCAGCGTTACCGGTCTGGTGATTATGCTGGTTCTGTTTTTGCTGGCTTTCCTGATCATCGAATGGTTGCTGCGCCGGATTTTTCGTACCGGTTCACGTACTCATGGCTGGTTTATCGGACGCAAAAGCAGTCGAGCCCGTAAGCAAACCAAGGCGGCGTTACTTAAACTGGCCGAAGGCGATTATCTACAGGTAGAAAAACTACTAATGCGTAATGCCGATCATGCCGATCAACCGGTGGTAAATTATCTGTTGGCGGCAGAAGCGGCTCAGCAACGTGGTGATGACTTCCGTACCAAACAATATCTGGAGCGTGCAGCAGAAATTGCGGATACCAATCAGCTTCCGGTGGATATCACCCGCGTGCGTATCCAGTTGGCTCGCAACGAAGATCATGCTGCCCGTCACGGTATTGATCATCTGCTGGAAGTCGCCCCACGGCACCCGGAAGTGCTGCGGCTAGCGGAACAGGCGTTCCTGCGTACCGGCGCTTACAGCGCGTTGCTGGATATTCTGCCCGCCATGCGCAAAATTCAGTTGCACGATGAACAACAACTACAGGATCTCCAGCAACGTTCAACCATTGGGCTGATGAATCAGGCCATGTCCGAAGGGGGTAGCGAGGGACTCAGGCAATGGTGGAAAAACCAGAGCCGGAAAACGCGTCAGGAGCTGACGTTACAAATAGCAATGGCGGAACATTTAATCCAATGTGACGACCCCGATACCGCCCAACAGATTATTGTGGATGGTCTGAAACGCCAGTATGACGAGCGTCTGATACTACTCATGCCACGCATCAAAACCGGAAACCCTGATCAACTGGAAAAAATACTGCGTCAATTGCTTAAACAACACGGTGCCACACCGTTACTACACAGTACGCTGGGGCAGTTGTTGATGAAGCACGGTGAATGGCAACAGGCTGTAGATGCCTTCCGCGCCGCATTGGAAATACGGCCGGATGCCTATGATTACGCCTGGTGCGCGGATGCGCTGGATCGCCTGCATCTGCCGGATGAAGCGACCCGGATGCGACGAGAAGGGTTGCTGTTGACACTGCAATCAAACCCGCAGTAATCCCGCTATGCTTTTATACGTTCAGGGGAAATGCCCTGAACGTATAAAGATGTCAGGACACGCAACAAGCCGTTGAGTATCCTCGTCCTCAGATAGCCTCTGCCATAATCCCCGACACGCGCTTCTCTTTCCCGGCATAGCCGTATTCACCCGACCGGTGAATCACTATCGGCTTTTACTAAAAACGGAAAATTGTCGCGCCCTGTTCCGCATTGGAAACGGCTTGACGAAACACCGAGAACAATTCCTGGCCCGAGCCTACCTGCTCTGCCGTCCAATCTGGATGATATGCTACACGGTCAGATAGATCGGCCAAGACATCAATTTGCCCGCTGTCTGCATCAATCCGAATGATATCGCCATCAATGAGGCGGCATAATGGCCCGTCTTTTTTTGCTTCCGGGCAGAGATGAAGTACCGCCGGAACCTTACCCGACGCACCGGATAACCGTCCGTCCGTGACAAGAAAGACCTTCAACCCATCCTTCATCAGATTACCCAGTATCGGCATTAACTTATGCAGCTCAGGCATTCCATTGGCCGCGGGCCCATTGTGCCGGACCACAATCACGACATCTTGCGTGAACTCATTGGCGTGATAAGCGCTCTCGACATCATGTTGTGATTCAAACACCCGGGCCGGCGCTTCGATAAAACGGCACTCCGGGGCAACCGCACTGACTTTAATGATCCCACGGCCCAGATTACCTCCCACCACCTTGAGTCCGCCGTGTGCACTGAAATGCTCACCAGGAAGCGCAATGACATCAGAATTCATAGAGTCTGTAGCCGGATGATAGGTTATCTGTCCGCCATCCAGCCGGGGCACTTTCATATAGTCGGACAGGCTACCAAAGACCGGAGTGGCATCCAGATGCAGCAAATCACGTTCTGCCAACGCTTTCATCAAGGTAGGCACCCCGCCAGCCCGCTGAAATTCATTGATATCAGCTGGCCCATTCGGATACATCTTCACTAATAAGGGGACGACTTGCGACAGAGCATCGATGTCATCCCAGTTCAGGATGTAACCAGCCGCGGCAGCCACTGCAACCATATGAATGGAATGGTTAGTGCTTCCTCCCGATGCCAGTAACGCAACCAATCCATTCACCAGAGCCTTTTCATCCAGCACGCTAGACAAAGGGCGGTATTGCGCATTGTTATGGCTGATAGCAGCAATATGCTCTGCTATTTTTATCGTCAGAGCCTCACGCAGAGGATCGGCCGGGGGAACAAATGCCGAGCCGGGCAACATCAGCCCCATAGCTTCAAATACCAGTTGATTGGTATTGGCAGTACCGAAAAAAGTGCAGGTTCCCGGGGCATGGTAAGCATCGCATTCCATATGCAGCAACGCATCTTTACCAACCTCACCCGCCGCATATTGCTGGCGTATTTTCACTTTATAATTATTGCTGATCCCGGTTGGCATCGGCCCTGATGGTACAAACGCGGTTGGTAAGTGACCAAAAGACAGCGCACCAATCAACTGACCAGGAGCAATTTTATCGCACACGCCCAGCAGCAGTGAGGCATCAAATGTATTGTGGCTCAGTGATATGGCCGTCGCCTGTGCAATCAAATCCCGGGAAAACAGAGACAATGACATACCGTCCTGTCCCTGTGTTATACCGTCACACATGGCAGGTACGCCGCCGGCAACCTGGGCGCTGTGCCCCAGTTGCGCTAGTGCCCGTTTAATCAGGTCAGGGTAAAACGCGTAGGGCTGATGAGCACTTAACATATCGCTGTATGCGGTAATAATCCCCACGTTGACCCGGGTAAAATCCAGAATAGATTTTTTCTGCATGGCGGAACAGGCAGCAACCGTATGGGCCAGATTACCGCAGGATAAGTGTGCACGGCGTTTCCACTTCACGGCCTGTGCATCAATTTTGTCCAGATAACGACGGCGTGTTTCCTGGCTCCGC